>NZ_JBFALS010000003.1:396455-634460 GCF_040656295.1 Streptomyces sp. NPDC049954
CCCCGGCGGGGGGGTGGTTTTTCCTCTTTTGTTGTTGGGCCCCCCCCCACACGACGTGGGGGGGCGGGCCCCGGTCCTTCTCCCGCGCCGGTCGTCCCGGCTGGCCGCTCCCGGTCCGCTGGGGAAGGCTGGGGCCATGGAGAGCGAGACGTTCACGTACACCTCGTACCTGCGTGCGAGCCCCGAGGCGCTGTGGCAGGCCCTCACCGACCCGGCCGAGACCTCCGTCTACTGGGGCGCCGAGCTGATCACCGAGGCCGAGGAGGGCGCCCCCGTCGTGTGGCAGGAGCGCGGGGTGCGCATCTCCCACCCCGAGCAGACCGTCCTCGCCGCCGTGCCCGGACGCGAGTTCGCCTACACCTGGCACACCTTCACCCCGGAATGGGCGGCGGCCGTCGGAGTGGACGAGGCGACGCGCGCCGCCCTCGCCGCCGAACCCCGCTCACGGGTGCGCTGGACGATCGAACCGCTGTACGGGCAGGTGCGGCTGCGTCTCACGCACGAGGGCCTCGCCCCCGGCGGACTGCTGCGCCCCATGATCGAGGAGGGCTGGCCGGTGATCCTCTCCAGCCTCAAGACCCTGCTGGAGACCGGCGAACCGCTCCCCGAGCCGGGCTGAGCGTCCGCACCCGGCTCCGTGCCGCGCGGGCGCGCGCGACTACGATGCACGAAGTGCCCGGGTGGGCACCGAGTGACGTCCGCGAGCCGCGAGGAGGACACCGGACCATGGCGGGTGAACCGCAGGCCGACTGCCTGTTCTGCAAGATCGTCGCCGGGGAGGTGCCCGCGGACATCGTCCTCGACACCGGCACCACCCTCGCCTTCCGCGACATAAACCCGCAGGCGCCCACGCACGTCCTGGTCGTCCCCAAGGCGCACCACCCGAACGCCGCCGCCCTCGCGGCCGACCCGCAACTGAGCGCCGACGTGCTGAGCAGCGCCGGCCAGGTCGCCCGGCAGGAGGGGATCGACGAGTCCGGCTACCGGATCGTCCTCAACACCGGCTCGGGCGCCGGGCAGACCGTGTTCCACGTCCACGCCCACGTCCTCGGGGGCCGCGGCCTCCAGTGGCCGCCCGGCTGAGCCGCCCGTGTCCTCCCGCGAACTGGTCGTGCTCGGCACCGCGAGCCAGTTGCCCACCCGCCGCCGCAACCACAACGGCTACGTCCTGCGCTGGGACGGCGAGGGCATCCTGTTCGACCCGGGCGAGGGCAGCCAGCGGCAGATGTCGTACGCCGGGATCTCCGCGACCGACCTGCACCGGATCTGCGTCACCCACTTCCACGGCGACCACTCGCTGGGCCTGGCCGGGATCATCCAGCGCATCAACCTCGACCGGGTCCCGCACCCCGTCCGCGCCCACTACCCGGCGAGCGGGGAGCGGTTCTTCCGGCGGCTGCGGTACTCCACGGCGTACTACGAGAGCGTCGGCATCACCCCCGAACCCGTCCACGGCGCGGGGGTGATCGCCACGACCGACGCGTACACCCTGGAGGCCCACGCGCTCAGCCACCCCGTCGACTCCTTCGGCTACCGGCTGACCGAACCCGACGGACGCCGCATGCTCCCCGAGGCGCTCGCCGCGCACGGGATCTCCGGGCCCGACATCGGCGTACTCCAGCGCGAGGGCGTCCTGCGCGGCGTCACCCTGGAACAGGTCAGCGAGGTGCGGCGCGGGCAGCGCTTCGCCTTCGTCATGGACACCCGGCTGTGCGAGGGCGCCGAGGCGCTGGCCGAGGGCTGCGACCTCCTGGTCATCGAGTCGACCTTCACCGACGAGGACGCCGCGCTCGCCACCGAGCACGGCCACCTCACCGCCGGGCAGGCCGCCCGCCTCGCGCGCGACGCGGGCGTACGCCACCTCGTGCTCACCCACTTCTCGCAGCGCTACCCCGACCCCGCGGTCTTCGAACGGCAGGCCCGCGCCACCGGCTACGACGGACTGCTCACCGTCGCCGAGGACCTGGAACGGGTACCGGTGCCGCCGCGCCGCTGAACCCGCCGCTCACCCCCCCCCCCCCCGGGCGCGGCACCGGCCGAGGCCCCCGGCCGTGCCGCCTCGCATTCCCGTACGATTCTGGGATGCCCTCTTCCGTACCCGTCCCCAAGGCGGAGCTCCACCTTCATATCGAAGGCACCCTCGAACCCGAGCTGGCCTTCGCCCTCGCCGCGCGCAACGGCGTGACGCTGAGCCACGACGACGAGCTGGCCCTGCGCCACGCCTACGCCTTCGAGGACCTCCAGTCCTTCCTCAACCTCTACTACGAGCTGATGGCGGTCCTGCGCACCGAGCGGGACTTCGAGGAACTGGCGGGGGCCTACCTGGAGCGGGCCGCGGCCCAGGGCGTGCGGCACGCCGAGATCTTCTTCGACCCGCAGGCCCACACCGCGCGCGGCGTGCCCTTCGCCACCGTCGTCCACGGACTGCACCGCGCCCTGGAGAGCGCCCGCGAGCGGTACGGCATGTCGAGCCGGCTCATCATGTGCTTCCTGCGCGACCAGCCCGCCGAGTCGGCGCTCGCCACCCTCGCCGAGGCCGAGCCCTTCCTCGGCCTGATCACCGGGGTCGGACTGGACTCCGCCGAGGTCGGCAACCCCCCGGCGAAGTTCCGCGAGGTCTACGAGAAGGCCGCCGCGCTCGGCCTGCGCCGCGTCGCGCACGCCGGGGAGGAGGGGCCCCCGCAGTACGTCACCGAGGCCCTCGACGTCCTGGGCGTCGAGCGGATCGACCACGGGCTGCGCGCCTTCGAGGACGCCGGGCTGACCGCCCGGCTCGTGCGCGAGGGCGTGCCGCTCACGCTGTGCCCGCTGTCCAACGTGCGGCTGCGCACCGTCGACACCCTCGCCGAGCACCCGCTGCGCGCGATGCTCGCCGCCGGGCTCAAGTGCACCGTCAACTCCGACGACCCCTCGTACTTCGGCGGCTACGTCGAGGACAACTTCCGCGCCGTGCGCGAGACGCTGGGCCTGGGCCCCGAGGAGCTGCGGACCCTGGCCCGCAACTCCTTCGAGGCCGCCTTCCTCGACGACGAGGAGGAGCTGCGGGCCCGCTACCTCGCCGAGGTCGAGGCGCACGACTTCGGCTGAGGGGCCCCGGCCCGCCGTCCGGGACGAACCCCCGGGGGAACCCGTGGCGGGGCTCGCCGGCGAGCCCCCGGCGAACTCCGGGACGAACCGTTTCTCCTGAGTCCGCGGCCGGCCGGTCAGCCGCCGGACGGCCGCGGACCGGCCGGGCCGTACGCGGTGCGCGCCGGGTCGGCGACCGGCACCGCGATCGCGGTGACCGGCTGTTCGGGCGCGCCGAGCTGCGGAACGGTCCCCGAGGGGGCGCCCGCTCCGGCCGCCACGAACGCGGCCGCGGCCCCGCCCCTGCGCCGTACCGCGCCGAACACGAGCGGACGCCCACTGGTGTGCAGCGCGACCGCCGTCAGCGGCACCGCGAGCAGCAGCAGGACCGCGCACAGCACGAGCCCCATCCCCGCGAAGCCGACCGTCTCGACCAGCACACTGCCGCTCAGCGGACCGCAGGCCACGCCCAGCGAGGAGGCCGAGCCGACCAGGACCGCCCAGCGTCCGCGCGGGTCCAGCGAGGCGGCCAGGCCGATGAGGTACGACAGCACCACCGGGTAGCCCGTGTTCCACAGGATCTCGCCGCCCGCGAAACCGCCGAGGCCGTCCGCCGAGGCGCTGACCGCGATACAGCCCGCGATGAACACCGTGCCGGCACCGATCGGCACCGCCCGGCCGAGCCGGGAGCCGAGCACGCCCGCGCCGAGTATCCCGAGCAGCCCCGAGCCGAGCGCCACGGCGAACACCGCGCCCACCGTCACCTCGTCCAGTCCGGCCTGCTCCTGGCCGATCCTGCTGCTCACGCCCCACAGCGCGTTCTGCGCCATGGACCAGCCCACGATCGCCACCGCGAGCACCAGGCCCGAGCGGCGGTAGGGGAGTGGGGCGGACGCCCTTGCGGCGGCCGGGGCCGGGGCCCGGTCCGCCGGGCCCACCGTCGGCAGGGACCGCGTCGCGGGCCAGGCCAGGGCGGCGACCAGCGCGATCGCGGCGAGCGGCAGCCGGTGTCCGCCGCCCAGGTGAGGAAGGGTCAGGTAGAGGGCGCCCGCGACCACCGAGACCGAGAGGAGTCCGGCGGTCGAGGCGCGGTGCGGATCGCGCAGCGCGGCGATCCCGGAGGCCGCGACCGTCGTCGCCGTACCGGAGCCGAAGCCGCCGACGACCGTACCGAGCACGACGAGGGGGACGTCGCTGCCGAGCGCGGCCAGCGCGTAGCCGACCGCCGCGAGCAGGAGGCCCACGCGGGCCGCTCTGCGCGCGCCGACCCGCTCCACGCGGCCCGCGAGGGTGAAACCGGCCGCGGCGGAACTGAGCAGCAGACCGCTGCCCACGACACCCGCCTCGGCCGGGTTCAGTCCGAGACCGGAACCGATGCGGCCGACGATGGTGGGGAGCAGGTACGAGGCGAGGTAGCCGGCGGTGAACAGGGCGACGAGGGGCCGGGCGGGGCGCGGGGACACGGGCTGTTCCAAGGCGTGCGGAGCGACAGGGCGGGGGGCCGGGGCGTGCGGTGCCGGAAGGCAGGGCTGTGCCCGGGAGGGGTACGCGAAAAGGCAACGCGAAGAGGGGGGTTCGCCACCGTGGGCCGGGTTCTGCGGCCGGATCGACGGGTGCGCGAGGCAATTTGTATCAAGCACGCGCCCGGCACGAGAACCCGGGGAGGTGTGATCTGGATCACGTTTTGTTTGGGTGTGAAGTGAGCGGGTAACTCGACCGTTTCCGCAGGTCGAGGACGTGTTCACGAAGTCCTGGAACGGCGGGTGTCTACGCCCTGTCTACGCCGCGCGTACGCCGGTCACGTGAACCTCGGCCACCCCGCCCCGGCGCACGCCAAGCGCACGGACGCACACGCCCGGTCACCGGGCGCACGCCGGACAGCCCCGCGCGTGAACCGGTACGCGCGGGGCTGTGATCCGACCGGAATCCGGCCGGCGGAGGGGGCGACCGCTGCCTGTCGCGGCGCTACCGGGCGACGCGCTCCAGGATGCGGTCCGCGACCGCCGGGGAGTCCACCAGGGGGTGCAGGGCCAGCGCGCGCAGCGCCGCCGTACGGTCCTTGAACACCGCGGCCTCGACCGTCGCCCGCTCCACCGCCTTCAGCTGGAGCATCAGGCCCAGTTCCGCCTCGCCCAGCGGCGCGCACGGCACCGGCCGGGCGCCGCGCGCGTCGACCTCGCACACCGTCTCGATGACCGCGTCGGCCGGCAGCTCGGGCACGGTCGTACCGTTGCGCACGTTCAGGATCAGCCGCGTGCCCCGCACGTCGCCCGCGACGGCCCGCATCAGCGCGAGCGCCACCCGGTCGTAGCCGCCGCCCGCGAGATCCTCCTCCTCGCGCTCCCAGCCCCCGCTCGCGGCACGGCTCTCCGCCATGTACGTCTCCTCGCGCTCCCGCCGGGTCCGCTCCCACAACTCGGCCGCCCGCTCGGGTTCGCGCGCCGCCGCCGCGAAGAACGCCTCCTGCTGCTCGGCCAGGAACTCCCCGCGCGTACGGTCCGCCGCCCGCACCGCGGCCAGCGCCTCCCGCCGGAAGTAGTAGTAGTGCAGGTACTCGTTGGGCAGCGAGCCCAGCGCCCGCAGCCACTCGGCGCCGAACAGCCGCCCCTCCTCGAAGGACTCCAGCGCCGCCCGGTCCGCGAGCAGCCGCGCCAGCAGGTCCGTACCGTCCGCCGCCGTCAACGACCGCAGCCAGCCGAGGTGGTTGAGCCCCACGTAGGCGTAGGCCACGGTGTCCGGATCGGCGCCCGCGGCCCGCGCCGCGCGCCGTACGAGCCCCACCGGCGAATCACAGATACCGATGACCCGGTCGCCCAGCACCTGCGCCATCGCCTCGGTCACCGTGCCGGCCGGGTTGGTGAAGTTGATGACCCAGGCCCCGGGCGCGAGCGCCTTGACGCGCTCCGCGATCCGCAGCGCGACCGGCACCGTCCGCAGCCCGTACAGGATGCCGCCCGCGCCGACCGTCTCCTGGCCCAGCACCCCCTCGTCCAGCGGGACCCGCTCGTCGGCGACCCGGCCCGCCGTACCGCCCACCCGGATCGCGGAGAACACGAAGTCCGCGCCGCGCACCGCGTCGTCGAGATCGGTGGCCGTGCGCACCGGGGGACCGCCAGGGACGGAGTCGACCACCGCGCGTACGACGGACAGCCGCACCGGGTCCGTGTCGTACAGCGTCACCTCGGTGACCTCCGCCGCACGCCCGCCCGCGAGCGCCCCGTACACCAGCGGGACCCGGAACCCACCGCCACCCAGAATCGTCAGCCTCATGCTGGTGGAACGTACCTCACCGCCCGTGCGCACGAGATGTTGCACACTGTCCGGACCCGCACCAGGCAAGGGGAGCGCACCGTGAGCACGTACGAACCGCAGCGAACCGACCGGGCGCGGCGCACCGAACGTCCGCAGTGGACGGAACGGCCCGCCGCCCTCGACCCCCTCGCCGCGATCCGCTCCGCCGACGGCCCCCTGTGCGACGTCTACCTGACCGGCACCGTCTTCCTCGACATCATCTTCACCGGCCTCGACTCGGCCCCCGTGCGCGGCACCGAGTCCTGGGCCCGGGGCATGGGCTCCAGCCCCGGCGGCGTCGCCAACATGGCCACCGCCCTCGCCCGGCTCGGCCTGCGCACCTCGCTCGCCGCCGCGTTCGGCGACGACCACTACGGCGAGTACTGCTGGGACGCGCTCGAACAGGGCGAGGGCATCGACCTGCGGCCCTCCCGCCGGGTCCCCGGCTGGCACTCCCCGGTCACCGTCTCCATGGCCTACGAGGGGGAGCGCACGATGGTCTCGCACGGCCACGTCGACTCCGCCCAGGAACCGGAGTCCGCCCGCGTACCGGACGCGCTCGCCGCCGTCGCCTCCCTCGCGCCGGGCCGCCCCGCGCCCTGGATCGCGCACGCGGCGGCCTGCGGCACCCGCGTCTTCGCCGACATCGGCTGGGACGACACGGGTCGCTGGGACCTCGCCGCCCTCACCGACCTCGCCCACTGCGAAGCGTTCCTGCCGAACGCCGAGGAGGCGATGCGCTACACCGGCACCACCTGCCCGCGCGCCGCCGCCCACGCCCTCACCGAGGTCGTCCCGCTCGCCGTCGTCACCCTCGGCCAGGACGGCGCCTACGCCGTCGACCGGCGCACCGGCGAGAGCGCCGAGGTCCCCGCGATCGAGGTGCCCGCCCTCGACCCGACCGGCGCCGGGGACGTCTTCGTGGCCGGTTTCGTCACCGGCAGCCTGGCCGGCTGGCCGCTCGCCGACCGCCTCGCCTTCGCCGGGCTCACCGCCGCCCTCTCCGTCCAGGAGTTCGGCGGCTCCCTGTCCGCCCCGGGCTGGGCCGAGATCGCGACCTGGTGGCGCCACGTCCAGTCCTACGACGACCAGGACCCGGCCGCCCTGCGCCGCTACGCCTTCCTCGACGCGCTGCTGCCGGACACCCCGGGGCAGTGGCCCAGGCGCCGGGCGGTACCGACGATCGGGTTCGGGGCACGCTCGGCGTGAGTCAGCGGCCCTCGGCGGCCGGGCGGGCGGACTGGGCGCGCAGGTCGTCGAGGCGGGACCGGAGACGAGGGAGCCGAAGAAGGCCCACGCCACATGGTCAACTCCCCCTGTCCTGAACCGGATACGTGCGCTCCCGGTACCCGCGTGCGACCCCGGCAGTGCCGCGGCGCGCGGAAATCGCGCGCGCGTCGTGCCTCCGCCTGCGAGCATCCGCCCATGCCCCTCCGCCAGGACCACCACGCCCCGCTCGTCCACTCCGTGACCGGTGCGGGCCCGCCGCTCGTGCTCGTGCACGCCGGGATCGCCGACAGCACCATGTGGGACGAGGCCGTGCCCGCGCTCGCCGCGCGGTACACCGTCCTCCGGTACGACCTGCGCGGCTTCGGGCGCTCGGCCCCGCCCACCGCCGCGTACAGCGACGTGGAGGACCTGCGGGACCTGCTCGACCACCTCGGGTACGGGCGGGTGCACCTCGTCGGTGCCTCCTGGGGCGGGCGGATCGCCCTCGACTTCGCTCTCGCGCACCCCGGGCGGGTCCGCTCGCTGGCCGCGTTCGCCCCGCCGTGGCCCGGCTGGGACTGGGGCGCCGCGATGGTCGCGTACGACGCGGCGGAGACGGCCGCGCGGGAGGCCGGTGACCTCGACGCCGCCGTCCGCGTCGACCTCGACATGTGGCTGCGCGGGCCGCGGCGCACCGAGGACGAGGTGGACGGCCGCCTCCTCGACCGGATGCGGGGCCCGGTCCGCACCGCCCTCGTCCACCAGGAGGCCTTGGAGCGGTACGCGGCCGGCCCCGGCGAGGGCGACCCCGGCGCGCTCACCGTCCCCGCCCTGATCGGCGTCGGCACGCTCGACGTACCCGACTTCCAGGACATCGCCGCCCGCTACACCCGCGAGATCCCCGGCGCCCGCCTCGTCACCTTCCCCGGCGCGGGCCACCTCCTCACCCTGGAACAGCCCGAGGCCTTCACCCGGACCCTCCTGCCCTTCCTCGCCGAAGCGGACTGACCGGGCCGAAGGAGAGGGCCGCCCGCGCCCGGCGCACAACGGTTCGGACGCGGCGTGTAAAAGCTCTACGGGACCACGCCCGCCGGGTCGTAGGCTGGTCAGCACGAGGTTTTCGACCGGCGAGGACCCGATACAGGAGGTATGCGCAGGCCACAGTGCCGGCCCATGACTCAGACACCGACTGCGAAGCCCCCTGCCGACGGGCAGGCGCGCGCCCACTTCACCGTTCCCGCGAGCCATCCCATGGTCACCGTCCTCGGTTCCGGGGACGCCCTCCTGCGGGTGATCGAGGCGGCCTTCCCCGCGGCCGACATCCATGTGCGGGGAAACGAGATCACCGCGACGGGTGAGGCGGCCGACGTCGCCCTCATCCAGCAGCTTTTCGATCAGATGATGCTGGTGCTGCGGACCGGGCAGCCCATGACGGAGGACGCGGTGGAACGTTCGATCGCCATGCTCAGGGCGAGCGGGAGCGGCGAGGGCGACGGCGAGGAGACCCCCGCCGACGTCCTGACCCAGAACATCCTGTCCAACCGGGGCCGCACCATCCGGCCGAAGACGCTCAACCAGAAGCGCTACGTCGACGCGATCGACAAGAACACGATCGTCTTCGGCATCGGCCCCGCGGGCACCGGCAAGACCTACCTCGCGATGGCGAAGGCCGTACAGGCCCTCCAGTCCAAGCAGGTCAGCCGCATCATCCTGACCCGGCCGGCGGTCGAGGCGGGGGAGCGCCTCGGCTTCCTGCCCGGCACGCTCTTCGAGAAGATCGACCCGTACCTGCGCCCGCTGTACGACGCCCTGCACGACATGCTCGATCCCGACTCCATCCCCCGCCTCATGGCGGCCGGGACCATCGAGGTCGCGCCGCTGGCCTACATGCGGGGCCGCACCCTGAATGAGGCTTTTATCATCCTGGACGAGGCGCAGAACACGAACCCCGAGCAGATGAAGATGTTCCTCACCCGGCTCGGCTTCGACTCGAAGATCGTGATCACCGGGGACGTCACCCAGGTCGACCTGCCCGGCGGCACCAAGAGCGGGCTGCGGCAGGTGCAGGACATCCTGGAGGGGCTGGATGACGTGCACTTCTCGCGGCTGACCTCGCAGGACGTCGTCCGGCACCGCCTGGTGGGCCGTATCGTCGACGCCTACGAGAAGTACGACAGCGAACACCAGCGCGACGAGGACCGCTCGCGCCAGGCCGGCCGTTCACGCGGTCGCGACGGGAAGTAGACCGGACAGCACCATGTCGATCGACGTCAACAACGAGTCCGGGACCGAGGTGGACGAGCAGGCGATCCTGGACGTCGCCCGCTACGCCCTGACCCGCATGCGCATCCACCCCCTGTCCGAGCTGTCGGTGATCGTCGTCGACACCCAGGCGATGGAGCAGCTGCACGTGCAGTGGATGGATCTGCCCGGACCCACCGATGTCATGTCCTTCCCGATGGACGAACTGCGTCCGCCGTCCAAGGACGAGGAGGAGCCCCCGCAGGGGCTGCTCGGTGACATCGTGCTGTGCCCCGAGGTCGCGAAGAAACAGGGGGAGGAGGCGCCGACCCGGCACTCCATGGACGAGGAGCTGCAACTGCTCACCGTCCACGGCGTCCTCCACCTCCTGGGCTACGACCACGAGGAGCCCGACGAGAAGGCCGAGATGTTCGGCCTCCAGCAGGCCATCGTGGACGGCTGGCGCGCCGAGCACGGACTGACGGGGCCCTCACCCGCCCCGACCGTCTCATGAGCGGCGCCCCGGCCCCGGTCCGCGGCGGCAGCCGCGCGGGGACGCCCGTCGTCCCCGCGCGGGGCGCCGGAGCGTCGTCATGAGCGCGACGCTCGTCCTCGGCGCGGTCGCCCTCGTCGTCGTGGCCTGGCTCGCGGCCTGCGCCGAGGCCGGGCTCGCGCGCGTCTCCGGCTTCCGCGCCGAGGAGGCCGCGCGTTCGGGCCGGCGCGGCGGCGCGAAGCTCGCGCAGGTCGCCGCCGACCCGACCCGCTACCTGAACGTCGCGCTCCTGGTGCGGGTGGCCTGCGAGATGGCCGCCGCCGCCCTCGTGACGTACGCCTGCCTCCAGGAGTTCTCCTCGACCTGGGCCGCGCTGCTCGTCGCGATCGGCGTGATGGTGCTGGTCAGCTATGTGGCGGTCGGGGTCTCCCCGCGCACCATCGGCCGTCAGCACCCGCTGAACACGGCGACGGCGGCCGCGTACGTCCTGGTGCCGCTCGCCAAGGTCATGGGCCCCGTCCCGCCGCTGCTCATCCTCATCGGCAACGCCCTCACCCCCGGCAAGGGCTTCCGGCGCGGGCCGTTCGCGAGCGAGGCGGAGCTGCGGGCCCTCGTCGACATCGCGGAACAGCAGTCCCTCATCGAGGACGAGGAGCGCCGCATGGTGCACTCCGTCTTCGAACTCGGCGACACCCTGGTGCGCGAGGTCATGGTGCCGCGCACCGACCTCGTCGTCATCGAGCGGTTCAAGACCGTCCGGCAGGCGCTGACCCTCGCGCTGCGCTCCGGTTTCTCGCGCATCCCGGTGACCGGGGAGAACGAGGACGACGTGGTCGGGATCGTCTACCTCAAGGACCTCGCGCGCAAGACGCACGTCAACCGTGAGGCCGAGTCGGACCTCGTGTCCACCACGATGCGGCCCGCGACCTTCGTGCCCGACACGAAGAACGCGGGGGACCTGCTGCGCGAGATGCAGCAGGAGCGCACGCACTGCGCCGTCGTCATCGACGAGTACGGCGGGACCGCCGGGATAGTCACCATCGAGGACATCCTGGAGGAGATCGTCGGCGAGATCACCGACGAGTACGACCGTGAACTGCCGCCCGTCGAGAAGCTCGACGGCGAGCGCCACCGCGTCACCGCCCGGCTCGACATCGGCGACCTCGGCGAGCTGTACGGCATCGAGGAGTACGACGACGAGGACGTCGAGACCGTCGGCGGGCTGCTCGCCAAGGCGCTGGGCCGGGTCCCGATCGCGGACGCCTCGGCCGTGGTGGAACTGCCCGACGGCCGGGAGCTGCGGCTGACGGCGGAGTCCTCGGCGGGGCGCCGCAACAAGATCGTCACCGTCCTGGTGGAGCCGGTCGGCGCGAGCGCCGGGCACCGTTCCGGGGACGGGACCTCCGCGACGGGCGCGCAGGCCGCCGAGCGGGAGAGCGAGAGGGCGGGCTGACATGGGCACGCACGAGCGCGGGGCGCGGGCCGGCGGCGCGGACGCCGGTACGGGGGCCGGGCGGCCCCTGGACGCGGCCGGGCTGCGCGCCTTCTGCCTGTCCTTCAACGCCTCCGTCGAGGAGTTCCCCTTCAACCCGACGACCTCCGTCTTCAAGGTCCTCGGCAAGGTCTTCGCACTGAGCGAGCTGGACGCGGAGCCGCTCAAGGTCTCGCTCAAGTGCGAACCGGAGGACGCGCTGCGGCTGCGCGCCGCCCACCCGGAGGCCGTCCTGCCCGGCTGGCACCTCAACAAGCGGCACTGGAACACGGTGACGGCCGGGCTGCTGCCCGGCCGCCAGGTGCGCGACATGATCGAGGACTCCTACGACCTCGTGGTCGCCGGACTGCCGAAAGCCGAACGGCTCAGGCTCGACCGGCCCTGAGAGCGGCCCTGGGGCCCGCCCCGGAGTCGGGCCCCGGGGACTCTCACGCCCGTACGCGAGTCGCCCGCCGGCCCCCGCGCAGCCCGGTCCCCACCAGGACGGCGGCGGCCACGACCACCAGCGCGTCGACGAGCAGCACCAGGTGCACCCCGTGCGCGAGGCCGCCCGTCGTCGTCGCGACCACGCCCAGCAGCGGGATGCCGACCGTCAGCCCGATCTGCTGGGTGCTCGTCACGAGCCCCGTCGCGAGACCCTGCTCCCCGTCCGGCACGCCCGAGGTCGCGGTCAGCCCGTACGAGACGATCGCGCCGAGGTGGCCCATGCTCGCCACCGAGACCCCGGCCGTCGCGAGCCACACCGAGCCCGTCCCGGTGCCCAGGGCGAGCAGCGAGAGCACCGACAGCCCCTGGAGCAGCAGTGAGCCCACCAGGACGGAACGCGAACCGAAGCGGCTGACCAGCCGGCCCGCGCCGACCCCGGCCACGACCGACAGGACGCCCTGCGCCCCGAAGACCAGCCCGGTGCGGAACGGGGACAGGCCCAGCACCTCCTGGAGGTACAGCGTCAGCACGAACACCACGGTGCTCATCATCGAGAAGGTCACGAGACCTCCCAGGTTGCTCCAGGCCACCGTGGGACGGCGCAGCATCGGCAGCGACACGAGCGGCTGGGCGGCGCGGGACTCGACGCGGACGAACAGCGCGAGCAGCGCCAGACCGGCGAGCAGCGTCACCAGGACGTCGGCGCGGCCGAAGCCGTGGTCGGCGGCGGTCGAGAGCGCGTAGATCACCGCGAGCAGCCCGCCGGTCACCGTGACCGCGCCCGGGACGTCGAGCCGGGGCCGCTCAGGGGTCCTCGACTCGGTGAGCAGGACCGGGGCCAGCGGCAGCACCAGCACGGAGAACAGGGTCAGCAGGCCCATCGTGGAGCGCCAGCCCAGCGTGTCGGTCAGCACCCCGCCGGCGACCATGCCGACGGTGAAGCCGAGGGACAGCAGGGTCCCGCTGATGCCGAGGGCGCGGTCCCGCTGCGGTCCCTCCGGGAAGGTCGTGGTCAGCAGGGACATGCCGGTCGGGACGATCGCGGCGGCGCCCAGCCCCTGGAGCGCGCGGCCCGCCAGGAAGGAGGCCGGGTCCCAGGCGAGCGTCGCGAGCAGCGAGGCGGCGCCGAACAGGGCGAGCCCGGTGAGGAACAGCCGCCGTCTGCCGTACAGGTCGCCCAGGCGCCCCGACAGGAGCAGGAAGCCGCCCGAGGGCAGCGCGAACGCCGTGATCCCCTACTGGAGCCCGGACTCGCCCATCCCGAGGTCCCGGCCGAGCACGGGCAGCGCCACGTTCAGTACGGAGAAGTCGAGGGCCACCATGAACTGCGCGGCGCACAGCACGAACAGGACGAGCGCGGCGCGCACGCCGAGGCCGGGCCGGCCCGGACCGGGACCGGGCGGGGAGGGCGACGGGGGAGCGGGCGCCGGCGTGACGGTCACGGGGCGCACGGCGGTCGTGGCGGGCGGGCCCGCCGGGGAGGGCATCGCGGGTTCGACGACGGTCTCGGTGATCCTTGCTTCGGTCATGGCAAAGAGCTTCCGATGACGGGAACAAGCGTGGGGAGCGCCTCCTTATGCTGGTGGCGGTACCACCAGACAGGCGGGCAGGGGGGCTTCAGCGGTGACGACCACACGGACCGGTGCCCGGGCGGCGGACTCGGGGGCGCCCGCGGGAGCGGACTCCCGCCCCGGCAGATCGCGGCGCCACAGTGAGCTGCGCGCGTTCCTGATGAGCCGTCGTGCCCGGGTCAGTCCCGCCGAGGCGGGCCTGCCCGACGGGGGCGCGCGCCGCCGCACCCCTGGCCTGCGGCGCGAGGAGGTCGCGGTCCTCGCCGGGGTCGGCGCCTCCTGGTACCAGTGGCTGGAGCAGGGCCGGGACATCTCGGTGTCCCCGCAGGTGCTCGACGCCGTAGGCCGGGTGCTGCGGCTCACGAGCGCCGAACGCCGCCACCTCTACGTCCTCGCGGGCCTCAACCCGCCCCCGCCGCAGGTGGACCCGGGCGACGCGGACATGTGCCAGGGGCTGCAACGGCTGCTCGACCACTGGCTGCCGTACCCGGCGCACATCATGGACGCGTACTGGAACACCGTGCTGTACAACGACTCGGCCGCCGCCGTCCTCGGGATGCATCCCGGGCAGCGGCAGAACTGCCTCATCACCTTCTTCACCGATCCCGTCTACCGCTCCCGGGCCACGGACTGGGCGGCGATCGCCCCGAGAGTCGTCGCGCAGTTCCGCGCGGCCTGCTCCGAGTGCCCCGACGACGACGGCTTCCAGCTCATCGTCGAGGAGGCCCTGGACAGCAGCCCCGAGTTCGCCGAGCTCTGGGCCCGCAGGGACGTCGCCCCCGGCGGGCAACTGCGCAAGGAGCTGGAGCATCCGCAGGCGGGCCGCCTGTCGCTGGAGGCCACCCAGTTGCGCGTTCCGGCCAGGCCCGATCTGACGATCGTCATGCACTCCCCGTGGCCCGGGACCGACACGGCCGCGAAGCTGGAGTGGCTCGTCTCCCCGGAGGGCCGCCGCCGGCAGATGCACGGGATCGCGGGCTGAGACCCCGCGCCCCGGCCGGAGCGCGGGGCGACACCGGTCGCGGCCGGGCGGCGGTGCCCCGCGCCTCCTTCGAGTGGTGCGGCCCCGCGCCCGTGGTGCCGGACCGCCGCCGGGGCAGAGCAGACACATGGGTGACTACGACAACTCGATCCTGGTCGCGGTGGGAACCGAGCGGCTCTTCTCCTACCTCGCCGACGTGGCGAACCTGCCCGCCTACCTGCCCCGGCTGACCTCCGCCCGCCCGCACGACGACGACAAGGTGACGGTCACCGCCCACATCGACCCGCCGGACGCTCCCGAGAAGGACGTCACCAGCGAGGCGTGGATCCACGTCGTCGAGGAGGGCAAGAGCCTCGAATGGGGAGCACCCGGACCCCACGACTACCGGGGCCGCCTGCACGTCGGCCCCGGCAACGGGCCGGACAGCTCCCGGCTCACCGTCCAGCTCCACACGCAGAGCACCGAGGGCGCCCACGTCGACCACGGGCTCGAAGAAGCCCTGCACGGCATCAAGGCCGCCGTCGAGAGCGCCGAGCGGTAAGCGGCGGGCCACCGCCGGTGGCCTCGCCGGGGCGGGCGGGCAGGGCGCGCAGGACGTGGCCGGGTGCCCGGCGTCGGCGGGCGGTCGGCCCGGGCGTGGGGCCGGGCCCCGCCGGTTCGTATGCTCGGATCATGAGCGAGAGCACCCAGCCGCCCGCCGCGCTGGACCCCGAGGACAGCAAGATCGTCACCCTGGCCCGTTCGGCCCGCGCCCGTAACGAGGTGCCGGAGGGCGCCGCCGTACGCGACGAGACCGGCCGCACCTACGTCGCGGGCAGCGTGGGCCTGCCCAGCCTGGAGCTGAGCGCGCTGCGCACGGCCGTCGCGATGGCGGTCGCGAGCGGGGCCCGGTCCCTGGAGGCCGCCGCCGTCGTCTCGGCCGCCGCCGAGCTGCCGCAGGCGGACCGCGCCGCCGTCGCCGACCTCGGTGGCCCCGCCACCCCGGTGTTCCTCGCCGCCCCGGACGGCACGGTACGGGAGCGGCTGACGGCGGGCTGAGCACCTGCCGGGAGCCGCGCGGGAAGCGCGAGGGAGCCGGTGCGAGGGCGCGCGGAGGGCCGGGCGGAGAGCCGGCCGGTGTCCCCGCGCGGCCCCGTACGGGCGGCCCCGGTCTGCCGCGCGCCCCGGATCGGGGACAATGGGCCGCATGAGCGAACCCTCCCCCTCCTCCTCCGCCCCGCACCGCGCGGGCTTCGCGTGCTTCGTCGGCCGCCCCAACGCGGGCAAGTCGACCCTGACCAACGCACTGGTGGGCCAGAAGGTCGCCATCACGTCCAACCGGCCGCAGACCACCCGGCACACCGTGCGCGGCATCGTGCACCGCGAGGACGCGCAGCTGATCCTGGTCGACACCCCCGGACTGCACAAACCGCGCACCCTCCTCGGCGAGCGGCTCAACGACGTGGTCCGCGCCACGTGGGCCGAGGTCGACGTGATCGGCTTCTGCCTGCCCGCCGACCAGAAGATCGGCCCCGGCGACCGCTTCATCGCCAAGGAACTCGCCGGGATCAGGAAGACCCCGAAGATCGCGATCGTCACCAAGACCGACCTCGTCGAGGGCAAGGCGCTCGCCGAGCAGCTCATCGCGGTCGACCAGCTCGCGCGGGAACTCGGCTTCGAATGGGCCGAGATCATCCCGGTCTCCGCCGTCTCCGGCGCCCAGGTCGGCCTGCTCGCCGACCTCATCGTCCCGTTCCTCCCCGAGAGCCCGCCGCTCTACCCCGAGGGCGATCTGACCGACGAGCCCGAGCAGGTCATGGTGGCCGAGCTGATCCGCGAGGCCGCGCTCGAAGGCGTACGCGACGAGCTGCCGCACTCCATCGCCGTCGTGGTCGAGGAGATGCTGCCGCGCGAGGGCCGCCCCGCCGACAAGCCGATGCTCGACATCCACGCCAACCTGTTCATCGAGCGCCCCAGCCAGAAGGGCATCGTGATCGGCCCCAAGGGCCAGCGGCTGCGCGACGTCGGCACCAAGTCCCGCAAGCACATCGAGGCGCTGCTCGGCACCCCCGTCTTCCTCGATCTGCACGTCAAGGTCGCCAAGGACTGGCAGCGCGACCCGAAGCAACTGCGCCGCCTGGGGTTCTGAGGCCGGGGGCTCCCGCGCGCGGCCTCAGGGAGGGCCCGGCCCCCGGGAGGGCCCTGGAAGTCGCCCGAGCCCTCAGCGCCTGGAACCGGACCGACGAGGCCCTGGCCATGCTGCTGGACGCCGAGCGAGCCGCACCCGAGCAGGTGCGCCACCACTACCTGAGCCGCGAACTGGTCATCGGCTGGATCCGGGCACCCGAGGCCGCCCGTTTCAGCCGGTGGCCGACCTGGCCCGCTGGCTGAATATCACCTCTGTAGCAGCCGTACCAGTTCCTCGCGTTCCTCGTCGGTGGGAATCCACTGCCCTGCGGACGCGTTGGCCCTCACTTGTTCCGGCTTCTTGGCACCCGCGATCACCGAAGAGCAGCCCGGGAGGCGGCGAGGCCCCCTACGGCGATGTCCAGCAGGGTGAGCGAGCGCTTCGCGCCCCACGCGATCAGTGACTCCACGGTGTCGAGCCGTGCCTCGGTGACCTGGTATGCGCTCTGCGCGATACGGGTCCCTTCCGGAAAGGCCGCTCCTCGGCGCACCTCGCCGGTCAGCAAGCCGTTCGCGAGCGGGAAGTACGGGAGGACTCCTAGGCCGGAATGACGTGCCGCTGGGACGACTTCGTCCTCAAGGTCGCGATGGAGCAGTGACCAGTGGTTCTGCGCGGATACGAAGGGCTCGTATCCCGAGAAGCGCGCGACGCAGGCTGCCTCGGTGATCTGCCAGGCGGCGAAATTGGAGTTCCCGATGTAGCGCACTTCGCCCTCTCGGACCAGCTCGGTCAGGGCGGCGAGCGTCTCCTCGATGGGGGGGCGACGGATCGGGCGTATGGATCTGGTAGAGATCGATGTAGTCCGTGCGGAGGCGACGCAGGGACGACTCGACGGCACGGCGGATATGGGCACGTCCCCCCTTCGCCCCTGCCGCGGGCCCGTATCCCCTGTCCATTGTGCGGTGGCCGAATCCGTCGCCAGGATGACGCGGTCGCGCTGCCCGCGAGGGCATTCACCGAGCACCGGCTCGGAGTCCCCGTAGACGTCCGCCGTGTCGAAGAGCGTGATTCCGGCATCGAGCGCCGCGCTCACCACGGGGTGAGCCCCCTCAAGGCCCACGGACCGCCCGAGTTCGTTGCACCCAGTCCGACCACGGAAACCTTCAGACCTGGATTACCCAGGTGCACATAGCGCATGGAAGCAGTTTCCACCGCCACGCGGCGGTTGGGAAAGGGGGCCGCCGCCCCTCCGCTAAAGAGGCGGAAGGGGCGTGCGGGGAAAGGGGGACGGGAAACATGCCGTCCTGAACTGTCCGGATTCGGAAGACCGCGAGCCGGGTGCTCTTGACGCTCACGGATGACCACCGAAAATCGGATGGGCCGGGCGTTTGTCCCGCCCGGTTCCGCGCCAAGAATCACGACGGCGGGTGAAGCGCCTGAGCGCCTTCCGGGGCACCGGCTGCTCGTCTCGAATGTTCATGAGACGACAGGGGCGGCGATGGAATATCGAAAAGGCGAGCGAAATGCAGGGGGGCCGCCGACCACGGCCGCGCCGTTCACCGCCGGCCGATCCACTCAGTCCCGGAGAGGAAATTCCGCAATGGCGAATGGTGCCGCGCCCGTCAGGCTGACGGGCGACGTGAGCCCGGGCGACTATTTTCGTTTCGAGGAACGCGAAGCGCTCGACTGGCAGGTGTGGACGGACATCCTGCGAGGGCGTGTCGTGGGCGCCGTCTTCCGGGGGCCCTGCCGGCCGAGGCATGCGCGAGCCTTGAGGAGAACTTCTGGGGCAGCCCGCTCCTCAAGAGGTCGAGCGACGGAGTACCCCTCGCCGGGAACGCGTGCGGCGCTCTCCTCGTGGGCAACTCCAGCCTGGACGCTTACCTGGACGAGGTGGAACGCGACAGGTCCGCCATGGCGGCGCTCTTCGCGGGACCCGGCCGCGCCGTACCGGACCTGGTCGACGCCTCCGCGCGCCATCTGGCCGCGGAAGGCGTCCGGCTGCGGGTGGCGGAACACCGCGGCCGGCGGGCGGGCGAGTTCAAGCTGCGGAGCCGGGGGAGGGAGGCGCGTACACGCTGGAACCGCATACGGACGCCTCCGCCTTCCGCTCCATGCCGCACCTGAGCGGTTTCGAGATCCAGGGGGTTTCCCGCTGCTACTCGGCGATCGCGTGCGTGAAGAACGACGCGGGCGGCGAGCTGGTGTGCTGGAACATCACGCCCGACGAGGAGAGCAGCCGGAGCATGCGCTCCGGTCCCGATCCCCCGGTACCCGGAGGAAGCCCCCGCCGACTTCGACCGGATCACGATTTCCGTCCGTACCGGGGACGTCTACCTGTTCGACGTGGGCAAGGTCCACGCCGTCGGGCAACGGCACGACGAGGAAGGCACACGTCTGGTGGCCCAGTGGAACATGGGCGTACTGGACGACACGACCATTCTGCGCTGGGCATGACCGAAGGGGCCGACTGTGACCGTGGAACCGTCCATGACCGAGATACGCCGCGTCGCCGGAAAGGTCGGGGCCGAGATGCAGGGGATCGACCTGAGCGACCCGGAGAAGCTGGCGCCCGGGGCGGTGGCGGAGATCCGCGCCGCGCTGCTTCTCCACAAAGTGGTGTTCTTTCCGGGCCAGCACCTGGACCACGCCGCACACGTGGCCTTCGCCCGTCTCTTCGGAGAGACGACCCGCCTTCCGGGTGCGCAGCACGGCACGCACCCGGAGGGGTTCCCCGAGATCCTCGTAGTCGACCCCGACATCGAGGACACCCGGCACGGCGCGAGGTTCGAGGAGCGCCTGTACCGCAAATCGCCGCGCCACGACTCCGGTTGGCACGTCGACGTCGCCTCCGTCGTCAACCCGCCGGCCCTCTCGGTACTGCGGTGCGAGGTGGCCACGGAGTTCGGCGGCGACACGCAGTGGACAAACCTCGTCGCCGCGTACGAGGGTCTCTCGCGCCCCCTCCAGCGGCTGGCTGACGGCCTGCGCGCCGAGCACGCCGTGCACGCGGGCGTACGGCTGCTCTTCTCCGACGAGGAGGACCTGGAGATCATCCGCAAGCGGGCGAAGGCGACCACGGCGTCCCTGCACCCCGTCGTCCGCGTGCACCCGGAAACCGGCGAGAAGGCGCTCTTCCTGCCACCTGCCTCCGTCTCCCACATCGCCGAGTTGCTCCCCTGGGAGAGTGACGGCGTCCTCGACGTCCTCTTCGCGCACCTCAGCCGCACCGAGTACACCGTGCGCCACCGCTGGACGCCCGGTGACGTCGCCGTCTGGGACAACCGCGCGGTCGCCCACCTCCAGCCCGCCGATCTGCACTACACCGACTACCGGCGCAGGATGTACCGCGTACTGGTCCTGGGCGACCGGCCCGCCGGACCGGACGGATTCGTCTCGGAGGCCGTGCGGGGCGAACCGCTCGCGCCCTTCCCCGGCCCGGAAGCGGGCTGGCCGGCCCCCGGCCCTGCCGGCCCCGGCGGAACGTGACCTCGGTACTCCGCGCCCGAAGGGCCGCCCTTCCCGGGGTACGGGGACGGCGAGCAGACGCGCGACTTCACCTACGTGCGGGACGTCGTGGCGATGCGGGACGCCGCCCGCTCGGCCTTCACCGGGGTCGCCGACCTCGGCGGCGGTCGGCCCGTCTCGATGCGGCAGGCCGTCACCACCGTCGAGCGGCTCGCGGGCCCGGTCGTCCTCGACCGGCTTCCCGTCAGCCCTCCCGCAACGGCCGTACGGCGCGCCGCGCATGTGCCACCAGGTGGCCTGGGACCTCCGCTTCGCCCTCGTCCCAGGCGACGGGCACGACCTGGACGCCCAGGTGTGCAGGTCGATCGCGGTCGGCGCGGGACCGAGGCCGGGCTCTTCCTCCGGACCGGGTGTCCCGCGCCGGGTGAGCGTATAGGCCGGGGTCAGTCTCACCTCTCCCTTCTCACCCCACACCTGGGTCCGCGTCCCCCCGCCACCGGCCACACTGGCGCTGCCCACGAGGGTGGCGACGACCGTACCGAAGCGCAGGACGACGCTGACCACGTCCTCGATACCAGGGGCCGCGACCGCCGCGGAGAGGGCGACCGCCGGACCGGGACCGCTGTCGGTGCCGTCGATGACGAGGGGGGTGCCGCCGCCCAGCCGACCGGGTTCCTCGAAAGCCGTGGTGGGTTCGTTCCTGATCGTCCAGGAACGGGCGCGGGAGGCGGCGACGGCCCGCACGCGGGGGCTCCGAGGGCGGTGGCCAGGCGCCGGGTGATGACGCCGAGCAAGCCCTGGCCGACGACCGTGACCGGCTCACCGGCCGTCGCCTCGCCGGTCCGAAGGCCGTGCAGCGCGGTGAGGGCGAGCTGCCAGACGGCCGCGTCGGCCGGGCGGACGCCCTCGGGCAGGGCACGCACATGGCGGGGCGGTACGGCGGCCACCCGGGCATGGCGCGCCCTGCGCACGGCGACCTGCGTCCCGGCCGGGAACCCGGGGCCGCGCCGTACCGTACCGGCGGCCATGTGTCCCGGGAACTCCGGATCGCGGGACCCCGCGGTCGGCAGGTCCAGCAGGACCGCGCGTTCCGTGCCGGGGGACAGCACGCTCACCCCGATGTCGACCACGACGTCCCCGGCACCGCCCGGCGGCTCGTCCCGTTCGACGAGCTCACAGCGGCCGGGCGCGGTCAAGGACACCTGGCGCATGACGCCTCCATAGGGAGTTCGGTGAATTCGGCCGGGTTTCGGTCCCGACCACGGAATGTGTGCGCAAATAACCTGTCAGGGCGCATGGTTGACCAGGCGTCGCCATTCGGGCACGGTGAAGCACGTGATGGCTTCCCTCTTGCGAGAAATGAACTTCGATCCCCCCACCGTCGCACTCGTCGAACATGACTTCTCCCGTTTCCGGGCGCGGTTCGGTCAACGCCGTGGGGCACGAAAGGTGGCAGGACTGCCGCGATCCCGCAGAATCCATCTGGGGTGCGGGGACCGCCGCGTTCCCGGCTGGCTCAACTGCGATGTGTCCGGTGCGGAACTCGATCTCGATCTGGCTTCCGGCAGGCTGCCCTTCCCGGACGGTTCGGGGACGGCCGTCGTGATGCAGCACGTCGTCGAGCACCTGGAACTGCACGGGCAGTTGATCCCGTTGCTCCGGGAGTTGCGGCGGGTCTGCGCGGACGACGCCGTGCTGTGGTTCTCCTGCCCAGGACCTGGCCAAGATCTGCGCGGGCTACGTGACTGACAGGGGGGCGGGCGCTCACGGCGGACCGCTGTCTGCGGTACCCGGGCGCGCGGCCGGCATCGCAACCTCTTCGACCTCGAACTGCTCGACTGGGCGCTCGGCCAGGCCGGTCTGCCCTGCGGCGAGCGGGTCCTGGAGGCCGACCTGCTCACCGCGCATCCCGAGTTCCCGCCCCGGAACGACGACGCGCAGTCCCTTTACGTGCGGGTGTGCATGTCCCGGTAGTGGCACCACAGCTCGTAGAGGGGAATGTCCGCCGGGTCCGCCTGGGTCGGCTTGACCGGCTCCGTCCAGTGGACCAGCAGAGGTGGCGGGACGGAGGGGTGCGTCACCCCTCCGTCCTTCGCCCGGACGCCGGGGGACCACGCGAAGACCTCCGCCGGGATGCCGTCGTCGCCGCTGAGGGTGCGCAGTCGGTGCAGGCTGGTGAAAGGCCGTCCCGAGGTGACCATCAGGTAGTTCAGGAACGGCTGTTCGTAGCCGAGTTTCATATGGGGTTTCAGTTCGCGGGCCGCGGGGAGCGCGGCGGTGATTCCCGCTTGCGTGAGGGCCCCTTTCCTGGAGGCCACGAAACCGGTGTTGGCAGCGTATTCGTACTGTGCCGGCGCGAGTTTTCCGGAGGTTTTGACGCTTTCCAGCCAGGCACGTCCCGGAAGGTGGGACGTGGCGGTCACGAAATCGTGGTCGGCGAGGTGGTCGAAGACGACATCGATGCTCCGCAGGACGGCCGTGTCGCTGTCGATATAGAGAAATTCGTCGAACTCCCCTTGCCAAGCAGCCAGTTTCCTGAAGTGCCCCTTCCGTCGTTCGTGGAAGGAGAGGCTGATCTCGTCGCACCATGCCAGCAGTGGCGCGTCCTCCCAGACCGTGAACCCGTAGCGCTCGCCGAGCGCGGCGATCCGTCCGTAGGTCTCGTCGAAGGGGATCAGGCGGAGCGGGATGTCGGGGTTGGTGCGGCGGAAGCTGTTGAGGAACACGGTGACCAGCTCCGCCACACGGTCGTTGGCCACGAAGTACACGCCGCGGTTGCCGGACATGGCGTCTCGCTCCTTCTCGTCCGAAGTGCCGGGGGTTGAGGCCGGGGGGACGGGAACGCGCTCCCGGCCCCCCGGGACTTCTCAGTGCACGACGCTCACGACCGTCTGGGGAGAGCCGTGCACCTTCTGGGCGCGTTCCTGCATCGCCATCACCCCGGCGAGCCCCTCCGGGGTGTAGAAGGCGCTCAACTTGGTGTACCCGTCGAACTTGACCTCTTCGCCGGTGCGGGAGACCGCGGCGGCGGGTTCCGGGAGGAGCGCCGCGTCCTGGGCGACCCAGAGATGACCGGCGGTGGTGTCGGCGCAGACGCGGTCGAAGAGGCCGCGCAGGGCCGGGCCGGAGAAGCTGCCGGTGTGGTAGACGGCACGGCTTCCCCAGTTAAGCGTCGGGTGGTGGCTGCCGAACTTGACGTAGTAGCGGCGCTTGCTCTGGCCCATCCGGCAGTACTCGTCCAGACTGATCCACCTGCCGTCGGGGAGGTGGAACCCCTCGGGCGTGATGATCTCGGTGTGCGGGAAGATCGCGCGGACCTCGTCGGGGTAGAACCCGCTGGACTTCGACCAGAAGGGCCACGCCATGGTCACCTTGGCGTCGTACAGCGGCGTCGGAGGGTGGTCGAAGACGAGTTCGCCCTCGGCGCACGCCTCCATCCACTGGTCGAAGAAGCCGTTGTACCTGAGGTCGTAGAACTCGTGTGCCCGGACGAATCCGCAGTCCTTCCAGTGCACGGCGTCCCAGCCGAAGTGCCGGATGCCGGCCTCGCGTAGACGCTGCACGGTGTAGTGGACGCCGTGCGGCCGGGAAGCGTTTCCGGTGAGGTGGTGGATGACGAGGTCGTCGCTGAACCGGGCACGCAGGGAGGCCGCGAGGGTGTCGATGAGCGGCGCGAACCGCTGTTCCCCGAGATCGAAGTCCTCGGGGAAGGCGCGATAGAGAGCGTGCACCTGGTCCGTTATCTCCCAGCCGGAGGCGGGGCACTGCACTTCGGCGAGCGCACCGGGCGCGGGCTCGTCGGTACGGAAGTAGAGCGGGAGCGCCAAGTGGCGCTCCGTCAGTTTCAGGTGGTACTCGCGGCCACGCTCCGGCGGCTGTCCGGCCAGTACCGTCTCCGCGATGGCGGGATCGGCCTCGCCGTGGAGGCTCGCCAGGAAGACGTCACGTGTGATCCGCTGGAACTCGCGGATCACCGCGTTGCGGTCCTCGAAGCCTCGCAGGGTCTCGGCATCGAGCGTGTAGGGGCGGGTGGAGATCAGGTTGGTGAAACCGACGTCCATCCTGGCCCTGGCCTCGATGTCGTCGTCGATGAAGCGGTACCACGGGTTGCTCGTCTGCTCCGCCATGCGGGGCTCCTTCACTCGGCGGACAGGGCCGTGGGATCGAATCCGTACAGGCGGGCACAGTTGCCCGAAGTGACCAGCTCACGGGCCTTCTCCCCGGCATCGGCCAGCCCCCGGTCGAGCACTTCCCGCGAATGCGGCCAGCTGCCCTCGTAGTGGGGGTAGTCGCTGCCCCAGAGGAAGTTGTCCGCGCCCAGCAGGCGCATGGTCACCACGCCCACCTCGTCCTCGGTGAAGGTGGCGTGCACCTGGCGGCGGAAGTAGGCGCTCGGCGGCATCGTCAGGTCGGTGCGCAGGGCCGGGCCGAGCTTGTCGTAGATCCGGTCGGCGTGCAGCAGGTGGTAGGCGATCCAGCCGATGTCGTTCTCGGCCATGACGATCTGGAGAGCGGGGAAGCGCTGGAGGACACCGGAGAAGGTCAGGTCTGTCAGCGTGTGCATCAGCTCCTCGGGGTAGCCCATGTTGCGCTGGATGCGGCCCATCGGCGTCGTGTAGTCGAAGAGCAGCGGGCTGTCCCTGTAACCGGTGAGGCAGTGCATGGAGACGGGCATGCCCAGCTCCTCGGCCTCCCGCCAGAAGGGGTCGTTGGCGGTTCCCGCGAAGTCGCGCTCCTCGGGGGCCGAGGCCCAGATGGCGGCGCCCTTGAGGCCGAGTTCGCGGCAGCGGCGCAGTTCGCGCACGGCCTCCTCGGCGTCCCAGAGCGAGATGAGCCCGAGACCGGCCAGGCGGTCCGGCGCGTGGCGGACGTACTCGGCGAGCCAGTCGTTGTAGGCCCGGAAACAGGCGCGCTGGAAGTCGCCGTCCGAGAGCCAGAAGAGGTGCAGGGCGAGGCTCGGGTACAGCACCTCGCCGACGACCCCGTCCAGCGCCATGTCCTTGAGCCGCGCGGCGGGATCGCTCCCGCCGGCGCGCGCGGCTTCGACGACGGCCTGCGCGCCGTCGACGAAGTTCTCGGGCGTGGTGTCGGTGGCGTAGAGGCTGTTGACCAGGGCCGGCCTCAGATCGTCGCAGGTGAAGTACCACCCGCGGCGTTCGGCGTCCCAGGAGACGCGGGGGGCGCGCTCGCGGTATCGGCGTTCCAGTCCCTCGGTCCACAGGCGTACGGGCTCGACGACGTGGGAGTCTGCTGACAGCACAGGGGCGGTCACAGGCCCACTCCTCCCCATGAGTGAGAGTGGCAGGCACAGCGGGGCCGTGGCCTGCGGCGATGGCGGAAAGTGGTGGGGGTGCTTTCGCGTACGGCCGCCGGACGCATACGGCAGCGGTGTGCTCTCCCATCCTCCGTACCGGGCCCGCTCCGTCAAGAGCACCTGCTACCGAACGCGCCGAATCGGACACCAGGTGTAGTGGCCCACTGGTGCGCCCGGCGCGCGCGTGCCACCCTTCCGGCATGCTGGTCGACGACACGACCGCCGGGGCGCGACAGGGCGTGGACATTCTCCTGCTCAACGCCTCCAACTACCCGGCGCTGCCGATCTATCCATACTCCTTCGTGCAGGTCTCGGCACTCGCGGCGAGGAACGGCCTCTCGACCGCCCGGCTCGATCTGCTGAACACACCGCAAGCCGCGTGGCGCGCGACGCTGCGGGCGACGCTGGAACGCACCACGCCCCGGCTCATCGGCGTCCACCTGCGCCAGCTCGATTCCATCTTCATCTGGAACTACGCCGACTACGACCTGCCGGGCGCCCCGCCCGTGCGCAGGAACAGCTACTGGCCATTCCATGACACCGAGCAACTCATGAATTTATTGAGGGAGTTGACGACCTGTCCGATAATGCTCGGTGGCTTCGGGTTCACCACACGCACCCCTGACCTCCTCGCGCGACTCCAGCCGGACTTCGGTGTGACCGGTGAGCCGGACGAGGTCCTGGAGCACCTCGACGACGTACTCGCGCACCGTGACGTGACGGGCATCGCCAACCTCGCCCACCGTTTAGGCGAGGGCTACACCCTCAACCCCCGGGTCTTCCTTCCCCCCGCCGACCACACCGAGTACACCGAAGCCGTCCTGCGTGACCTCCTCGACTTCTACGGGCCGGGGCGCGTCATCGGCCCGGCCGCGGACGTCCACGTCGCGGTGGAGGTGCAACGCGGCTGCCCGTATCGCTGCTACTTCTGCACCGAGCCGATGGTCAAGGGGCGCAAGCACCGCGTCCGGGACCTGGACGCGGTGATGGCCGACATCACCTTCCTCGCCGACCGGGGTGTCTCCCGCGTGTGGCTGGTCTGTTCCGAGATCAACGTCGGGAGCAATGAGCTGCTGTTCGAGATGGCCGCGCGGATGCGACGGCTGAACGACGGCCGCGCGCAACCGGTGAGCTGGACGTGTTACCTCCTGCCCAACCCCCCGCTGGAACGCGGCGAGATCCGGGCGCTGCTGGAGTCGCGCTTCGAGCCGAGCTGGAACCAGTTCGGCTCGTACCACGACGAGAACCTCAAACGCACCCGGGTTCCCTACCGCGCCCGGCACGCGATACGGGCGCAGGTCGACTGGCTGGAGGAGGACCAGACGTACCGCAGGGAGCACGGGCTGCCCGAGCCGCCGCGGCGGCTCGACATGTTCCTCGGCAACACCTACGCCACCCCTGAGACCGTCTCGGCTTCCTTGCGCACCGTGAGCGAGTTGCGGTTGGCCGAACGTTTCGACGACTCGCTCATCACCCGTGCCACCCGGGTCTTCGACCTCGGGGACGGGCTGATCGGGGACACCTCCGCCGGCGCGTACTCGGTCGGCCCGCACGGCCTCCTCGACGAGGTCGACCTGGTGCACCCCACGTTCAGCTATCCGGCGGCGCTCGTGGAGGCCCTCGGCAGTGCCCGAGCGGTGGACGAGGTGTTCGCGTACGCGGAGCGGACGTTCCTGTCCCGCGCTCACCTGTCCCGCCTCGACTGGCCCGCCTTCCTCGCCCGCCACGCCGGGGAGGAAAGGCGTGCGCTGTGGCGCGAGCGACTGCGGCACTCCCGGCCGCGTCCCGGCGAGGACGAGGCGGCGGCGAGGGTCCGTGCCCTCCTCGCGGCGGACGGGCGGCAACCAGGGGACGCGCCCGGGCGGGAGGACGGCAAGGACGCCGCCCGGCTCGCCCGCGCGTTCGTCGAGCTGGTGGTCGGCACCGAACCGGAGCAGACCGAAGTGGTTCTCACCGCGATCGGCCTGCCGGGCCACTGGGAGGACCGCGCGGCCTGGACGGCCTACGACGTGTGCGCCGCGCTCGCCGCCCGCTTCGCCACCGTCGATTCCGTGCGCGAGGCCGCGCGCACAGCGGCGGGACCGGGCGATCCGGCGGTACCGCTGCTGGCCGTGGAGTACTGCTTGTACGTCAACAATGTCGTACTGAGCCCGCGGTGGTCACGTGTCCTGTTCGGCACGTGACCACCGCGACGGCGCTACTCGCCCGGTGCCAAGTACCGTCCGGTCCCGCCCTCCCGCACCGTGTCCAGGGTGACGCAATGGAAGGAACCGCCGAAGGTGTACACGTGCCGGAAGTCGACTGGCACGCAGTGGAAGCCCCAGGCGGTCAGGGCGTCGATGAGGGGCCGCTCCTGACGCTCGACCACCACGGTCTCCGGGTCGAGTGAGAGCACGTTCATGCTCACCCACGGACTGCAGAAGTACATCGGCCAGTCGGCCGGCAGGGTGGGCGCCGGTGCGGGCAGGATCTCCCAGCCCTCGAAGAGAGGATGGGGCACGTACCTCTCCGGGTGGACGAGAAGCTTGCCCGGCGCCAGCGGGGCCATCGTGGCGTCGATGTGCATCGCGTGCGGATCGTCGGTGTCGACCACTGTCACGCGGAACTCCGGGCCAAGGGAACGCCGCAGCCAGTCGATGCCGAAGGCATTGGTGACATGGCTGCGCTGGACCACGAGGTCGCGGCCGAAGCGCAGGAAGTCGGCGGCGTCGAAGACAGGCTCGAACTCGGTGACCGCCCACTCCCCCGCCGCCTCGCCGGTACGGAACAGCTCGTCGGTCAGCTGGGGGCGTGGGGCCGGGAGCCAGCGGGCGCCGCGCCGGAAGTAGGACTTGATGAGGGACCGGAAGGCGTCCCCCTCGTAGTACCGCGAGCGCCAGGACATCGGGGCCTCGACGATGGCGTCGCCGACGACCATGAGCAGGTCCCTGGGCATCCCGGCGTAGAGCCCGCCGGGGGAACTCCAGTGCGGGGTGGCGAACGGCGTCCGGTGCTGGACCGGCTCCGGCCGGACCACCGTGACGCCGCGCCCCTTCAACACCTCCGCGAACCCCTCCAGTTCCTCCTCCGCCGCCTTGACGAGGTCGGCGGGCAGCGGGGCGCCGCCCAGTTCGCGGAAGAGGGGCTGTGCGGAGTCCGGGACGACTTGTGACATGGACTCCTGCCAGCCGGGGAAGACCCCGTTCTGGAGGCTCCCCACCACGACCTCGCGCAGCGGGTCCCACTCCGTGTACGAGTTGACCGCCGGGCGGGTGTTCCCGCTCCGCCCCTCGGGCCGCCTCACTTCGTCGCTCATGCTCCCCCACTCCGCTCCGGTAGTTCCGTCGTCTTCCCCCGGGCGTCAGGTGCGGCGCCCGCCCCGGGCTCGACGCCCCCCGGTGGGACAGCACCGCTCCCGGCCGCACGGCGGCCCTCGTGCGCGACCTCGTCCCTGTCGCGCCAGGCGGCGCTGGCCAGTCCCCCAGCGGTCTCGCCCCCGTCGATCACGAAGGTCTGCCCCGTGACGAAGGCGGCCTCCGGGGAGGCCAGGTAGGCGGCCAGAGCGGCGATCTCCTCCGGGAACCCGAGTCGTTTCAGCGGCAGGGTGTCCGCCTGCCCGGCGAGCTGCCGCTCGGTGTACTCGGCCTGTTGCATGGGGGTGAGCACGTAGCCGGGAGAGATGGCGTTGACCCGCACCCTGGGGGCCAGTTCCAGGGCCAGGGTCTTGGTGAGCTCGATCAGCCCGGCCTTGCTGGAGTTGTAGGCAGCGTAGCCGGGCATGCCCACCATCCCGCTGACGGACGCCGTGTTGAGGAGGACGCCCCCGTTCCCCGTCATCCGGCGGGCCGCCTCCCTGGCCACCAGGAACGCGCCCGTCAGGTTGACCCGCAGAGTCCGCTCCCACTCCGCGAGCGGAGTGTCGATGAAGGACCGCCGGATACTGATCCCGGCGTTGTTGCACACGACGTCCACGCCGTCCCAGGCCGCGTCCATCGCGGCGAAGGCGGTCCGCACGGAGTCCTCGTCGCCCACGTCGGCGTGGAGCGGCAGCGTGGCGGGAAGCTCCTTCGCGCAGCGTGCGAGGGCATCGTGGTCGAGGTCCAGGACCGCCACGCGCGCTCCGTCCCGTGCGAAGCGCCGCACGAGGGCGGCGCCGATTCCGGAAGCGCCACCCGTGACGAGCACCCGTCGCGGTCGCGGTTCAGCCTGCTCAGTCAAAACAGGTCTCCTGAGGTCGTGGGGACCGCCCGAGAGGCGGGCGGCCGGGGGATGAGGAGGTCGTGCGCCGGTCCGGAGACGACGGACAGCGGCAGCGGCACGCGCGAGACGCCGGGCGTCCCTCCGCACCGTCAGGTACGTCACGCCCGTCCGTATCGCCTCACGCGCGTCCGCGCGGGCAACGACTACGGGGCACTGGGGTCGTTGCCGCGAGAGAAATCACCGGAGCGCAGAGCGTCGTAGAGCCGCTTGCCGGTGGACGGAGGGCTGAAGAAGAAGCGTGTCGACTCCTCGCGGCGCAGCAGCCCGTGTGCGAGGAAGTCCCGCGCGGTGGCCTTCCAGTAGGCCGGTCCGAGGGCCCCGAGCAGGGGCAGGTACTGCGCGAGACCGAGCGGCTTGCCGAACCAGTGGTTGACCGAGACGGAGGCCGACTCGGCGCGTATGTCGTGCCACCAGCCGCGCGGGATGTAGAGCAGGTCGCCCGGCTTCATCCGCACGTGGTGGAGCACCGCTCCCCGTAGCCGTGGGAAGCGCTGGAAGTCCGGTGCGGCGAGGTCCACTTGGCTGTTCACCAGGTTGTCCGGAAAGGGGTAGGCGGACCTGCTCTCCCGCCAGGACAGCAGGGTCACGCTCTTCTCGCCCCACAGCTGGCAGAAAAAGTTGTCCTTGAGGTCCGAGTGCAGCATCGAGCGAGTCCCGGCGGAGCCGATCCACACGCGGGTGTCCGTGGGATGCCCGTCGGGCGGGAGAAGAGAGCCGAAATCCGAGTCTGCCGGATCGAAGATCTCGTCCGCCCGCTTGTAGGCGAGGTAGCAGGGCGCGGCCGACCCCGTGGTGTTCATCAGCTCGACGAAGGCGGCGAGGCTCAGCTCCCGCTCGTAATGTTTCTGGTCCTTGGGGAACAGGACACCACTACCGGGAAGATCGACCAGAGCCGTCACCCTCCGGGAGCCGTGACGTTCCACAAGAGCCGCCGGAGTCCACGCGGTGCGTGCGGGCCAGGAGTCGAGCAGACCGGAACAGAGCAGGGGACCTGATCGTCGGCCGACGACACGGCGCAGGAAGGGTAGGCCGGACCCGGTGGAGCGCGGGACCCGGCGGACCGTCAGCCCTTCGCCGAGCAGACCCAGTGCCGTCATGGCCGTCGGCTCTCCCGCCTCCCTGGACGCCTCCCGGCCCTCTCCGAGCTCTCGTCTTCCGGATCGTTCGATTCGGCTCATGGCAACTCACTGTGCGGGCTCGCTCGCTCCTTGACCAGACCGCCCTGGGCGGGCTCTGCTGAGGAGCGCCGACATTTGGCCAGCGCTTGAGCCCATCTGACCAGCCGCCGCCGCGTGCACGCCGGGCCGCGCCGCGGCTCGGCGTGCAGCTCCGCCTCTGGGACGCACGCGCACGCCCACTCGTGCCGAGGCACCGTACGCGATTCCTCGCCGATACAGCGGGTGACCACTCCACTGCGACAGGCCGTTCACGATGCGCGGCGCCGCTGGCACTGACCAGCAGGAATGGCGGACCACGGGCACGACGTCAGCCGGTGCCTGTGCCATCGCTCGAAGAGAATCAGCCCATCTACCGCGAGGACGACGGTGAGGGGGATGGCAGCGGACGCTCGAAGGGCTCGGCCCACGAGTGCAGAAGGAGGACCTCAGACGTTCCTGCCTGCCCACGAAGTCCACTCCACGTAGGGCTGCCCCCGCAAAGTGCGCCAGGAACCGGCCGCTGCGAATCTACGGAACACGGGGCAGCCCAGAAACGCTCACGCCTTGGCGGTGGGCCGGGGGACGCGGATCACCAGCAGGGCGACGGCCAGGGCGCAGCCGACGAAGACGATGCTGCCGGCGAAGGCGCTGCGAACCCCTTCGGTGACCACGTGGTGCACCGCGTTGGTACCCGTGCCGGCGTGCTTGGCGGCGTTGTCGGCGGACGTGCCGTACACGGTGACCAGGATGGCCAGCCCCAGCGCCCCACCCAACTGCATCATCGTCTGCAGCACGCCTGAGGCCGCGCCGGCGAGCTGCTGGGGGACGCCGCTGAGCACTGTCACGTTGGTCGGCATCAGGCAGCAGCCGGCTCCGATGCCGAAGAGCAGCATCGGACCGACCACGCCCGTGAGGTAGCTGTCGGAGGCCGAGATCGTGCTGAGCCAGATCGCCGTGACGGTCATCAGCAGCGCGCCGGCGACCATGAACCGCTTGGCGCCGTGCTTGGGCAGCATCTTCGGCACCGCCCGGGCCACGACGAACATGCCCAGGGTCATCGGGAGGAAGGCGAGACCGGCCTGGATCGGGGTGAACCCCAGGACGTTCTGGATGAACTGGCTGAGGAAGTAGAAGAGGCTGAGGATGGTCGCCGTGAACAGCAGCATGTTCGTGTAGGCGGCCGTACGGGTGCGCTCCGAGAACAGCCGGAGCGGGACGAGCGGTTGAGCGGCCCGGCGCTCGGCCACCAGAAACGAGACGAGCAGCACCACGGCGGCCACGAAGCAGGCCGGCGACACCGTGTTGCCCCAGCCCTCGGACGGCACCCGGATGAGGCCGTACACCAGGGCGGTGATGCCGGCGGTGCCGGTGATCGTCCCGACGAAGTCGAAGCGGCCCGCCTGCGAGGGGGTCTCCCGGATGCACATCGGGGCGAGCACGGCCACCGCCAGGCCGATGGGCACGTTGACGAACTGGATCCACCGCCAGGACGCCAGGGAGGTGAGGATGCCGCCGAGGATCAGACCGAGCGAGGTACCTGTGGCGGCGGTGGCGGAGTAGATGCTCAGCGCCCGGTTGCGGGGCGCGCCCTCCTCGAAGTTGTTGGCGATCAGGGCGAGGGTGCCCGGTGCCGCCATCGCCGCGCCCACGCCCTGTAGCACTCGGGCCGTGATCAGTACCCAGGGAGCACCGGCGAGGCCGCCGAGCAGCGACGAGATGGTGAAGACCACGGTGCCGATCATCAGCACCCGGCGCCGGCCGAACATGTCACCCATCCGGCCGCCGAGCAGCAGCAGGCCGCCGAAGGCGAGCAGGTAGGCGTTGATCACCCACGACAGGCCGACGGGAGAGAAGCCCAGGGCCTTCTGGATGCTGGGCAGTGCGATGTTCACGATGGTGGAGTCGATGGCCACCATCAGGTAGCAGGTCACGATGACCGTGAGGGCGAGGGCAGGCCGGTTCGGCCGCGACGGCACGGGTGCCGACTGCCCCGAAGTGCTCGGATCGTCCTTCGCGGGTGGCGAGCCGAGGGTGTTCTGCTGGGACATGCTGCTCCTTCGAGGACCAGGGCGATGGCGCTGCGCGCTGTCGACGACGCCGAAGTGCCGGAGCAGGAGACTGCCGGCCGGGGCGTTCGCTCAACGAACGTAGAGCGAACCGCAAGCCTGGGTCAACTACCGTTGAGCGAAGCGGGTAGAGTCGTTGTGTGAGTACCGAAGAGCCCCCGCTCTCGCGAGCCGAGCGACGCCGCCTGACGGAGCAGCGCATCCTGGAAGCCGCGCGCCGGCTGTTCGGCGAACTCGGCTACGACCGGACGACGATCCGGAGCATCGCCAAAGAGGCCAAGGTCGACCCCGCGCTGGTCATGCAGTACTTCGGCAACAAGGAGAACCTGTTCCGGCAGGTGGTCCGGCTCGATGCCGCGGGTTCCACCGCGGAGTCCGGGGACCCGCTCATCGCGCAGCTCATGTCCGGCCTCGGCGTGAAGCTGGCGGGAATGCCCGCTCCCTCGCTGGCCATGCTGCGCTCCATGCTCACCCACCCGGACACGGCCGCGAAGATGCGCGAGACGTTCGACCACCAGATCAAGCAGGTGTCCGCGGTCGTGGAGGGGGAGGACGCCGACCTGCGCGCCGCGCTCCTGATGATGGCTTACCTGGGTGTGGTCGTCGGCAAGCACCTGCTCGAACTGGAACCGCTGCGCGACACCCGCCCGGAACGGATCGTCGAACTGCTCGACCCCTGCTTCCGGACCCTGACCGATCCCGCGCCGTAAGGGCGCGCGGCCGTCCGTGACCTTCCTCCTTCTCGGAGCGCCACAGCTTCCGGGCGCCGCGCCCCTCACCCTCGGAGGGCGACGTCGCGGCAGTGGTGATCAGGGTCACGAGGGGGAGCGTGGTGACCAGGGTCACGAGGGGGAGCTTGGTGACCAAGTGTCCCCGGTGACCACGCCGAGGTCCGAGCCGAGGTGCGGCGTGATGGGTTCGGTCGGGCTGATGCGTTCCCGGGGAGTGACGCCCGGGGGAGGGGTCTGCGCGAGGTCGCCAAGGCCGGTGTTCCGGCCCCTTGTCACCTGCGGCGCCCTCCCGGTGGCCGACCCCGCGCCCTGTCCGTCAGCAGGGTCACGCCGGCGCCTGCCGCGATGCCCAGGGCGACCGGCAGTCCCACCCGCCACCGCCTCATGACGGGTGGACACCCCTGGCGCGCGGTGCAGTGTCGCCGGCCCTCGGTTCCGCTTCGCGGCAAAGGAGGACCGCCAAGAAGCCCTCCCCGGCCCCTCAGGGTCCTTCCCGCAACACCCGGCCGAACAGCTCCCGTTGGGCATCGCTGAGGTGCGGGTCGGCGCAGTGGACCGTGCGCTCGCCCACCTTCAGGTCGTAGTGGAAGCCGTCCGGGACCCCGGACGGGGCGGTGCCCGCGGCCCCGGCGTCGGCGAGGGCGTGCTCGGCGAGCTCGTGCCACTCCTCGGCGTCCGGCAGGTCCTCCGTGTCCACGCTGCCCTGCCGCCGCAGACCGGCGAAGCCTCCCGTACGTGTCACCTGGATGCGCATGTACTGCTGCCTACCCGCTCGCCCTCGCCGGCTATCCACCGCCGGACCCCCGTTCTCCGTCCCGGTCCGCCACGCCGAACCCGCCCTCAGGACAGGTCCACGCCCACCTCCGACCAGGCCTTGGTGACCGCCTCCTGCTCGTCCCGGCCGTCGGCGGCGGCCTTGGTGAGGCGGGCGAAGTCGGCGAACTGGGCGCGGGAGGACAGCTCGCCGCCGGTCAGCACGTCGTACCAGATGCGCCCGGCGCGCTCCCAGGCGAAGCCGCCGAGGCCCGTCGCGAGGAGGTAGAACGCGCGGTTGGGGATGCCCGAGTTGATGTGCACCCCGCCGTTGTCCTCCTGGGTGTCGACGTAGTCGTCCATCGAGCCCGGCTGCGGGTCCTTGCCGAGGACGTCGTCGTCGTACGCCGTGCCCGGGGCCTTCATGGAGCGCAGCGCCTGGCCCTCGACGCGCGGGGCGAGCAGGCCGTCGCCGATCAGCCAGTCGGCGTCCTCGGCGCGCTGCTGCTTCGCGTGCTGCTTGATGAGGGAGCCGAAGACGTCGGAGACCGACTCGTTGAGCGCCCCGGACTGGCCCGAGTACTCCAGGTTCGCCGTGTACTGCGTGACGCCGTGCGTGAGTTCGTGGCCGATGACGTCCACGGGGAGGGTGAAGTCGAGGAAGATCTCCCCGTCCCCGTCCCCGAAGACCATCTGCTTGCCGTCCCAGAACGCGTTGTTGTACTCGCGGTCGTAGTGCACGCTCGCGTGCAGGGGCAGGCCCCGGCCGTCGATCGAGTTGCGCGCGTAGACCTGGTGGAACAGGTCGAAGGTCGCGCCGAGACCCGCGTACGCGCGGTTGACGCTCGCGTCCTTGCCGGGCTTCTCGCCCTCCGCGCGCACCTGGGTGCCCGGCAGCCGCGTGCGGTGCTGCGCGTCGTAGATCGTGCGGTCGGGCTTCGCCTCGGCGGCCGCCCGCGGAGCGGCGGCGGCCCGCACGGTGGCGAGCGCGGCCTCGTGGCGGACCTGGCGGCGCTGGTGGTCGCCGTCCAGCGTGCGGCGCGCGGGCCCGGCCAGGACCGGGTCCGCGTGGGCGGCGAGGTGGTTCAGCAGGTGGGGCGGGATGATCGAGCAGAACATGGGGCGGCCCTCCGGGTGTCGTGTCTGGTCGCTTCGCGTGACGCTCACGACACCCACCGTGACACCTCTCCTCCCTCCTGTCGCTACCTGTGATCGATATTCGTGCGATAGAGGGATAGATCACCCGCTGATGTTTACCGAGGGCGAGAGCGGATCCCGCATACTGATACACGGACACGCACCGCGCACGACTCGGCTAAGGTGCGGAGCATCATGCGTTTCGGGCTGCTTCTTCTTAGCTGCCGCGGCGAGGGTCTGTAGTCGTAGGCCGACCCCCTCCCCGCGGAGTGAGGTGTTGCGGTTTTTCCGCACCGTCGGCCGCTTCGGCGGACCCAAGAGGAGCCCACGCAATGAGCATCAGCCAGCCTGTCGACCCCGGAACCTCCGCGCGCACCCCCCTCGGCAACACCACGCACCTCCAGCGCCCCTCCGGGATGCCGGTCCACAAGTACGGCCGGTACGAGCAGGTCGCGATCCCCGACCGCACCTGGCCCGAGAAGCGGATCACGAAGGCCCCCCGCTGGCTCTCCACGGACCTGCGCGACGGCAACCAGGCCCTGATCGACCCGATGTCCCCGGCCCGCAAGCGCGAGATGTTCGACCTGCTCGTACGCATGGGCTACAAGGAGATCGAGGTCGGCTTCCCGTCCTCCGGGCAGACCGACTTCGACTTCGTGCGGTCCATCATCGAGGACCCCGAGGCGATCCCCGAGGACGTGACGATCTCCGTCCTGACCCAGGCCCGCGAGGAGCTGATCGAGCGGACCGTCGAGTCCCTGGTCGGCGCCCGGCGCGCCAACGTCCACCTGTACAACGCGACCGCGCCGGTCTTCCGCGAGGTCGTCTTCCGGGGCTCGCGCGAGGACGTCAAGCGCATCGCCGTGGACGGCACCCGGCACGTCGTGGAGTACGCCCGGAAGCTGCTCGGCGAGGAGACCGTCTTCGGCTACCAGTACTCGCCGGAGATCTTCACCGACACCGAGCTGGACTTCGCGCTGGAGGTCTGCGAGGCCGTCATGGACGTCTGGCAGCCCGGTCCGGGCCGCGAGATCATCCTCAACCTGCCCGCGACCGTGGAGCGTTCGGCGCCCTCGACCTACGCGGACCGCTTCGAGTGGATGTCCCGCAACCTCTCGCGCCGCGAGTACGTCGCGCTGTCCGCGCACCCGCACAACGACCGGGGCACCGCCGTCGCCGCCGCCGAACTGTCCGTCATGGCCGGCGCCGACCGCGTCGAGGGCTGCCTGTTCGGCCAAGGCGAGCGCACCGGCAACGTCGACCTGGTGACCCTCGGGATGAACCTGTTCTCGCAGGGCATCGACCCGCAGATCGACTTCTCGGACATCGACGAGATCCGTCGCACCGCCGAGTACTGCAACCAGATGGAGATCCACCCGCGCCACCCCTACGCGGGCGACCTCGTCTACACCGCCTTCTCCGGCTCCCACCAGGACGCCATCAAGAAGGGCTTCGAGGCGATGGGCGTACGCGCCCAGCAGGCCGGGAAGACCGTCGACGACATCGAGTGGGCCGTCCCGTACCTGCCGATCGACCCGAAGGACGTCGGCCGCTCCTACGAGGCCGTGATCCGCGTCAACTCCCAGTCCGGCAAGGGCGGGATCGCGTACGTCCTGAAGAACGACCACAAGCTCGAACTGCCGCGCCGTATGCAGATCGAGTTCTCGAAGATCATCCAGGCCCGCACCGACGCGCAGGGCGGGGAGGTCACCCCGGCCGACATCTGGGCCGCCTTCCAGGACGAGTACCTGCCGAACCCGGACAACCCCTGGGGCCGCGTCCAGGTCAGGCACGGGCAGACCACGACCGACACCGACGGCATCGACACGCTGACGGTGGAAGCCGAGGTCGACGGCGCCGAGCAGACCCTCGTCGGCTCGGGCAACGGTCCGATCTCGGCCTTCTTCCACGCCCTGACGGGCATCGGGATCGACGCCAGGCTGCTGGACTACCAGGAGCACACGATGAGCGAGGGCGCCTCCGCCGTCGCCGCCTCGTACATCGAGGTCGCCATCGGCGACAAGGTCCTGTGGGGCATCGGCATCGACGCCAACACGACGCGGGCCTCCCTGAAGGCCGTCGTCTCCGCCGTCAACCGCGCCACCCGCTGACGCCCGCCCGGCGCGGCGGGGGAGGGGCGCCGCTCCTGCGCCGCGCCCGGGGCGCCGGACCTTTTCGCAGTCCCTGAACCCCTGTTCGCCTCGTGGGCCCCGCCGGTTTCCGACCGGCGGGGCCCACGTCATATCCCGGCCATGTCTCAGCCGAGTAACACGTGGGTACTGACGACACCACGCGGATGTGGCTAACATCACGCCAATGCGGTTCCTCGCCCGGCTGGTTCGGGTGAGCGCCGCCCGCAGCCCCGGGCCGGCCGGGCGCCGCCGTCCCGTACGGCGGCGCCCGCCGGGCAGGGACGGGGGCGCGGAACGGGAAAGCGCAGCGCAAGGAAGCGCTGCCGCTGAAGGGAGGTGCCTCGTGGTACGAGCCGGAGGCCAGGGCCGGGACCACAGCGGCGACCGGGTTCGGGACGGGCGTACGGGGTACGTCCGCCGGGTGCGTGGGGGAGGCGTCCGCGCCCTTCTGCGCTGGGCTGCCCGCACGGGCGCGCGGATCGCCCACGTCCGCACGAGCTGGACGACCGTCGGTGACGGCGAGTTCTTCTGCCCCGACTGCGGCGGGGACCGCAACTACCTGCGCCGCACCGGGCGTCGCCGGCTCACCTTCCTCGGTGTCCCGGTCCTCGGGCGCGGCGGTACCGGTCCCGTCGTCGAATGCGGCTCCTGCGAGGGCCGGTTCGGGCCGGAGGTCCTCGACCACCCCACCACCCACCGCTTCGGCGCGCTGCTGCGCGACGCCGTGCACACCGTCGTCGTCGCCGTCCTCGCGGCGGGCGGCACGGCCTCCCGTACGACGATGGAGACGGCCGCCGCGACCGTGCGCGCCGCCGGGTTCGAGGACTGCGGCGAGGACCAGCTCTACATGCTGATGCGGGCCCTGTCGGAGGACCCCGGCTCGGCCGCCTGCCCCGACGACCCGGCGGAGGCGGAGACGGCGGCGCTCACGCTGGCCATAGAGCTGCACGAGTCCATCGACCCGCTCGCCCCGCACCTCGCCCCGGTCGGCCGCGAAACGATCCTGCTCCAGGGCGCCCGCGTCGCCCTCGCGGACGGCCCCTACACGGCGGCCGAACGCGACGCCCTCGAACTCGTCGGCACGGCGCTGACTTTGGAGGCGCACGAGGTGACGCGGCTGCTGGAGGAGGCGCGGATGCCGTCCTGAGCGGCCGGGCGGACATACGGGCGGGCAGGCCGGCCGGTCGTGCTTCCCGGGGTGGCCGAGGCGGGTTCCCGGGCGTCTTCCTCACCAGGGAATGACCGCCGGGCCGGTGGAGAGCGAGAGCACGATCCAGAGGGCGAGGGGCAGGAGGACGAGGAGCACGACGGCGGCGAACACCTTCGCCCAGGTCGCGTAGTGCCCGCGTGGCTCGGTCCCGTCCGCCCGGGGCGCGTCGCGTCGCCCGCCCGTGGCCTTCCGCCGCTCCCGTGTCACGGCCTCAGTCCTCCCGCGCCCACGGCCGGAGCTTCTCCGGGTTGCGGACGACCCAGATCCGGGTGACGCGGCCGTCGGCGACCTCGAAGGCGGCCACGGTCATGACGGCGCCGGCCCGCCGCGCCACCAGGCCGGGCAGCCCGTTGACGGACCGCTCCAGGAGTTCGAGCCCCGGCGCCCGGTCGGCGACGGCCACCATGTACCGGGCGATGGCCGCACCGCCCTCGACCGGGCGCAGGGCCGCGCCGGCCAGGCCGCCGCCGTCGGCGGTCATCACGGCGGCCGGGTCGAGGAGGCCGACGAGGGCCGCGATGTTCTTCGTCTCCCACGCCTCCTTGACCTGCCGCACGGCCTCGGCCTGCCCCGCCCCCGTCACCGGGGTCCGCGCCTCGCGCACCCGCCGCCGCGCCGAGGCCGCGAGCTGCTTGCAGGCCGCAGGGGTCCGGCCGACGACGGCGGCGATCTCGGCGAAGGGGTACCGGAAGACGTCGTGCAGGACGAACGCCACCCGCTCGGCGGGCGTCATCGACTCCAGGACGACGAGGAAGGCCATGGTCACCGACTCGTCCAGGACCAACTGGTCGGCGGGGTCGCCGTCGCGGCCCTCGCCCCACCCGGCGCGGCCGGGCAGCGGATCGGGCAGCCACGCGCCCACGTAGCGCTCCCGCCGGGCCCGCGCCGAGCCGAGCAGGTCCAGGCAGATACGGCCGGTCACCGTCGTCAGCCAGGCGCCGGGGGAGGCGATCTCCTCCCGCCCCTCCGGCGGCAGCGCGTACCAGCGCGCGTACGCCTCCTGCACGGCGTCCTCGGCCTCCGCGAGTGAACCGAGCAACCGGTAGGCCACGTTGATCAGTTGACGCCGCTCGCCAGCTATTCCGCCGGCGCTCTCCCCGGCCGGCCCGGCCGCCTCCGCTGCCCTCATACTTCCGTCGCCCCCGTCGCCTTACCTTCCGGCGGCCCGTTTCGTCGGGCTGGTGAGACCTTATCGATCCACTGCCCGCACGGGGCGGAAAAGGGGACGGCAGCATGACCACCCAGGCGACGGCACCGCACCGCTTCTCGTTCCTCCAGGTCGCGATCGCCCTGCAGACACTGACCATCTTCGTCCAGGCGATCTCGGCCGGACTGCTGCTGACCTCGCACTACGGGGAGACGATCCACGGCGTCGGGGCCCGCGTCATGTACGGCGCCTCGATGCTCTACGTGCTCGCCGCCGTCCTCGCGTGGAAGCCGGGCGGCGGCTCGCCCCGGCCGATAGGGCACGCGACCGGCTTCCTCGTCCTCGCCTCGGTCCAGGTCGTGCTCGGCATCGCGCACGTGCCCTCGGTCCATCTCCCGCTGGGCGTCCTGATGTTCGGGCTGAGCCTGGTGGCGCTGGTGCGGCGGCGCTGACGTCCGGCGCACGGACGGACGGGTGGGCGGCTGGACGGCTGGACCGGTGGACGGCCGGTGACACCTTGTCATGAACTGCCCACCGTCCAGCGGGAGTCCGGACGGCCGCCGCCGTACGGGTGCTCGCGCGGCAGGAAGCGGCTGGAGGACCGCACGATGCTCGCTTCTCAGGCCGCCGCCCCCAGCGCCAGCACCGACGTCTGGCTCCCGAAGGCGAACGACAGGGACACCGCGAGATCGAACGAGGTGTCGCGGGCGCCCTCCGCCACGTGGTCGTGGTCGCACTCCGGGTCGGGCATCGTCAGATTGATGGTCGGCGCCAGCCGCTGGTGGTGCAGCATCAGAGCGGTGGAGGCCGCGTTGATGATCCCGGCCAGGCCGAAGGTGTGCCCGTAGATCGGCTTGTTGGAGCTGATCGGGGGCAGCGCCCCGGGGCCGCGGCCGGGATACAGCGCACGCAGGGCCCGGCTCTCGGCGAGATCGTTGTAGCGGGTCGCGGTCCCGTGGCCGCAGAAGTAGCCCACCTCGTCCGGGCGGCGCCCGGCCTCCTCCAGGGCCTCGACCACCAGACCGGCGGTGACCTCGCCGGTCAGGTCCATGGTGGTGGGGTGGTCGGCCTCGTTCATCGAGGCGTGGGCGAGGACACGGGCGTACACCCGGGCCCCGCGCCGCAGGGCGGTCGACTCCCGCTCCAGGCACAGCACCACGGAGCCCTCGCCGAGGGCGAACCCCTCCCGGTCGGCGCTGTAGGGGCGCACCGCGCGGGAGGGGTCCGCGGACTCCGTGGAGAGCACGCCGTCGCCCAGCGCCCGGTAGCAGTGCGCCACCTCGGGCAGGATGGGGAACTCGTGGCCGCCGACCAGGACGGCGTCGCTGCTGCCCGCCCGCAGCTCCCGCAGGGCCAGGCCGATCGCCTGGTGGCCGCCGACGCAGGCGTTGCTGACGGTCGTGACGAGGCCCTTCGCCCCGGTGTGGATGGCGGCCAGGCTGGCCGGGGTGCCGGGCAGCCCGCGGAACATGGCGCCCTTGTCGTCGTACGCCGTCGGGTCCTCGCCGCGCAGCACCGGCTGCCACCAGGAGAGCGGGCCGCGTGACGAGGAGAAGATCACGCTGAGCCGCCGGGGATCGACGTCCCCCTGGCCGAGGCCCGCGTCGTCGCGGGCCTGGACGAGCGCGGACACCGCGATCAGGATCTCGCGGCTGTACTTGCGGGCGTGGGAGGGGTCCAGGCCCGGCAGGCGGGCGGCGTGGTCGAAGTCGCGTATCTCGGCCGCCGCGTGCACGGGCAGCCCCTCGGCGGGGCCGTCGAACCGGGTGAGGGCCCCGATCTGGGACCGCCCGCCCGATACGTGCCGCCAGAACTCCGCGGCCGATCCGGTGCCGGGCAGCAGGGTGCCTATCCCGGTGACGACGACGGGGTCGTCGGCAGGTCGGTCAGTCATCGTCGAGAACTCCTTGCCGCGCGGGATCAGCGCGTGTCTCCCGCGCCGGGCCGGTGGGGGTGGGACGTCCGTAGGTGAGGGCCGCGACGGTCACGGCGACGGCCGCGAGGACGAAGGCGGGCACGGCGGTCGACCCAGGGCCCCAGGTGTTGACGAGGAGCCCGCCGACCACGCCGCCGATGGCGATGCCCAGGTACAGGGCGGAGCTGTTGAGCGCCACGGTGAAGGGGCCGCTCGCCTCGCTGAGCGAGAGCAGCCGGTGCTGCTGGGGCACGAGGTACATCCACCCCGTGGCACCCCAGACGAACAACGCGACGCCCGCCCCGGTCAGGGACCCGGACCACAGCGGGAGCAGGGCCAGGTCCACCGCCATGCCGCCGACGGCGAGCAGGAGCACCGCCCGGTTGCCCAGCCGGTCGGTGGCGGTCCCGGCGACGGCGTTGCCCGCGACGGCACCGACGCCGAAGACGAACAGCAGCACCGACAGCGCCCGCCCACCGTGGGTGGCGTCCTGGAGCACCGGGCCGATGTACGTGTAGACCACGTGCTCTGAGGTGACGGCCAGCAGGGTGACCGACAGGGTGATCAGGACGGCCGGGTCGCGCAGGCCCGAGAGCCGTTCGGCCAGCGGGTGCCTGCCCGCGGGCGCCAGTCTCGGCAGCACCAGGCTCCCCAGCAGCGCGACCGCGCCCAGCGCGGCGACCGCCCACAGCGTGGCCCGCCAGCCCGCCACGCCGCCGATCCAGGTGCCGATCGGCACCCCCAGCGCGGTGGCCACGGTCAGGCCGCCGATGACGATGCCCAGTGCCCGGCCCCTGCGCTCCTCGGGGACCAGGGACGCGGCGGCGGCGGAGGCCTGGGGCGTGTACGAGGCGGCGCCGAGCGCGGCGACGAACCGGCCCGCCGCGACCCAGCCGTAGGAGTCGCCCAGTGCGGAGATGACGTTGCCGACGACGAACGTGCCCAGCCCGCAGGCCAGTACGGTCCGGCGGGACAGTGAGCCGGTGATCGTGGCGCTGACCGGGGCGAACAGCGCGTACGTCAGGGAGAACACGGTGATCAGCTGACCGGCGGCACCGGGGGAGACACGGAGGTCGTGCGCGATCTCCGGCAGCACACCGGCGATCACGAACGCGTCCGTGCCGATGGCGAAGGCGCCCACCGCGAGCAGCCAGAGCACAGGTGGGGTGGCGTTTTTCACGAGAATCCTTGATCTTGGGTGCGGTTTCGGCCGCGGCCCCGGCACGAGCGCGGCTTCGGAACCCGTGCCGGGGCGACGGCCTGCGGCCGGTGCGGTCAGCGGCTGCGGGGAAGACCGGCCGCCGACCACACGGCGTCGAGCGCCTGGACGAACGCCTCGACGTCCTCGGCCGTGTGACGGGAGGTGGGTGTGACGCGCAGCCGCTCGCTGCCCTCGGGCACGGTCGGCGCGTTCACCGGCTGGACGTAGATGCCGTGGTCGCCCAGGAGCAGCGCGCTGACCTCCTTGTTGCGGTGCGGGTCGCCGACGAGCACCGGGACCACGTGGCTGTCCCGCGATATGACCGGGATGCCCCGCGCGGCCAGTGCCTCCTTCAGTTCCGACGCACGCGCCCGCAGCAGGTCCCGCTGGGTGGAGTCGTGGCGGACCAGACGCAGCGCGGACAGCGCGCCGGCCACCAGCGGTGCCGGGGCGGACGTGCTGAAGACGAACGGGGCCGCGAAGGTCCGCACGCTGTCGATGACGGAGGCGGGCCCGGCGATGTAGCCGCCGGCCCCGCCGAGCCCCTTGCCGAAACCGCCCTGGAAGACGGTGACCCGGTCACGGACGCCCTGCTCCTCCGCGTAGCCGGAGCCCTCCTCGCCGTAGATGCCGACCGAGTGGATCTCGTCCAGGTAGGTCAGGGCCCCTAACTCCTCGGCGAGGTCCACGATCTCCCGGACCGGGGAGAAGTCGCCCTCCATGGAGTACAGGGACTCGAAGGCGACCAGCTTGGGCGCGTCGGGGCCCGTCTCCTCCAGCAGCTTGCGCAGGTGGCCCGTGTCGTTGTGGCGGAAGATCCTCTTCTGCGCACCGCTGTTGCGGACCCCCTGGATGATCGACGCGTGGTTCAGCTCGTCGGAGAAGATCACCAGCCCCGGTATGCGCCGGCCCAGCACCGACAGGGTGGCGTCGTTGGCCGCGAAGCCGGTGCTGAACAGCAGCGCCCGCTCCTTGCGGTAGAGCGAGGCGAGTTCGGCCTCCAGGTCCTCGTGGAAGGTGCTGGTGCCCGAGATGCTGCGCGCGCCGCCGGTGCCCAGGCCCACACCGCGCACCGTGTCGGCGACCGCGTCGACGACCGCCGGGTGGTGGCTCAGCGAGAGGTAGTCGTTGGAGCACCAGACGGTGATCTCGCGCGGGCCCTCGGCGGCGTGGAGCACAGCCCGCGGGGCCGTCGCGGCGCGGCGCTCCAGGTTCAGGTACGTCCGGTAGCGCCCCTGCTCCTTGGCCGACGCGACGTCCCGGGCGAGGTGTGACAGAGCCTGCATGGGTGGTGTCTCCGTTTCTGGAAGAGGAGGTCAGACCGCGAGTGGGCCGGTGCGCAGCGCTCCGCGGCGCAGCGCGGGGGAGGGGCGGTAGTGCCCGTCCCGGTGTTCGTCGTCGAGGTTCTCCAGCAGGGCGAGGACCGAGGGCAGCCCGATCCGCTCGCCCCAGGCGACCGGCCCCAGCGGGTAGTTGGTGCCCAGGCGCATGGCGGTGTCGACGTCGTGGGCGCTCGCCAGGCCGTCGGCCACCGCGTCCAGCGCGAGGTTGACGAGCATGGCGACGGTACGGAACACCAGCAGCCCCGGGATGTCGTCCACCGTGCTGACGGCCTTGCCCAGCAGCTGGAACAGGCCCACCGCGGCGTCCCGCGAGGCATCGGGCACCCCGCCGCTCACCGCCAGGGCGGTACGGGAGGAGGTGGCGAAGTCCGGGCTCAGGTCGAACAGGACGACCGGACGTCCCGTACACCGGGCGTGCCGGTCGGCTGTCCGCCCGTCGGTCAGACGCAGCAGCGTCCCGTCGGGCAGCTCGAACATCCCGTCCAGCGCGCTGCCGGCGGCCGCCGCCACCCGTTCGACGGGGATTCCGGCCGCGACGAGCACGTCCACGAGTCCTCCGGCGGGCCCGGCGTCACCGTGCAGACGCACCAGACGCGGCGGCGGTACGGAGACCGGGGCGCGGGTGCCCGGAGCGGGCGGGGCACCGCCGGGCCCGTGGCCGTAGAACCCCCGGCCCGCCTTGCGCCCGAGGTACCCGGCCTCCACCAGCTTGCGCTGGACGAGGGAGGGGGCGAAACGCGTGTCGTGGTGGAAGGCGCTCCACACCCCCCGGGTGACCGCTTCGTTGACGTCGTGGCCGATGAGGTCCATCAGCGCGCAGGGGCCCATGGCGAAGCCCCCCGAGCCCGTGAGGACCGCGTCGATGGTGGCCGGTGAGGCCGCTCGCTGTTCCCGGGTGCGCAGCGCCTCCCCGTAGAACGGGCGTGCCACCCGGTTGACGATGAATCCGGGCAGGTCGGCGGAGAGCACCGGGGTCTTTCCCCAGCGTTCCGCGGTCCTGTGCAGGAAACGGGTGGTGCGCTCGGCCGTGGCCGTCGCGGAAACCACTTCGACCAGCCTCATCAGGGGAGCCGGATTGAAGAAGTGCAGTCCCGCGAACCGGGCCGGGTTCTCCAGGCCGGCGGCGAGAGCGGTCACGGACAGGGAAGAAGTGTTGGTGGCGATAATGGTTTCCTCGCCCACGTGCTTCTCGATGCTCGCCAGAACCGCGGACTTGGCCGCCATGTCCTCGCGCACGGACTCTATGACGAGGCCGGCCGAGGCCGCTTCCGGTAATTCCTCCGAGGTGGTCAGCCGGTCCAGAGCGGCGAGCGCTTCCTCTTTGCCCAGCCGCCCCTTGCCGACCAGCCGGAGAATGCGGCTCTTAATTTCCTCCCGGCCTCGCCGGGAACTCTCCACACGGCGGCTCAGCAGGAGCACCCGGTGGCCGGCGAGGAGCGCGACCTGGGATATCCCGGTTCCCATGGCGCCGGCTCCGACAACGGCCACAAGGTCGTCCGGTTGCTTGTGCAACTTCACAGGAATCCTAGGGGAATAGGCTTATGGGCTGAGGCGTCCGAGCTTCTGAGGCAGCGCCTTCGGTCAACGTAATCCACCCGCTCGGCCTTGGCCGGGGCGTGCAACACGCCCTTCATGGAAGGTTCATGGGGGCTATGCGCAGGGTGTTGTCGAGTGGCGTCCTCGGCAGAGAATCGCTGGGCGGGCCGGTATTTTCCACGGGTGTTCTATTCGGCGCCTCGGCGCGACGGCACGACGGCGGTGGGGCGGCCGTCCGGAGAGGGGCCGTCCTGGGCGGCGCGACCGGCCGGCCGCGAGGCGGCTCGCCGCCGGTGACCGGACGCCCACGGTCGCAGGACCCGTCGGAATACCCGGGAACAGCCCCGGGTGTTCCGCGCCGTAGCGGGCTCGTGGAGTCCAGGGCATTCGAGCCCGGTGCCGTCGTGCGTAAGCCGGATACTCAGGCCGTGCTCGTGGGCGTCCCGGCGGCGAGCGGTGCCGCCGGTCGGGTCAGCCTGCCCGCCCGGCCCGGGACGTGGGGAATCCGGCCCGCCACAGGTCGCGGAGCAGCGCGATCTCGGCCATGTGGTGGATGAGTTCGAGGTTCTCCCCGGCCACCACGGCGGCGAACGGGTCACCGGGGTCGGAGTCGTACGGGTACTGCGAGAGGCCGACCGTGTCGAGCTGCTCGTCGGTGACGGAGGCGAGGCTCGCGCGCCGGCGGTCGAGCAGCGCCCAGAAGCCTTCGAGCGCCGGGGCGGCGGACGGGGAGAAGCCGACCAACTCGTGCGGGTCTCGCCGCCGTTCGCCGAAAGTCCACTCCCAGCGGCCCGCGAGGCCGGAGTGCAGGTGGCCGAGGCGCCAGGCGATGGTGGTGACGTGCGTCTCGTCGGGCTTAGGCGTACCGGTGTGGGCGAGGACCTGCTCGACGCGCTCGACGCTCACGCTCCAGTCCTCGGCGATCCTGTCGACCGTCATGCCGTCGGCCGCCTGCCGGGCGGCCTCGGCGTACTCGCTCGCCGGGATGTCGGGGGCGCCCTTGTCGAGCACCCACTCGCCAGGCCCGTACGCCCTCGGGGTCGCCGCCTAGGCCCGGCGCCGGACCGACCAGCACCCCGGTACGGGCTTCCACAGGTACTCCTCGTCGCCGAGCCCCGCCAGCCGCGCCCGGGCCGTCTCCCTGGCCTGGTCGAACTGTCCGAGCAGGAGACCCAGTCCGTCGTTCCGTACGGTGCCCGGCCCCATGGCGGCCCCCTTCGTCGCGGCGTCCACCCGTGTCGCGGCACGCTCAGAGGGAAGGTAACGGCCCGGCCCGGGGACGGCGACCCGTTTCGGTGCCGGTTCAGTCGGCCGGACCGGTGCCCCGCGTGGCGCCCACGGACGCGGCCACCACGCACAGCACCGCGATCCACTGCGACAGGTGCAGCGACTCGCGGAGCACGACGAAGCCGATGAGGGCCGCCATCGCCGGTTCGAGGCTCATCAGGATGCCGAACACGCGTGGCGGAATCCTGCGCAGCGCCTCCAGGTCCAGCGTGTACGGGATCACCGAGGACAGCAGCGCCACACCGAGCCCCGCGATCAGGACCCACGGCTGGATCAGCGCCGTCCCGCTCTCGGCCACACCGAACGGCACGGCCACCAGCGCCGCGACCGCCATGCCGAGCGCCAGCCCACCGCCCTCCGTGGTGTGCCGGCCCAGCGCCGCGCCGACGAGGATGTACAGGCCCCAGGCCGCGCCCGCCGCGAGGCCGAACAGCAGGCCCACCAGGTCGAGTTCGCCGCCCCCTTCCATCAGCAGGACCACCCCGCCCGTCGCGAGCAGCGCCCAGAAGGCGTCCAGCCACCGCCTCGACCCGGCCAGGGCCACCGTCAGCGGCCCGAGGAACTCGACGGTCACCGCGATCCCCAGCGGAAGGCGGGACAGCGCCTGGTAGAAGCACAGGTTCATCCCGCCGAGCACGACGCCGTACGCGAGCACCACGGCCCACGTGCGACGGCTCACGCGTGGCGACGGCCGCCACACCAGCAGCAGCACCGCCGCCGCGAAGAACAGCCGCAGCGCGACCGTCCCGAAGCTGCCGACCGCGCCGAACAGGTGCTTGGCCACCGCCGAGCCCAGCTGGACGCTGACGATGCCGAGCAGGACCAGCGCCGTCGGCGGGACCGCGTCGAAGGTGCGTCCCGCGAGCGCGGTCAGCGAAAGGGACCGGGCGCGGGGAAAGGGGCCGCGCCCGGTCCCGTCGACGTTCATGGTGGCCATGCGGGCATTCTTCAACGACCGGGCGCGGCACGGCACATGCTTTTCGTCCCGGAGGCGGGTGTCAGCCGATCAGCAGGACGAGTTTCCCGCGCGGGCGACCGTCCTCACCGGCGCGGTGCGCCGCCGCGATCTCGGCGAGCGGGAAGGTGTGGACGGCCGGGAGCGCGAAGCGCCCCGACTCGATCAGTTCACCGATCCCGGTGAGCGCGTGGAGGGCGCGACCGTCGTCGCCCCGGCTGAACCTCACCCCGTGCTCCCGCGCGCCGGGGAAGTCGGCGACGGTCACGACGTGCTCCGGACCGCCCGCCAGGCCGATGAGTTCGGGCAGTACCCCGCTCCCGGCGACGTCGAGCGCCAGGTCCACGCCTTCGGGAGCGAGCGCGCGCACCCGCTCTACCAGGCCCGCGCCGTACGTGACGGGCTCGGCGCCCAGCGAGCGCAGGTAGTCGTGGTTCGCGGGGCTCGTCGTGCCGATCACCCGCGCGCCGCGTGCCACGGCGAGCTGGACGGCGGCGGCGCCGACGCTCCCGGAGGCGCCGTTGACGAGGAGCGTGCCGCCGCTTCCGACACCGAGCTGGTCGAGCGCGCGGGTCGCCGTCTCGACGGCGGCCGGCAGCGCGGCGGCCTCGGCGAAGCCGAGCGAGGGCGGGAGGGGCGCGTAGTGGGGCAGCACCGCCAGTTCGGCCTGCGCCGCCCCCTCGGTGCAGAAGCCGAACACCCGGTCGCCGACGGCGACGTCCGCGACGCCCTCGCCGAGCCGGTCCACGACCCCGGCCGCCTCGTAGCCCATGGTCTGCGGGAGTTCCTCGTCCATCAGCCCCGCGCGCTTCTTCCAGTCGCTCGCGTTGACCCCGGCCGCGCGCACCGCGATCCGCACCTCACCGGGCCCCGGAAGCGGATCGGGAAGCTCCACGATCTCCAGGACCTCCGGGCCCCCGAAGCGGCTGAACTGGGCTGCCTTCATGGCGCGTTCCGATCTCGGGTCCGGGGCGTCACCCGTGCCGGGTTCGACCGTGTACGTGCTTCGCTCCGCACACCCTAGGTGTACGTCCCCGCAGGTGGACGGCCGGGCGCGCCCGGGAGGCGAGCGCTCAGCCCAGGAAGGCCGCCGTCGCCCTGACGAACAGGCCCGCGTCGTCCAGCCACGGGTAGTGGCCCGTCCCCGGCTGTACGAGGAAGACGGCCTCCCCGAACAGCTTCGCGAAGGCCGCGACCGCCGGGGGCGGGCTGTTCAGGTCGTACTCCCCGGCCAGCAGCAGCGCCCGGACGCCGCCCGCGCTGTGCGCCAGCAGGTCCATCCGGTCCAGCCCGAGGTGCGCCCGCAACGCCTCGACGTCCTCCGCCATCCGGTCGCAACGGTAGGAACCGGTGTCCTCGGGAACGTCGGAGGCGCCGGTGCCGCGCAGGTCCAGCACGCACAGCCGACGCCGGGCCGACAGCCCGCCGAGATCCCCGAGGTACGCCGAGCCGGTGGGGCCCCCGGGGACACAGACGACGGGGTCCCCCTCGGTCCCGTGGACGCGGTAGGAGAGCGGGGTGCCGTCGAAGGCGGGGAAGGTGGGCATGACGGGGAGGCTGGCACTGCTCACCCCGTCCCGCAACGAGGTTGTGTGACGGGCGGCCGTGTCGCGGGGTGTGCGGTCAGCGGGGCGCGGTCACGTCCTCGATGAAGCGGGACCAGGCGGGGCCTTGGAAGAGGAGGACGGGGCCGGTGGGGTTCTTGCTGTCGCGGACCGGGACGGGGCCGACTGGGGGGTCGGCGACTTCGAGGCAGTTGTCCGCATTGCCGCCGCTGTAGCTGCTCTTGCGCCACACCGTGACTGTTGAGTCGCTTTCGCGCATCGCCGGTACCTCCTCGGCTGCCGTTGTGAGCAGAAGCGCGGGTCATGCGTGAGCGGCGCTGGCTCTGAGTCGGTCGTAGGGCGTATCGGTCAGCGTGGAAGGGCGCCTGCCATGCTCTCGATGAACTGCGACCAGGCGGGGCCTTGGAAGAGGAGGACGGGGCCGGTGGGGTTCTTGCTGTCGCGGACCGGGACGGGGCCGACTGGGGGGTCGGCGACTTCGAGGCATTCGGCGCCTTCGCCGTTGCTGTAGGTGCTCTTGCGCCATCTCGCGGCGGACAGTACGGGGGCAGGCATCATTGGTAGCTTTCGGCTGCGGATTCGAGCATGTGCATGGAAGCGGCAAGCGGGAGCGCGGCCGTCCTGAGCTGAGCGTAGACCTCCTGCGCCTTCCGGTAGACATGAGAGTCGTCGAGCATGGCGCTGCTGGACAGGGCCTCTGTGTAGAGCACGGACGGAGTGTCCTCGAACTCCATCAGGCGGATGGGGCCGATCATGACTCCCGGTGCCCCGGCGGCAAACGGCAGTACCTGTACGGCCACTTCGTGGCGACGTGCGCGACTCAGGACGTACTCCAGTTGTTCGCGCATCGCAGCTCGGCCACCCACGGGTGTCAGGAGGGCGGCCTCATGGAGGATGAGCCAGTACTTGGGGCGGGTGGTGTCCGCAAGAATCCGCGCCCGTTTCATGCGAGCTTCCACCAGGCTGTTGACGAACACATCCTCGGCGAGGGGGTACATGGCTCTGGTGATCGCGTACGCATAGGCTGAGGTTTGCAGGAGCCCCGGAATCCGAAGGTCCTGGAACTCGTAAATAGCGGTCGCCAGTGGTTCTGCCTCGTGCATAGGCAGGAAGTGGTCGGCCAACCCCTGTCTCGTGTGGATAAGTTTGCGCACCATGCGCCTGAAGGTGCCGCCGGTTTCGAGTACCGCGTCGATGCGCTCGGCCACATCCAACTGCGGCTTGCGTTGACCGATTTCGAACTGGGCGATGTAACTGGCCGACACGTAGACGCGTGCCGCCAGCTCCGACTGCGTCAACCCCGCCGCCATCCTCGCCCGTTTCAACTCCTCCCCGAAGTACTCCCAGGTCAGGATCTTGAACTCTTCGTCAAGCCTCAACGCCCGCTCCTCACAGTGCTGGTGTACACCCGCAAAGGCTTCTCACTGTAGGGAGTAACGCCCATGGTCATGGTGAGGTTGAGGCAACTCACCACTTCTGATGAAGGGCGACCATGATGTCGAACAAGCGGACGCACGCCACGATTTGTGTGGACGAGGCCAAGGACACGGTCGAGGAATTGCGCGCGGCGCTTTCCGCCGTGGGGATCAAACTGCCGTCCCTCGGGCTCGATCTCTCTTCCGTGGCCCGGGAGAAGCCGTGCCCGCACATTCAGCTCGGCGGGTGCGCGCCGGAACTCGCCGCGCGGCTCGCCGCCGTTCTGCGCCGGAAGGCGGCCGCCGCGTGAGCGTGCTCGTCGGGACGTACGCCGTCGACACGGTCAACGGGCGGGTCGGTCTCGTCGTGACCGCCGACGAGAGCGCCGTACGGCTCAGGCCGATCGGCGTCGGCGCCGTCTGGGACGCCGCCCCCGCCACCGTACGGACCGCGACCGTCCTCGAACGGGTCCGGGCCTGCACGGCGTACGTCAACGCCCGCAGCCGGGGCGAAGTGCCCTGAGCGGTGGCGGCAGGGGAGGGGGCCGGGCCCCCGCCCCCGCCCCTGCCCGCGAGGTGACAGAGGTTTCTAGCCCTCCGACCCGTCCGCCGTCCCGCCCGCCGTCTCCAGCCGCTCCAGCTCCGCCGCGCTCAGTCGCAGCGCGCCCGCCGCCAGGTTCTCGTCCAGGTGGGCCGGGTCGCCGGTGCCGGGGATGCCGAGGACGTGCGGGCCCTGGTGCAGGGTCCAGGCCAGGCGGACCTGCGCGGGGGTCGCGTCGTGCGCCCGCGCGACCTCGGCCACCGCCCGTACGGTGTCGTCCCTGTCCTCGCCGGGACGGCCCGACTCCTTGTGCTGCCCGGCGATCGCGAAGAACGGGACGAAGGCGATGCCGAGTTCGCCGCAGCGGCGCAGCACCTCGGCCGAGTCGCCGCGCCGGGAGTCCAGCGAGAAGCGGTTCTGCACGGCGACCACCGGGGCGATCGCGCGGGCCTGCGCCAGTTGCTCCGTGGTCACGTTCGACACGCCCAGGTGCCTGATCAGGCCGGCCTGACGCAACTCGGCGAGCGCGCCGAAGAGTTCGTCCACCGGGCGCGGGCCGTTCATACGGAGGTTGACCAGGTCCAGATGGTCGCGGCCGAGCTGGCGCAGGTTCTCCTCGACCTCCCCGCGCAACTCCTCGGGCCGGGCCCAGTCCCGCCACCCGCCGGAGGCGTCACGGCGCGGGCCGACCTTCGTCGCGATGACCAGGTTCTCCGGGTACGGCGCGAGCGCGCTGTTGATCAGCTCGTTCGCGGAGCGCAGCGGCGAGAAGTAGAAGGCGGCCGTGTCGATGTGGTCGACCCCGCGCTCCACGGCCCGCCGCAGCACCGCGAGCGACTGCTCACGACCGCGCGAGTCCCGCCCGGAGAACGCCTCCCGCGAAGCGAGCCGCATCGCCCCGAACCCGATCCGGTTGACGGTCGGCCCGTCCCCGCCGAAGGTCCAGGTGCCGGCCGAGGAGGCGTGCGGGGTGTCCGTGGCTGTCGTCGTGCGCTGGGTGTCCTGAGGCATGGGCGGAGTGTGCCACGCGGGTGGGGGAGGGGAGCGGGCCCGGGCCGCGTCCTGCGGTCGCCGGCCCCGCGCGCGGCCGAACCGTGGCGTCGCGCCCTCTCGCCCCTCCCCCCGCCCCACCCCCTCCGTACGCGACAATGGCCCCATGAGTCTGTTCCGCGACGACGGCATCGTGCTGCGCACCCAGAAGCTCGGGGAGGCGGACCGGATCATCACGCTGCTGACCCGGGGGCAGGGGCGGGTGCGGGCCGTGGCGCGGGGGGTGCGGCGGACCAAGTCGAAGTTCGGGGCGCGGCTGGAGCCGTTCTCCCATGTCGACGTGCAGTTCTTCGCGCGCGGCAGCGAGCTGCTGGGGCGCGGGCTGCCGCTGTGCACGCAGAGCGAGACCATCGCCCCGTACGGGCGGCACATCGTGACCGACTACGGGCGGTACACGGCCGGTACCGCGATGCTGGAGACCGCCGAGCGGTTCACCAACAACGAGGGGGAGCCCGCCGTGCAGCAGTACCTGCTGCTCGTCGGCGGACTGCGCACCCTCGCGCAGGGCGAGCACACGCCCTCCCTCGTCCTCGACGCCTTCCTGCTGCGCTCGCTCGCCGTCAACGGCTACGCGCCGAGCTTCACGGACTGCGCCCGGTGCGGACTTCCCGGGCCGAACCGGCACTTCTCCGTCTCCTCGGGGGGCGCGGTCTGCGGGAACTGCCGGGTGCCCGGTAGCGTCGTACCCTCCTCGGAGGCCCTCGCCCTGCTCGGCGCCCTGCTGACCGGTGACTGGGCCACCGCGGACGCGTGTGAACCGCGTCACGCCAGGGAGGGCAGCGGGCTCGTGTCCGCCTACCTGTCCTGGCATCTGGAGCGCGGTCTGCGGTCCATGCGCTACGTCGAGAAGTAGGACGGGCGGCGAGCGCGGGCAAGGGGGGCGGCCAGGAGCCGGCCGTACGAGTACGTCAACACCGGGAGATGTGAGACCCATGGCAGGACGCGGGATTCTGGGACGGCAGCGCCGCGAGTACAAGGCCCCCGAGCCGCACCCCTCCGGAGCGACCGCGCCCAAGCTGCCCGGTGAACTGCTCCCGAACCACGTCGCCTGCGTCATGGACGGCAACGGCCGCTGGGCCAAGCAGCGCGGACTGCCCCGCACCGAGGGCCACCGGGTCGGCGAGGGCGTCGTCCTCGACGTGCTCAAGGGCTGCATCGAGGTCGGCGTGAAGAACCTGTCGCTGTACGCCTTCTCCACCGAGAACTGGAAGCGCTCCCCCGAGGAGGTCCGCTTCCTCATGAACTTCAACCGCGACGTGATCCGCCGCCGCCGCGACGAGATGGACGAACTCGGCATCCGCATCCGCTGGGTGGGCCGGATGCCCAAGCTGTGGAAGTCCGTCGTCCAGGAACTCCAGGTCGCCCAGGAGCAGACCAAGGACAACGACCTGCTCACGCTGTACTTCTGCGTCAACTACGGCGGCCGCGCCGAACTCGCCGACGCCGCCCGGCGGATGGCCGAGGAGGTCGCCGCCGGGCGGCTCGACCCGGGCAAGGTCAACGAGAAGACCATCCAGAAGTACCTGTACTACCCGGACATGCCGGACGTCGACCTGTTCCTGCGCCCCAGCGGTGAGCAGCGCATCTCCAACTACCTGATCTGGCAGAGCAGTTACGCCGAGATGGTGTTCCAGGACGTGCTGTGGCCCGACTTCGACCGCCGTGACCTGTGGCGCGCCTGCGTCGAGTACGCCTCCCGCGACCGCCGTTTCGGCGGGGCCGTGCCCAACGAGGAACTGATCAAGATGGAGGCCGCGATGCGCGGCGGCCCGCAGCCCGGGGCGGCCGGGGCGGTCAGCGGGAGCTGACCGCGCGCCGGGGCCGGTGACACCGGCGGCAGGCGGTGGCGACGCCGCGGGGCCCGGAGCGCCGGGCCCCGGCGGCGCTCACGCCTGGGCCAGGGCGAACACCGTGGAGTCCGGGGCGCGCAGCAGACCGCGTCCGCGCACCGCCCGCGCCGCGTCCTCCACCAGCAGCGAGGCGCCCGCCGCGAGCGCCGAGGCCACCGCCGCCTCCACGTCCGGCACCAGGAACTCCGGCTGCCAGCGGGCCCGCGAGGCCACCGGACGGCCCGCCCCACGCCGTACCCGGGGCGCCGGGGCCACCGACAGCAGCCGCTCCGGGCCGCGCAGCAGCACCGACTCCGAGGGCAGCCGGCGCGCGTCCGCCGCCAGGACCGAGCGGTAGAACGCGACCGCGTCCACCGCGTCCGGGCTGTACAGGCGGTGCCGGGCGACCGGAGCGCCCTTGACCACGTCACGGCCCGGCTCCCACAGCGTGAAGCCCGCGCCCTGCCGGTCGGCGGCCAGCAGTCCGCGTCCGCCCTCCAGGGGCAACGGGCCCACCGCGACCGTCCCGCAGCTCTCCCGGACCCGTGCGGCCGCCGCCCGCGCGTCGGGCACCGTGAAGCACGGCGCCCACACGCCCGCTGCGGGCTTACCGGAGTACGAGCGGCCCAGGGTGAGCACCTGCGCCCCGGAGGCGTCCAGACCGCGCCACAGCGCCCCGGGGCCGTCGCCCGGCTCGAAGGTCCAGCCCAGCACCCGGCCGTAGAAGGAACGCGCGCTCTCCGGATCGCCGCACTGAAGGCCGATCCACGCGACCCGGCCCGCTCCGGGCGCCGTCGGCGCGGCCCCGGGCCCGGCCGGGCCCACCACTCGGAGCGACGCGCCCTCGCGCGAGGGCACGGACTTCTCGGACTTCGCGGTCCTGGCGGCCCGCGTGGCTTTCGCGGTTTTCTCGGCCTTCTCGGCCTTCTCGGAGAAAGCCTCCGCCGCCCCGGACGTGGCACCCCTCGCCCCGGACACCTGGTCCCTCGTCTCGGACACGGCGCCCGCCGCCTCGGTCACGGTCTCGGTCACCACAACCTCCGGGAATCCGTCACGCACAACCTCCGGGAATCACCCAGGGCGCGACGCGTACGTCACCTCGTGCGACGTGCGCACACCCACCATGTTTTTGCCCGTCTACCCGCGATCCGCCGGAAAATCCGCGCCCGATCCATGATCTTCCGGACGGAGTGGCGGAATGTGCCGGGGGCAACGCGAAGGGAGGGCGCGAAGCGATCCGCTCCACGCCCTCCCTCAGGCCGAGTTCCTTCAGGCCGAGCCCCGTCGTACGGCTCTGCCGGTGTCCGCCGACGCGCGGAGCACCGCGGTCAGTCCGCGCACTCCCGCACGCAGTCCGCGCAGGTCCCGAAGATCTCGATCGTGTGCGCCACGTTGACGTACCCGTGCTCGCTCGCGATGGCCTCGGCCCACTGCTCCACCGCCGGGCCCTCCACCTCGACGGCCTTCCCGCACATGCGGCACACCAGATGGTGGTGGTGCTCCTCGGAGGCGCACCGGCGGTAGACCGCCTCGCCCTCCGTGTTGCGCAGGACGTCCACCTCGCCCGCGTCGGCCAGCGACTGCAGCGTGCGATAGACGGTGGTCAGCCCGACGGAGTCGCCACGGTGCTTCAGCATGTCGTGGAGATCCTGCGCGCTGCGGAATTCGTCGACCTCGGACAGGGCCGAGGCCACGGCGGCCCGCTGCCGCGTGGAACGGCCGCGTACCGGGGGTCCAGCGGTGGTCACCGTTGCCTCCTCACGTCTGCTGGCTGGTCATTGTGCCAGGTGTTCCCGGGCCCGCGCCCGTGGCGGACGAGGCGCGAGCGGCCGGGACCGCCCCCGGCGGGACCTCCGGCAGCACGCACTCGGCCGGATCACCCGCCCCGTGCGCCACCGCCCGGGACCGCGCCGCACGCCGCGCCAAGGGGGTCGCGAGCAGGGACAGCACGACGAACACGCCGATGGCCATCAGCACGATCGTCGCGCCGGGCGGCACCTCCTGGTAGTACGACAGCGAGGTCCCGCCCAGGGTCGTGGCCACGCCGATCGCGACGGCGCCCGCGAAGGTCGCCGCGAAGCTCCGGCTCAACTGCTGCGTGGCCGCCACCGGGATCACCATCAGGGCGCTGACCAGCAGCAGCCCCACGATCCGCATCGCGACCGTCACCGTGAGCGCCGCCGTCACCGCGATCAGCAGGTTCAGCAGCCGCACCGGCAGGCCCGTGACGCGCGCGAACTCCTCGTCCTGGCTCACCGCGAACAACTGGCGGCGCAGCCCCACCGTCACGAGCACCACGAGGGCCGCGAGCACGCACATCGCCACGACGTCACTGCGCGAGACCGTCGAGAGCGAACCGAACAGGTACGAGGTGAGGTTGGCGCTGGAGCCGCCCGGCGCCAGGTTGATGAGCAGCACCCCGCCCGCCATGCCGCCGTAGAACAGCATGGCCAGCGCGATGTCCCCGCGCGTCCTGCCGTACCAGCGGATCAGTTCCATCACGATCGCGCCCGCGACCGACACCGCCGCCGCCGTCCACACCGGGGAGGCGGACAGCAGGAAGCCGAGACCGACACCGGTCATCGCGACGTGGCCGATCCCGTCGCCCATGAGCGCCTGGCGGCGCTGGACGAGGTAGATGCCGATGGCGGGGGCGGTGACGCCGACCAGTACGGCGGCCAGCAAGGCCCGCTGCATGAAGGGGTCCTGGAGCATGTCCATGAGAGTGTGCCTTCCTGGCCGGTCAGCCGAGCAGTCCGGAACGGACGGGCTCGGCGCCGCTGTGCGGGTGGACGTGGTCGTGGCCGGGCAGGGCATGCTGGCCCACGGCCTTCGGGGGCGGTCCATCGTGCAGGACGCAGCCGTCGCGCAGGACGACCGCGCGGTCGATCAGCGGCTCCAGCGGCCCGAGTTCGTGCAGCACCAGCAGCACCGTCGTGCCCAGCGCCACCTGTTCGCGCAGGGTCTCGGCCAGCACCGACTGGCTCACCAGGTCCACCCCGGCCATCGGCTCGTCCATGATCAGGACCTCGGGCTCGGAGGCCAGCGCGCGGGCGATCAGGACCCGTTGGTGCTGACCTCCGGAGAGCGCGTCCACCGAGTCCTTCGCCCGGTCCGCCATCCCGACCTGCTCCAGCGCCCTGCCCACCGCCGCCCGGTCCGCGCGGCCCAGGAAGCCGAGCCGGCTGCGGGAGAGCCGCCCCGAGGACACGACCTCGGTCACCGTCGCGGGCACCCCGCTCGCGGCGGTCGTGCGCTGCGGTACGTAGCCGATCCGCGACCAGTCGCGGAAGCGCCGGCGCGGGGTGGAGAACAGCTCGACCTCCCCGCCGCTCACCGGGACCTGGCCGATCACGGTACGCACCGCCGTCGACTTGCCCGAACCGTTCGCACCGAGCAGCGTCACGACCTCGCCGCGCCGCACCTCCAGGTCGATCCCGCGCAGCACCGGGCGCGCGCCCAGCTCGGCGCGGACGCCGCGCAGCGCGATGACGGGCTCGCGGGAGCCCGGGGAACCGGCGGGGCGGCTTTCGCCGCCCCCGCCGGACGGGGTGAGGGAAGTCATGCGCGCGCCTCCTGGGGTGCGGACTGTGCGGTGCTGCGGAAGTCGGAAGGGAGACGCCCGGGCGGGTACGGGCCGTCATGGACGGGTGCGGACGGGTGCGGGTTTCAGGAACGGGTGCCGAGGTCGGGAACGGGCTCGCAGGCCGGACCGGCCAGAGGACCAGAGGTCAGGAACGGGCCCCCAGGGCCTTCTGGAGCGCCTGGAGGTTCGACTCCATGACCTGGAGGTAGTCGCGGCCCCGGGACTTGTCGGTGATGCCCTCCAGCGGGTCCAGGACATCCGTCCGCAGTCCGCTGTCCCCGGCCACGGTCTTCGCGGTCTTGTCGGAGACGAGCGTCTCGTAGAAGACGGTGGTGACCCCGTCCGCCTTCGCCATCGCGTGCAGGTCCTTGATCCGGGCCGGGCTCGGCTCGCTCTCCGGGTTCAGCCCGCTGATGGCCTCCTCGGTGAGGCCGTAGCGCTCGGCGAGGTAGCCGAAGGCGGCGTGCGTCGTGATGAAGACCTTGGTCCTCGTGTCCTTCAGGCCCTCGGCGTAGGCGGTGTCGAGCTTGCCGAGCTTGCCGAGGAGCGCGGTGGTGTTCTTCCGGTAGACGGCGGCGTGGCCGGGGTCGGCCTTCTCCATGGCCTTGCCGACGCCCTTGGCGACCTCGGCGTACTTGACCGGGTCGAGCCATATGTGGGGGTCCTGTCCCGCCTCCTCGTGGTCGTGGTCCGCGTGCTCGTCATGGGCGGCCGCGTGCCCGCCGACCTCGTCGCCGTGCTCCTCCATCCTCGTGAGCGTGGCGGCGTCCACCTTGTTCTTCACGGAGGACTGGGCGACGACCTCGTCCACGGACGGCTGGAGGCCCTTGAGGTAGAGGATCAGGCCGGAACGCTCGACCTTCGAGGTCTGCCGCGCGCTGATCTCCAGATCGTGCGGCTCCTGACCGGGCTTGGTCAGGCTCGTGACGTCCACGTGCGCGCCGCCGATCTGCTCGGCGAGGTACGCCATCGGGTAGAAGGACGCGGTGACGTCCAGTTTCCCGTCGTCGGAGCCCGAGTCCCCGGAGGAACAGGCGGAGAGCAGGGTGACGCTCAGAGCGGCGGCCGCGGCGGAGGCGGTCACGGATATGAGGCGGGGACGACGACGGCTGGTGTTCATGACACTCATTTTCAACAAACATGGAAACGATTGTCAATAATCGTACGGTAGGGATGCGGGGCGGCGGTCGCGGGCTGTCGCGAGACCCGGATCCGGGGCCGGAGGAGGGGGCTCGTGCCGGTCGCCCGGAGGCCCTGGCGGCGTGGTGCCGGGCCCGTGCCGCGGAACCGATTTGATCCTGGGGGCCGCGCCGCCGGTAACCTGAGTCATTCGCTGGGCAGCGGCGGGTCCGCGGGGCCCGGCGGATGCGTACGAATCCGTGCAGAAGGGCTCCGGGCCCGCGCGGGACCGGCGCAGAAGACCGCTTCGTCGTCGTAATGAAGAGAGCACCGTGGCCGCCGACAAGATCGACACCATCGTCAGCCTGAGCAAGCGCCGTGGCTTCGTCTACCCGAGCAGCGAGATCTACGGTGGCCAGCGCGCCGCCTGGGACTACGGACCGCTGGGCGTCGAGCTCAAGGAGAACATCAAGCGTCACTGGTGGCGCTACATGGTCACCTCGCGTGACGATGTCGTCGGTATCGACTCCTCGGTGATCCTCGCCACCGAGACCTGGGTGGCCTCGGGGCACGTGGCGACCTTCTCCGACCCGCTCACCGAGTGCACCTCCTGCCACAAGCGCTACCGCGCCGACCACCTGGAGGAGGCGTACGAGGCCAAGCACGGCCACCTCCCCAAGGACGGCCTCGCCGACCTCAACTGCCCCAACTGCGGCAACAAGGGCACCTTCACCGAGCCCAAGGAGTTCTCGGGCCTGCTGAGCACCCACCTCGGCCCGACCCAGGACACCGGCTCCGTCGCGTACCTGCGGCCCGAGACCGCGCAGGGCATCTTCACCAACTTCGCCCAGGTCCAGCAGACCTCGCGCCGCAAGCCGCCCTTCGGCATCGCGCAGATGGGCAAGTCCTTCCGCAACGAGATCACGCCCGGCAACTTCATCTTCCGCACCCGCGAGTTCGAGCAGATGGAGATGGAGTTCTTCGTCAAGCCGGGCGAGGACGAGACGTGGCAGGAGTACTGGATGGAGCAGCGCTGGAACTGGTACACCGGCCTGGGCCTGCGCGAGGAGAACATGCGGTGGTTCGAGCACCCGAAGGAGAAGCTCTCCCACTACTCCAAGCGCACCGCCGACATCGAGTACCGCTTCCAGTTCGGCGGCTCCGAGTGGGGTGAGCTGGAGGGCGTCGCCAACCGCACCGACTACGACCTGTCGGCGCACGCCAAGGCCTCCGGCCAGGACCTCGCCTACTTCGACCAGGAGGCCGGCGAGCGCTGGACCCCCTACGTCATCGAGCCCGCGGCGGGCGTCGGCCGCACCATGCTGGCCTTCATGCTCGACGCGTACAACGAGGACGAGGCGCCCAACGCCAAGGGCAAGCTGGAGAAGCGCGTCGTGATGCGCTTCGACCCGAGGATCGCCCCGGTCAAGGTCGCCGTGCTCCCGCTCTCCCGCAACCCGCAGCTCTCCCCGAAGGCCAAGGGCCTCGCGGCGGCGCTGCGCCAGCACTGGAACATCGACTTCGACGACGCGGGCGCCATCGGCCGCCGCTACCGCCGTCAGGACGAGATCGGCACCCCGTACTGCGTGACCGTCGACTTCGACACCCTCGACGACAACGCCGTCACGGTGCGCGAGCGCGACACGATGAAGCAGGAACGTGTCTCCCTCGACCAGATCGAGGGCTACCTGGCCGGCCGCCTCATCGGCTGCTGACCACCCTTCGGGGAACCCGGTCCCGGCCGCGTACGACACGCGGCCGGGACCGGTCCTTTTCCCGGCCCGCCTTCCTCCCCGCTCTCCTCTCCACACCAGGAGCCGACCGTGCCCGAGCCGACCGTGTCCGAGGCGCCCGTGCCGCCCGCGCTCGAACTCACCGCGAACTGCGCGGACTGCTTCGGCCTGTGCTGTGTCGCGCTGCCCTTCACCCGCTCCGCCGACTTCGCCCGGGACAAGGAGGCGGGCACCCCCTGCGGCAACCTCGGCGCCGACTTCGGCTGCACGATCCACGAGGGGCTGCGCGAGCGGGGCTGGTCCGGCTGCACCGTCTTCGAGTGCCACGGCGCGGGCCAGCACGTCTCGCAGGGCACCTTCGCGGGCGTGGACTGGCGCGCGCGGCCCGGCACCTCCGCCGCCATGTTCCGCTCCTTCGGCGTCATGCGGCAGCTCCACGAGATCCTGCGGTACGTCACCGAGGCGCTGGAGCGGGCCGAGACCGCCCCCGTCCACGCCGAGCTGTCCGAAACCCGCGCCCGGATAGCCGAGTTGAGCGAGGGGACGCCCCCGGAACTCGCGGCCCTCGACGTCCCGGCCCTGCGCGCCGCCGCGAACGGCCCGCTGACCCGCGCCGCCCACCTCGTACGCGCCGCCGCCCGCCCCGGCCGCGCCCCCGACCACCGGGGCGCCGACCTCATCGGCAGCGCCCGGCTGCGCGGCGCCGACCTGCGCGGGGCGAACCTGCGCGGCGCCTACCTCATCGCCGCCGACCTGAGCGGGGCCGATCTGCGCGGCGCCGAACTCCTCGGCGCCGACCTGCGCGACACGGACCTGCGGGGCGCCGACCTGCGCGGCGCCCTCTACCTCACCCAGGCCCAGGTCAACGCGGCACGCGGCGACGGCGCGACGCGCGTGGGCGAGGAGTTCAGGCGGCCGGGGCACTGGGGCGGGCACACCGGCTGACGCCTCGGGGCCCCGGGCCTGCCGCCCGCTGCCTGCCACATGGTCCTCGCCCGTGCCTGCCGCCCGGCCCCCGCACGGCCGGGCCGTCCGCCGTGCCCACCACCCCCACCCGCTGGCTACGCTGCACGCGTGGCCATCGAACTCGCCCTGCTGACCGGTGTCTCCTACCGGGGACAGGAGATCACCGCGCCCCGGCTGCGCGGACTGCTGGCGCTGCTCGCGCAGGACCCGCGCGCGGGGTGCAGCACCGGGCGGCTCGTGGCGGGGCTGTGGCCCGAGGACCGGCCGGAACACCCGGCCAAGGCCGTCCAGGTGCTCGTCTCCCGGCTGCGCACCCACCTGGGCGCCGAGGTGATCGCCCGCACCCCCACCGGCTACCGGCTGGCCCTCGACGCGACGCGCGTCGACAGCTCCGCGCTGCTGCTGCACGAGGCCGAGGCCGCGCGGCTGGCCCGCGAGGGCGACCACGCCGGGGCCGCGGCCGAGGCACGGGCCGGACTCGCGCTCTGGGCGGGCGGCGCCGCCACGGCGGGGGAGGACCCGGACGACCCCGTGACCGCCCTGCGCGACGGGCGCGCCCGGGCCCGCGCGTCCCTGGAGCGGACCGGGGCGCTCGCCCTCGCCCGCGCCGGACAACCCGGGGAGGCGGTGGGCCCCCTCACCGAACTGGCCCGGCTGCGGCCCCGCGACGAGGAGGTGCTCGCCGCCCTGCTGCGCAGTGAGGCGGTCACGAGCGGACCCGCCGCCGCACTGGCCCGGTACGAGACCCACCGGCGCTCCCTGCGCGAGGAACTGGGCACCGAACCGGGGCCCGCCCTGCGCTCCGTGCACCAGGAACTCCTGCGCGTCCAGGCGCCCGCCGTACGCCACGGCGTACCGCACGAGCCCAACCCGCTGCTCGGCCGGGAGGACGACCTGCGCGCCGTGACCGCACTGCTGCGCACCGCCCGCGTCGTCACCGTCACCGGGCCCGGCGGCCTCGGCAAGACCCGGCTCGCGTACGCCGTCGGGCGGTCCGCCGAGCAGCGGGTCACGCACGTCGTGTCCCTGGCCGGGATCACCTCCGACGAGGACGTCGCCGGGGAGGTGGCCTCCGCCGTCGGGGCCGGGGAAGGGCGCCGGGCCGGAAGCGGCGACCTCCCCGGCTCCGTCCTCGCCGCGCTCGGGACCGGCCCCGTCCTGCTCGTGCTCGACAACTGCGAACAGGTCGTGGACGGCGTCGCCGGCCTCGTGCGCACCCTCGTGGCCCGCTCCGGCGAACTGCGGGTGCTCGCCACCAGCCGCGCCCCGCTCGGGCTCAGCTCCGAGGTCCGCTACGCCCTGCCGGAACTCACCCCCGCCACCTCCGCCGCCCTCTTCGCGCAGCGCGCGGAGGCCGCCCGGCCCGGCGCCGCACTGCACGAGGCCGAGGTCGCGGAACTCTGCCGCCAGCTCGACGGGCTGCCGCTCGCCCTGGAACTGGCCGCCGCCCGGGTCCGCGTCCTGCCCGTCCCCGAGATCACCCGCCGCCTGCGCGACCGCTTCGGCCTCCTGCGCGGAGCCTCCCGCGACGCCCCCGAACGGCACCGCACCCTGCGCGCCGTCGTCGAGTGGAGCTGGAACCTGCTGGAGCCCGAGGGCCGCACCGCGCTGCGTGCCCTCTCGGTGTTCCCCGGCGGCTTCACCGAGGAGGCCGCCCGGTCGATGCTCGGCGGCGACGAGGGCCCGGACGCCCTCGCCCTGCTGGAACAACTCGCCGACCAGTCCCTCGTCAAGGCCGTCGACAGCCCGTCCGGCCTGCGTTTCCACATGCTGGAGACGATCCGGGAGTTCGGCGCGGAGCGGCGCGCGCGGGCCGGCGAGGAAGAACAGGTGACGGAGCGCTTCCTCGGCTGGGCCCGGGACTACGCGCGCGCCCACCACGACGTGCTCTACCGCGACGACAACCAGGAGCCCTTCACCCGGATACGGGCCGAGCAGGACAACCTCGTCCTCGCGCTGCGCCACGCCCTGGCCCGCGCCGACGGACCGGCGACCGCCGCGCTCACCGCCGTACTCGGCTCGCTGTGGTCGATCGAGTCGAGCTGGAACCGGCTCGTCACCCTCGCCGCCGAGACCGGACCGCCGCTCTCCCACTTCCGCCCCGGGCCCGCCGACGTCGAGGTGGCCCGCAGCGCGGCCGTCGTGTGCACGTCGAGCCTCTTCATGGGCTACGGGCCCCACGCCGTACGGCAACTCGTCACCCTGCGCGCCCTGCCGCCCGCCGTGCCCGACACCCTGCCGCGCGCCCTGGCCGTCCTGCTGTGCGCCGTACCCGAGATGCACGGGCCGCACTACGAGCGCCTGACCGAACTGTGCGCGGCGAAGGAGCCGTTGCTCGCGGCGGTGGCCGAGTGCGTCGCGAGTTACGTGTGGGAACAGCAACTCGACACGGAACGGGCGCTGGAGGCCGCGCGCCGGGCGTTCGCCGTGCTGGGCGCGCTGCGCAACCCGGCCCTGCGGATGCTGAGCCACGGCCGGGTCAGCGAACTGTGCCTGCGCACCGAACGCGGCGAGGAGGCGTACCGGCACCTGCTCTCCGCCCTCGACGCGCTGGACGACTTCGAGGACTGGCCCGACGCGATGGGCATCCGCTGGGCCCTCGTCCTGGCCTGCCTCCAGCGCGGGGAAAGCGAGGAGGCCGAGCACTGGCTGGAGCTCGCGGCCGGTGAGCACCAGGACGAGGCCGCGCTCGTCTTCACCCCGAACCTCGTGGCGCGCGGGGAGATCGCCCTCCTGCGCGGACGCGTCGACGAGGGGCTCGGCCTGTGGCGCCGGGCGGTGGAGCAACTGGGCCGCGTCGGCGCCCCGTACGCCGACGACCCCTTCCTCGACACCTGGACGCTGGAGGTCGTCGCGGGCGCCGTGGCCGCGCACGCCCTCGCGGGCAGGCCGCAGGAGGTCACCGCCCTGACGGACCGGCTGCTCGCCCGGCTGCTGACCCTGCTGGCCGCCCCGGCCGGGACGGGCTCCCCGGGCGATCTGGCCCTGGGCGGAACGGCGCTGCACGCGCTGGGCCTGGCGCGCCTGGCCGGGGGCGACGCCTCGGGGGTCCGGCTGGCGGCGCTCGCCGAGCGGCTGCCCGCGGCGCGCGAGTTCCCGCCGCTGTCCGCGAGGCACGCCCGGCGGGCCGCCGAGAGAGCCGACGCGGCGGCGTACCACGACGCGGTGTCGCGGTACGCCGCCCTGAGCCAGGCCGAGTTGCGGCAGGCCGCGCTGCGCGCGCTCAGCCCTGCGGATCACGGTTGAACCGGGCCGTCGACCACAGCCCGCCGACCGCGATCAGCAGTACGCTCCAGCCGGCCGCGAACCACAGGTCGCGTCCGCTCACCCCGCCCAGCAGCAGCCCGCGCACGGACTCGATCACCGGGGTGAAGGGCTGGTACTCGGCGAACCAGCGGAACCAGCCCGGCATCGAGTCCACCGGCACGAAGGCGCTGGACAGCAGGGGCAGCACCATCAGCGGCAGACCGGTGTTGCTCGCCCCCTCGGGGTTGGGGCTGACCAGTCCGACACCGACCCCGATCCACACCACGCCGAGGCTGAACAGGGTCAGCAGAGCGGCCGCCGCCAGCCACTCGGCCGGGTTCGCGTGCGGCCGGAAGCCGATGGCCACCGCGAAGGCCAGGACGAGGGCGAGGGCCAGCAGGGTCTGCACCACGCTGCCCACGACATGGCCGACCAGCACCGAGGGACGGGAGATCGCCATGGTGCGGAAGCGGGCGATGATGCCCTCCGTCATATCGCTGCACACGGAGACGGCGGTGCCCAGAGCCGTGCCCCCGACCGTCATCAGCAGAATGCCGGGCACCAGGTAGGCGAGGTAGGCCGAGCGGTCGGTGCTGCCGGTCAGGCCCGCGCTCATCACGTCCCCGAAGACGTACACGAAGAGCAGCAGGACGACCACCGGCGTCAGCAGGAGGTTGAGGGTCAGGGAGGGGTAGCGCCGGGCGTGCAGGAGGTTGCGGTGCAGCATCGTGGACGAGTCGCGCACGGCGAGGGACAGGGAAGTCATCGGACGGTCTCCTTGGTGGTGGGCGCGGACGGGGACGGGGACGCGGACGTGGGCGCGGACGTGGCGGGGGTGCTCGGGGTGGCGGCCCGCGCCCCGGTGGCGGCCGGGTCCGTGGCGGGGTGGCCGGTCAGGGCGAAGAACACGTCGTCGAGGTCGGGCGTGTGCACGGTCAGCTCGTCCGCCTCGACACCGGCCACCTCCAACCGGCCCAGCAGGGAACGTAGTTCCGCCTGGCTGCCGCCGTTGGGCACGGTCAGGCACAGCGCCTCGTCGCTGCGCGCGGCCTCGCTCAGCGCCTGCGCCGCGTGCCCGTACGCCCCGGGCGTCGCGAACCGCAGCCGGACGTGCCCGCCCGGGACGAGCCGCTTCAGCTCCGCCGCGGTGCCCTCGGCGACGAGCCGGCCGCCGTCCAGGACCGCGATCCGGTCGGCGAGCTGATCGGCCTCCTCCAGGTACTGCGTGGTCAGGAAGACGGTGACGCCGCCCGCGACCAGTTCGCGCACGAGGGTCCACAGGGCGTGCCGGCTGCGCGGGTCGAGACCGGTCGTCGGCTCGTCGAGGAACAGGACGCGCGGATCGCCCACCAGCGTCATGGCGAGGTCCAGGCGCCTGCGCATCCCCCCGGACAGCGAGGACGCCGGTTTCCGCGCCACCGCGCCCAGGTCCAGCCGCTCCAGCAGCCCGGCCGCCACCCGGCGGCCCGTACGGCGCGGGAGATGGCGCAGGTCCGCCATGAGGTGCATGTTCTCCTCGGCGGTGATCAGGTTGTCGACGGCCGAGAACTGACCGGTCACCCCGATCGCGGCGCGCACCGCCTCGGGCTCGGCCGCGAGGTCGTGCCCGGCCACCCGCAGCTCACCCGCGTCCGCCCGGATCAAGGTGCTCAGGACCCGGACCGCCGTCGTCTTGCCCGCCCCGTTCGGCCCCAGCAGCGAGAAGACCGTGCCGGCCGGCACCCGCAGGTCGATCCCGTCCAGGACGGTCTTCTCCCCGTACGCCTTGCGCAACCCGGTGGCGGAGATCGCCGGTTCGTCGTCGTTCGTGTGTGTGCTCGTCGTCATGCGGCAGAGCGTGCGCCCCACCGCCTTCGCCACGGCTTCAGCGCGGTTTCAGGTACGGGGGAGGGCTGAAACCCCAGGTGGGCGGCCCGGAGGCTCCCGCACGACGCCGACGGGGCCCGCCCTCCAGGAGAGCGGGCCCCGCCTTGTGCGCCCGCCGGGTGGCGGGCCCCGTGCGCGCGGTGTTCAGGTTCTCAGGTGCTCACCGCACGGTGATCCGGTTGCCGTGTCCGGGACTCACTGCACGTTGATCTTGAAGGTGGACGTCGTGTTCCTGATGTCCTGGAAGTTGCCGCTCATCGTGAGGCCCTTGAAGGTGGCCTCGCCGACCGCCGGGCCCTGGCCCGCCTCCGGCATCTCGTTGGCCCAGATGCCCCAGCCGGACCGGGCGTCGTAGGCGTCGCCGCTCTTCTTCGCGCCGGTGATCGAGATGTCGGTGAAGACGGTGTCCTTCACCGGGAACTGCGGCTGTCCGCCCACGTAGTTGGTCTGGAACATGATGCCGCCGTAGGTCGGGTCCACGATGTCCACGTCATTGACGCGGATGCCCTGGAAGACCTTGGAGGCGGAGAAGATCCAGAGCGCGGGGAAGACCTGCGTGCCCCAGAAGTGACCGCCGGCTCTCACCAGGGACACGTTCTCGATCGTCGTCGGACCGGTCCCGAAGCCGTTCATCGGGTAGCCGAAGTCCAGCGAGGACACCGTGATCCCGGAGTACACCAGGGTGTCGGCGATGTGGATGTTGCGGAAGGTGTTGTCGTAGCCGCCGTAGACCGCGAGGCCCGCCGCGCGCCAGGTCAGCGTCGAGGACAGGTTCTCGAAGACGTTGTTCTTCTCGTCGGCCCCGCCCGCGTCGATCGCCGAGAACAGCGCGAAGCTGTCGTCACCGGTGGCGCGCGCGTCGTTGTTGACGACGTGGTTGTCGGTCGAGCCGTTGGTCATGTTGATCCCGTCCGCGAACATGTCGCGGATACGGGAGTTCTTGATGGTCACGTTGTCGGTGTTGGCGCCCCAGTACAGGCACACCATGTGCTCGACCCAGATGTTGTCGATCGTGACGTCCGAGATGTTCGAGAAGTCGAACACCTTGCCCGGTCCGTCGATCCGGGACGTGTAGTTGCCGAAGTAGGTGAAGTTCGCGAAGGAGGAGCCCTTCGCGCTCGCCTCGGCGCGGAAGCCGACGTCCGTGTTCTCCTGCGAGGACGGGGCGTGGAAGCGGGTGAACCAGGGTCCCGCCCCGGTCACCTTGACGGCCTTGCCGTAGACCTGGAACTTGCTCGCGGTCTCGTAGTCCCCGGCGGGCAGGTAGACGCCGACGAGCTTGCCCGTCGTGTCCATCCGGACCTTGTCGAGGGCGTTCTGCACGTCCTGCTGGCCGAAGCCGGCGGGGGTGACGTACGCGGCCGGGTCCGGGTTGGCCAGGGCGGTGGCCTGCTCGGTGTTGATGAAGTCGATCGCGTACGTGGAGCTGTTCGCGCTGTCCTTCTGCAGGCGGATCTTCGAGCCCGCCGGGATCGTCTTCCCGAGCTGGAGGCTGGCCTCGTCGTAGATGTGGCGGGGCGCGCCGGAGCCGGGCGAGTTGCCGGGCGCCGTCTCGTTGCCGTAGAGCCACGCGTACTGCGAGGTCAGGTCGACGGGCTTGAGGAGCTGCCCGTCGACGTACACGTTGAGCGTCGCGTTGGTGCCGCCACCGCCCGCCGAGTCCGGGATCGAGAACCGGGTCACCAGGGTGTTGGTGGGCGCCTTCGTCGTGAACTCGACGTACTCACCGGTGTTGTTGAGGGTCACCGCCTTGCGGCCGGACGCCTCGCCCGCGAGGTCGCCCACGGTGCGGTTGGGGCCGATGACCTTGGCGCCGCCGCCGACGGTGCCATCCTCCGCCTCGTACATGTCGTAGGGCATGTCCGCGCCGCGTCCGACGAACAGCGGCTGCGTGGAGGTGTTGTTCTCCCGCTTGACCGGCAGTTCGTTGGCGTCGTCGGCGACCACGGTCCTCACCGTGTACTTGCCGTTGACCGCCGTCCAGGAGCCGAGGCTGACCGGGGAGGTCGTCGCCCCGGGCGCGATCGCGCCGTTGTAGGTGCCGGTCAGGGTCTTGACCGTCGCGCCCTTGGCGTCCTGCACGGTGACGGTGAGAGCGTGCGCGCCGGAGGCCGAGGCGGTGATGCCCTGGTTCTTCAGGGCGACCGAGAAGGTCACGTTGTCGCCGGCCGAGGCGCTGGTCGGGGACCACGAGGTGGTCGCGACCAGGTCGGAGCTGGAGACCTGCTTGACGACCAGCGGGTCCGGGCTCGTGTAGGTGTTGTTGGCCTCGTTCTGCTCGACGACCTTGTTGGACTCGTCGACCACGGCGCCGACCTGGTAACTGCCCGCGTCCCGCGTGCCGATGGAGCCGGTGACGGTCCTGGTCTCACCGGCCGCGAGCGCCGGGACGGCCGCCGTACCCGCCTTGTCCCCGCCGAGCTTGAACGTCAGGTCGGTGGCCTTCGCCGCCTGGCTGCCGCTGTTGGTGACGGTCGCGGTCAGGCTGATCGCGTCCGACTCGACCGGCGCGGCCGGGCTGGAGGTGATCTTCGTGACCTGGAGGTCCGGGTTGGGCGCGGGCACCCCGATCACCTGGAACTCGGCGATCTGGCCGGCCGGGGCCCCGGTGTTGGAGGTGATCCTCAGCTGGACGTCGGCGAAGCGGCCGGAGACCGGGATGGTCACCGTGTTCTGGCTCGACGGGCTGAAGGTGTAGTCCTTGGCCGCGACCGCGCTCGTGAAGCTTGAGGCGTCCTGCTCGCGGCCCAGCACCTGGATGTTCTGGGTGCGGTTGCCCCAGGAGCTGTCCGGGCTGAGCTTCAGCACGACCTGGCTGACGTCGGCGTTGGCGCCCAGCTTCGTGGTGAGCGTGTTCGGGTAGCTGCCGCCCGCGCCCTCCCAGTAGGTGCTGGTCTGGCCGTCGTTGGCGTTGGCGGCGACGAAGGTGAAGACGCTGGAGCTCGCCTCGATCGGCTTGCCCTGCGCCAGGTTGGAGCCGGGGCCCGTGGTGCCCGGACGGGTCACGCTGTCGCTGTTGCCGGAGACGTTGCCCGCCGCGTCCTTGGCCCGCACGTAGTACGTGACGGAGGAGCCGGCCGCCGGGGTGTCGGTGTACGTCGTGACGTCACCGGCCACCGACTTGAGCAGCTTGTCGTTGCCGTAGACGTCGTACGCGGTGACCTTGACGTTGTCCGTGGACGCCTGCCAGGTCAGCTTCACGTCGTTGCCGGACTGCGTGAAGGCGAGGCTGCCGGGCGCGGTGGGCGCCTGGGTGTCCCCGGTCGACTGGCCCTTGCGGGTCACGCTGTTGCTGTTGCCCGAGACGTTCCCGGCCGCGTCCTTGGCCCGCACGTAGTAGGTGACGTCGGCGCTCGCGGGCTGGCTGTCGGTGTACGTCAGGACGTTGCCCGCGACGCTCGCGCGCAGCTGGCCGTTGGCGTACACGTCGTAGCCGGTGACCCCGGTGTTGTCGCTCGCGGCCTTCCAGTTGAGCTTGATCTGGCCGCTCGCGGGCTCGGTGTAGGACAGGTCGGCGGGAGCGGTGGGCGCCTGGGTGTCGCCGGTCGCCGGGCCGTAGACCTCCAGCTCCGACAACTGGCCTGCGGGCCACGCCGTGTTGGCGGTGATCAGTACGCGTACGTAGCGCGTGGTCGTCGCGTCGAAGGTGATGTCCGCCGACTGGTCGTTGCCCGCGTTGAAGGTGTACGCCTTCGAGGCGACGAGGTCGGTGAAGTCGGAGTTGTTGGCCGAGCCCTGGATCTTGAGGGTCTGGCTGCGGCTCTCCCAGCCGCTGGGCAGCCGCAGGGTGACCTGGTTGACCCGCACCGAGGAGCCGAGGTCGGCCTGCACCCACTGCGGGAAGGAGTTGTTCCTGCTCTCCCAGTAGGTGGCCCGGTTGCCGTCGCCCGCGTTGGCCGCCCCGTAGACGTCGGCGTGCCCGCTCTCCGTGAAGGGCTTGCCCTGTGCGAGGTTGGGGGTCGCGGCGGCCTCGGTGAGCACCTGCATCTCGGCCAGCTGGCCGGTCCGCGCGACCGAGTTGGCGGTGAACTCGGCGCGCACGAAGCGGGTCAGGGTCGCCGGGAAGGAGACCTTCACGGTGTTCCCGTCGCCGGGGCTGAAGGTGTACTGCGCGGAGGTCTTGAGCGTCGTGAAGCTCTTGCCGTCCGCGCTGCCCTGGAGCGCCAGGGTCTGCTTGCGGGCCGCCCAGTCGGCGGGCAGGCGCAGGACGACCTGGCGCACCCGCTTGGTGCGGCCGAGGTCGGTCTGCACCCACTGGGCGGACTTCTTCGCGGCCTGCCAGTAGGTGCGCGCGTCTCCGTCCGTGACCGTGGCGGCGGCGTGCTCGCCGGCCGCGCTGGAGGCGGTGGTCCGCGCTCCGGCGGCGGCGTCCGGGCCGCCGGCCGCCGAGGCGCCCAGGGCCGGCAGGCCCAGGACCATGACGCTGGAGGCGAGGACGGCCGTGGCCGCGCGCCATCTCCAGCGGTGTGTGTCGATGCGGGTCATGCGGGGGTGTCCCTCTCTGCGGGGCCCCGCGCGCGGGGTGCGCGCGGAGGCGGCTCATCGGTGGAGCAGAGCGGTGGTGCGGGCCGGGCTCGGGGTGTGGCGCCGGGGGTGACGCCGCGCTGCGTGCGGCTGGCGGCAGCACACAGCTCACACACAAGAACTCAGCTTCTTGCGCTTAATTATTGGAGAATTGCAGAGACTTGTAAGTCAGTCCACGGTCAGGACAGAGAAAATTGCCCGGGCATGTCAACAGCCGGGCGCCGGGCGCGCACCCCGCAACCCCCGGCGGTCATGGGCTCAACTCCCCGTTTTTGACAGGCGCTTGACAAATTCTGGGCCGCTCGCCACGATGCAGAACGCTGTAACCACCGCGCGAAACCCCCCGCTTGAGCCGTGCGAACACGTGGTAGTCCCACGCTTCGGCGCGACACGCGACACGCGAGCCGCCTGTCCGCCGGGGAGTGCGCAGCCACCCCCACCGGCGCGGTGGCCAGCGACGACGAGAGCAAGCGCGGCCGGCGCGCGCCTTGCCTGACACCCCACGAGGTCAGGAAGGAAGCTTCATGTCAGTACGCCCGAGAAGGACCGGGGGCCCGGCGAGAGCCGGGCTGCGCGTCATCACCGCGCTCGCCCTGGTGTTGGGGTCGGGAGCCGTGATCGGCTCCGCGAGCGGCGCGGGCGCCGCCCCGCAGGACATCCCCGCCGCCGACTACCAGCAGGTCGAACTCGCCAGAGGAGCCGCCGAGATCGGCGGCGAGGGCATGTCCCTGTCGGTGCTCCCCGACCGGTCCGTCGTGCACACCTCGCGGGACGGCACGGTACGGATCACCGACGCGGCCGGGAACACCAGGACGGCCGGGAAGCTCGACGTGTACGACCACGACGAGGAGGGGCTCCAAGGCGTCGCGGCCGACCCGGACTTCGACACCAACCGCTGGATCTACCTGTACTACTCGCCGCCCCTGGACACCCCTGCGGGCGATGCTCCCACCACCGGCTCCGCCGCCGACTTCGACCCGTTCAAGGGGCACCTGAACCTCTCCCGGTTCACGCTGAAGGAGGACGGCAGCCTCGACAAGGCGAGCGAGAAGGTCGTCCTCGAAGTCCCCAACGACCGGGGCCAGTGCTGCCACGTCGGCGGCGACCTCGACTTCGACAGCAAGGGCAACCTGTACCTGACCACCGGCGACGACACCAACCCCTTCGAGTCGGCCGGCTACAGCCCGCTCGACGAACGCACCGACCGCAACCCGCAGTTCGACGCGCAGCGCTCCTCCGGCAACACCAACGACCTGCGCGGGAAGCTGCTGCGGATCACGCCCACCGCGGCGGGCGGCTACACCGTCCCCGAGGGCAACCTGTTCGCGCCGGGCACCGAGAGGACCCGCCCCGAGATCTACGCGATGGGCTTCCGCAACCCCTTCCGGATGTCCGTCGACCAGGCGGACGACACCGTCTACCTGGGCGACTACGGGCCGGACGCGGGCGTCACCGCCGCCGACCGGGGGCCGAGCGGACAGGTCGAGTTCAACCGGATCACCCAGGCCGGGAACTTCGGCTGGCCGTACTGCACCGGCACCAACACCACCACCGAGACCTACAACGAGTGGACCTTCCCGGACGGCCCCTCCGGAGCGAAGTACGACTGCGCCGGCGGCCCCGAGAACAACTCCCCGCACAACACCGGGCTCACGAAGCTGCCGCCCGCCAGTCCGGCCTGGATCAGGTACGCCGGGGACGAGGGCTCCCCGCCCGAGTTCGGCAGCGGCTCCGAGTCCCCGATGGCCGGTGACGTCTACCACTACGACGCGAGCCTCGACTCGCCCGTGAAGTTCCCCGAGGAGCTCGACGGCCGCTTCTTCGCCACCGAGTACGGCCGCAAGTGGATCAAGACCGTGGAGGTCGGGAGCGACGGCTCCCCGGGCGCCATCGAGGACTTCCCGTGGACCGGCACCCAGGTCATGGACTCCGAGTTCGGCCCGGACGGCGCGATGTACGTCCTGGACTACGGCACCGGCAGCGACAACCAGGCCCTCTACCGCATCGAGTACCTGGCCGGGAGCAACCGCAGCCCGGTCGCCAAGGCCGCGGCCGACAAGACCTCCGGGGCCACCCCGCTGGCCGTGGAGTTCTCCTCCGAGGGCAGCTCCGACCCCGAGGGCGGCACGCTGTCCTACGCGTGGGACTTCGGTGACGGCGCGCGCTCCGACGAGGCGAACCCGAGCCACACCTACACCGAGGCCGGGACCTTCACACCGACGCTCACCGTGACCGACCCCGAGGGCCTCACCGGCACCGCGAGCCTCGTCGTCACGGCCGGGAACACGGCACCGACCGTCAACCTCACCGCGCCCGCCGACGGACAGCTCTTCTCCTTCGGCGACGACGTGCCCTTCACCGTGACCGGCTCCGACCCGGAGGACGGCGAGCTCGACTGCGCCAAGGTCAAGGTCACCTACTCCCTCGGCCACGACAGCCACACCCACGCGATCACCTCGAAGAACGGCTGCACCGGCACGATCAACGTGCCCAGCGACGGGGAGCACGACGCCGCCGCCAACCTCTACGGGGTCTTCGACGCCGAGTACACCGACAGCGCGGGCCTGACCACGCACAGCGTGCGCAAGCTCCAGCCGCGCCACCGCCAGGGCGAGCACTACAGCGAGATGTCCGGCGTGGAGGCCGCCGCGCACAGCACCGCCGAGGGCGGCACCGCGGTCGGCTTCACCGACGACGGCGACTGGATCGCCTTCGAGCCGTACGTCCTCTCCGACGCCACGTCGATCACCGCGCGCGTCGCCTCGGGCGGGGCGGGCGGCGCCCTGGAGGTCCGCGCGGGCGCGCCCGACGGAACCCTGCTGGGCTCCGTGGACGTGGGCTCCACCGGCGGCTGGGAGACCTACGAGGACGTGCAGGCGGACCTGAGCGGGGCGCCCTCCGGCTCGACCACGCTCTATCTCGTCTTCACCGGCCCCAGCGGACAGGGCAGCCTCTTCGACCTCGACTCCTTCACCCTCGGGACGTGAGCGCGATGACCCGGAACCGACGCCAGGGCAGACGCCTGGCGGCCCTCGCCACCCTCGCCCTCGCGGGCGCGCTGCTGGCCCCCGCCACGGCGGGCGCGGCGGCCGACCCGTACGAGGTCCTGGTCTTCTCCAAGACCGCAGGCTTCCGCCACGACTCGATCCCCACCGGCATCGCGACGCTCCAGGAGCTGGGCGCGGAGCACGACTTCACCGTCACCGCGACCGAGGACGCCGCCGCCTTCACCCCGCAGAACCTCGCCGGGTACGAGGCGGTCGTCTTCCTCAGCACCACCGGGGACGTCCTCGACGACACCCAGCAGGACGCCCTCCAGTCGTACGTGGACGGGGGCGGCGGCTACCTCGGCGTGCACGCCGCCGCCGACACCGAGTACGACTGGCCCTACTACCGGCAGCTCGTCGGCGCCTGGTTCCAGAGCCACCCGGCCATCCAGGACGCGACCGTCGTGACCGAGGACCACGAGCACCCGGCCACCGCGCACTTCGGCCCGACCTGGCTGCACAACGACGAGCTGTACAACTACCGCACCAACCCGCGCGACCAGGTGCACGTCCTCCAGACCCTCGACGAATCCACCTACGAGGGCGGGGAGATGGGCGACGACCACCCCATCACCTGGTGCCATCCGCAGGAGGAGGGCCGGTCCTTCTACACCGGGCTCGGCCACACCGACGAGTCGTACGCCGACCCGGACTTCCGGGCGCTGCTGCTCGGCGGACTCCAGTACGCGGCCGGTCAGGCCGAGGCCGACTGCACGCCCCCGGAGGGCGGCGGCGAGCAGCCCGCGACCGTCGAGGCGGAGTCCTTCAGCTCCGGCTCGGGCGTGCAGGCGGCCGGGCACGCGGCGGCGAGCGGCGGCGCGACCCTCGGCTACATCGAGGACGGCGACTGGGCCGGATACGCCGACGTCGCCACCGAGGGCGCGGCCTCCTTCACCGCGAAGGTGTCCTCGGCGGGCGCGGGCGGCACGATCCACGTCCACGCGGGCTCGGCCACCGGCCCCGAACTGGGCAGCGCCGAGGTCACGCCCACCGGTTCCTGGGAGACCTTCACGACCGTCTCCACCCCGCTGACCGGCACCGGTCAGGGCCCGCTCTTCCTGCGCTTCACGGGCGGCGCGGGCTCCCTCTTCGACATCGACAGCTTCTCGCTGACGGCGGCGGAAGGAGGGGCCGCGAAGTAGGGGCGTGCGGTCCCCGGCGGGCAGCGCGGCGCAAAACGCGGTGCGCGGCCCGCCGGGGACGCGGTACCGTCTGACCCATGTTCTTCATGACGCCGATCTACGAGTGAGAGCGCGGCGGAGGCCCGGGGTACGCGATCCCCGCCGCTGACCGCCCCCTTCCGTCGTTCCCCCACCCTTCACCGCGCCCGTGCGGCGCGTTGCCGTGGCGCGGTCCACACTGATCGGAGCAGGACACATGGCGAAGAGCCGAAACAACCTCCTGGGCGTAGGCGGCCAGCGCGGCAAGCTGCCCAAGCCCGGCCAGGCGGGCCACACCGGCCCCGCCGACCGTCGCGCGGCCGAGGACCACAAGCAGGAACTGGCCCGCAAGATGCGCGAGAAGCTGACCGGCACCCCGCAGCCCGACCCGGAGCCGGAGTCCGCGACGGACCAGGCCCAGGCGAGCGAGGGCGAGCAGAACAGCTGACGTGAGCGGGGCCCGCGAGGCCCCGCAGCTCCCCGCATGAGCGACCGCCCGGCCCTTGGGGCCGGGCGGTCGTGCTGTCAGCTGTCGGTGTCCTTCGGATGGCGCGGGGAGGCGAGGACGAAGTGGACGGTGCGGCGTGCCTCGTCACACCTGCGCGCGTTCGAGGCAGTGGTCGAGCACAGCTCGCTCCAACCGCCACTCGACCACGACGCGGTGCAGTGCCGAATGGACATCCAGCTCCGCGGCGTCGTGTGCGGCGTTCACGAGGTCGACGACGAACTCCCGGACCACCTGTGCGGCCAGACGCCTGGTCCACGGAAACACCTCTGGCAGCGCTGCCTGGACGGCCCTGCTACCGGCGTCGCTGCCGATCAGCGCGGTGAACAGCCGGGCGACGAGCTCTGCGGACTCCTCGCGCTCCCGGTCGTGCTGCTCCGTGGTGAGGTAGAGGTCCTCGCCGTCGCGACGGGTGACGTGCACGCGATGCGCCCGCTCCACCGTGTCGGCGACGCGTCCGGGATTCTTCGACAGCCCGGAGAACGAAACAGTCGGTGCGAACATGACGCCACCGTGGCTTCGGAGCAAGTCCCGAAGTCAAGCGGTGGCTCGTCGGCCTGTGAGGTGCGGCGCCGTCCGCCGAGCCACGGAGGAGAAGGAGCGGAGTCGTGACCCGACAAGAGGGGGAACCGGTGGGGCTGCCGAGGCGACCCTCGGGTGCCGGTGCCAACGCCGGTAGCGCGAGCGGCGACAAGGGGAGAGGGGCAGCGGGCCTCGCGAGGTGGGCGCCCTCCGAGCGACGCGCGCTCGCTCTGGCCCGCCTGCGCGCCCTGGCCCAGGAGGGGGCTCTGGACCTCGCCGTCTTCGAGGTGAAGGGCCGGTACCGCCACTGACCGGGCGGTCTGTCGTTGACTGACGCGGGCGGCCCGGCCCACCCCCTCACACCACGGCCCTCGGCAACCGCACGCTCAGCGCCGCCGTCAGCAGTACCGCGCCGATCTGCACCAGCAGGGTCGTGGCCAGGGCCGTGCCCGTTCCCGTGGACGGGGCCAGGGACAGGAACAGCGTGCCGAGGGTCGCGACGCCCAGGGCCAGGGCGGCCTGCTGGGTCGTGGACATGACGCCGCCGCCGACCCCCGCGCGCTCGGCCGGGACCTCGGACAGCACGATCCGCAGGACCACCGGGAGCTGGAAGGACTGGCCGAGACCGGCGAGCACCATGCCCGGCGCGAGGCTCAGCACCCCCAGGTCCGGCCAGCCCGCGTGGACCGTCACCACGACCACCCCGAGGCCCAGCGCCTGGAGCAGCGCGCCCGCGGTCACCACCGGGCTCCCGAAGCGGCGCACCAGCCGGGGACCGGCCAGCGAACCGAAGAAGAAGGCGACCGCCGCCGGGGTCAGCGACAGACCGGCCTCGACCGGGCCCATCCGCAGGCCCTGCTGGAGCGCCACCGCCATCACGAACATGAACCCGCCGAACCCGATGCTGAACGGCACCAGGATCAGCAGCCCCCGGCGCAAGGACACGATCCGGAACAGGGACGGCGGGACGAGCGGCGTCCGGCCCGCCCGGTCCGCGCGCCGCTCCACCACCAGGAAGGCGGCCGCCGTGAACGGGAACACGGCGAGCAGCACCCAGGTCCACAGCGGCCAGCCCGCCGCCCGGCCCTCGGTCAGCGGCAGCAGCAGCGCCACGAGACCCACCGCGAGCAGCGCCGTACCGGGGACGTCCACCGGGGCGGGCGCCGCCGAGCGCGTCTCCGGCACCGAGCGCACCGCGCACAGCAGACCGGCCGCCGCCACCGGCACGTTGACCAGGAAGACGGCCCGCCAGCCGAGCCCCGCGACATCGGCGGAGACGAGGACCCCGCCCAGGATCTGCCCGGCCACCATGGACAGCCCCGCCGTCGCCCCGTACAGACTCATGGCCTTCGCGCGGCGCGCCCCGGCCGTCGTGGACTGGATGGTCGCGAGCACCTGCGGCAGCATGAACGCCGCCGCCGCGCCCTGCGCGATCCGCGCCGCCACCAGGACGCCCGCCGTCGGCGCGAGACCGCAGGCCAGCGAGGTCAGCCCGAAGGCGGCCATCCCCGCGAGGAACAGCGTCCGCCGCCCGAACAGGTCCCCGATCCGGCCGCCGAGCACCAGCAGCACGGCGTACGCGACCCCGTACCCGGCGACGACCAGTTCCAGCGTCGCCTCCCCGGCACCGAGATCCCGGCCCATGTCCGGCAGGGCCACATTGACGATGAAGAAGTCGACGAGCGGCAGCGCCGCCCCCAGCAGCACGGTGAACAGCCCGAAGGAACCGAGGACCGCCCCGTGCGCCACGACGACCGGCCCGGGGTCCGCCCCCGGGAGCGCCGACTGCCGCGTTCCGCTCTCACTTACGTTGGTGTCACTCACGTACGGCAGCCTGCGCCCGTCGTGAAAGGGGTACCAGAGTCTCCTTATACGGGTACCGGTCCCACCTGGCTGAGTCCCTGGTCCTGCCCGCCGGGGTGCGGCAGGCTGGAGGCATGACGCGTACGACGACGGGATCGATCCAGGCTCTTCCGTCCCCCGCGCCCGGGTTCGCCCCCGGGTCCCTCCCGGCGGCCCCGCCCGGCCCCGCCGCCGAGGGCGAGGCGCGGGCGCGCCGCCGCGAGCTGGCCGGCTTCCTGCGCAGCCGGCGGGAGCGGATCACCCCGGAGCAGGTCGGGCTGGTGCGCGGGCGCAGGCGCCGCACGCCGGGGCTGCGCCGCGAGGAGGTCGCGCAGCTCGCCGCCGTCGGGGTCACCTGGTACACCTGGCTCGAACAGGGACGGGACATCCAGGTCTCCCCGCAGGTCCTGGACGCGGTCGCCCGCGCCCTGCTGCTCGACCCGGGCGAACGGACGCACCTCTTCCGGCTCGGCGGGGCCGTGGACCCGGCGCCCGGCACGCTCTGCCCCGCGATCACCCCGGCGGTGCGGGCGCTGCTGGAGCAACTGGAGCCGGTCGCGGCCTGTGTGCAGAACGGCCGTTACGACATCCTCGCCCACAACAGGGTGTTCGGGCGGCTGCTGTGCGACCTGGACACGGTGCCGCCCGAGGACCGCAACTGCATGATCCTCGCCCTCACCCACGAGGGCTGGCGCTCCTCGCTCTCCCAACTCGACAGCACCGTACGGGCGATGGCCGCCAAGTTCCGCGCCTCGATGGCCGATCACCTCGCCGAGCCGGCCTGGCGCGCGATGCTGGACAGGCTCATGGAGTCGCCCCAGTTCCGCGAGGTGTGGGAGCGCCACGAGGTGCTCGCGCCGCGCTCCAGGACCAAGCACTTCCGCAACGCCGAGGTCGGCCCGCTCAGCGTCGTCCACACCGATCTGTGGCTCGGCCCGGCGGACGGCCCCCGGCTCGTCACCTACGTGCCCGCCGACGAGGAGAGCCGGCGAGGTCTCGAACAACTCCTGCGCCTGGCACAGGAGAAGGAGGAGGTCAGCCCCGACCATGCACGGTGGAGCGGTAGATGCACTGGGCCGTGCTGGGGGCCGGCAAGCTCAGAGAGCGCTGCGTGAAGACGCCGGGCGAACTTGGCACGACGGAGATCGGAAAGGCCGGGTTGTGACCATAAGTCGATTATCCAGGAAGAGGCTCCTGGTGCTGCCTCACTCGGCGACAAGGCGCCGCAAACAAGGAAAGCGGCTGCGGCCCGGCGGCCGCAGCGGTTGTGGCCTTCTGCGTTGTCCCATCAGACCTGCGAGGGTTCGCATTACCACCTGATCGATCTCCTCGGACAGGTTCCTCTCCGGACTGTCGAATCCGGCCATCGCGTGTTCGCCAATATTCCGCGACTGGACACCCGCCCGGTCGTCATTTAACACGACGACGGCTTCGCCTGGGTGTTTATCGGCCCCTACGACGGCGTGGGCGAGCCGGAGCACTTCAGATAAGAAATCAGGGCGTCTGAATGTAATCACTTCATTTTCTACTGGAGGTGAACTTCCAAGATATCGATTTCACGCGCACACCACTTCACTACGAAATTCGCCCTGTCCTCAGGAAGAATGTCAAGCACCTGACGCAGTTTGGTTTCTCCGATTTCTCCTTTGCGGGCACGCGAAATTGCTCGATAGATGGAGCCTCGCTGGCCAGAAGTGAACCGCTTCCTGGTCCCGATCACTAGCTCCAGCAGGCGATCCCCACCCAACATTACGTTAAGAATCCTCAGGAATAGCTGATCGCTGTCCTCAGGGATCGAATTTGTTTCATCGTGTTCCCATCTGTGCATCCTCACCATCTTCGCCCAGGGAGTTGGCGCTGCAAGCAGGAGTTCCAACATTCGCGCTACCTCCTTGCGCAAACCCTCCGGATTCGCCGAATCCGCGTCGCCGACTTCTTCAATCCCTCCAAGGGATTGACCCCTATAGGTCATGAAGGTGTAAAGGTTTTCGGGGCTCGATGCAGCCGCCATTTTATGGTGACCGTCCTCGAAGATCACTTTCACGCCATGTCGCGAAACTACTTCATCAAGCGTGCACCTCCCCTTCTGGTACATTTTCACGGCGAACCAAGGTTCAGAAATGCAGAGATCTTCAATCTCCTTTTCGAAGGTATCAACAACTTGATTTTCCACTTCGTTCCAGTAGTTACCGCCGCGGTCGTCGGCAGTTCCTGTGTAAGCCGTTAGGCTCAAGGCGAAGGCGAGGCATTCAGTCTTTTCCGGCATCGCCGTAATTGAGGTAATAATCTGATCGGCAATCACTGGATGCAACTCAGCGGGCGCCTTCAAAAGGCCCCTAGCCGCAGATGAAAGCGAATGCTTCTTCCTATCTTCAGGAATCGATCCGGCAAGAATCATCTGAAGGAAGTTGTCTGTGACGCTACGCAAAACGGCTGGGCGTAGATCCATGAACTCGACCGACCGCGCACAGAATGATGTGATTGCTATCCGGGCGCTACGATCGGACTCCTCTTTAATTTTTTCAAGTAGCGCCAGGATTGCCCCGTTCGACCCATCAAGGAGTCTCTCGTCGAGTGTCTGAATCGCGAGCTGCGCGATTACATCCCACTCTTGCACCCGCAATTTGGAATAGAGAACATCCAAGATCGACCTGACGTCGCTGCATTCGCGTACGATCTGTCGCGCCGCAAAGTACTCGAGAAACGTGCGATGCGTAAAGGCGTAAAGATTGTTTCCTGCGATGTCTGTTCCTACGTCCGTCAGCACCCATGCGCGCCCACGGCAGTATTCTACAAACTGGCGTGCGGCGTCCTGGGCGGCATCGAAGTCCTCGTAGTATCGACCGTGGAGATAGCTGGTCGTGAACTGAACCAGTCTTTTCTCTGTGATTCCAGATGCGCCGTCGTTACTCTGCATAAGATTAAGCGCGAGAGCGAACATGGCATTCTGCATACCCCGCTCGAACGGCTTCTCTACGAGGATTCCACGAGAGGAATCCCACCTCTCGAAGAGAAACTCTGAGCAGCGTCGATACAACTCGGGTCTGTTTCGCGGAATATACCCAGCGCCCCTATATAGGGCGCACATGAGCCCCAGCATTAGCGGATTGCCGCCGAGGTCGTCTGCGTGTGAAAGCTCGTTGAGGAAGTTTTCAGCAAGCCTAGTGCGCTCGGATTGACCTCCAGAACGCATCAAACCGAACCAGTTTCGCACGTAGGATTGGCGCTGGCCATAGGAAAAACTACCCAACGTCAATACCTCAAAGAGATCTGCGTCGAGAGGTGACAGGTCGTATCCAACCTTGCGCGAAGTGACCATGATCGGAGTACCTGGATAGGCCAGCGAAAAGGCTTCGACTGCGCTAACCATATCCTGACGCAGGGCGGTGTTCGTCAATTCATCCATGCCATCAAAGATGACGGCGGCGCGAGAGTTGAGGAGAAGATATTCAATGCAGCCTTCCGGTGCCGGTGTTGAATAAAGTGCACCGCAAATCTTTTCAATGTACTCCACGATTGAGACTCGTGAGTTTTGGAAGTATTTCGCATAGTCGCGCATGACGACCTTGAAAGGCGCCTTTGCGGCTGATCCGCGGTTCCTTCCTCGAGCCAAGTCAACGCAAAGTTTCGTAGCCAGAGTCGATTTGCCTCCGCCGGGATCCCCGAGGATGACCACGCGGGGGTAGTTTTCAAAGATGTCCTTGGGTAGAAGCGCAGTTTCTCTGTGAAATCTTTCCTCGTTATCTCCCTCCTCTTTTAGGGTTGCTTGCACATAGATTCGATCGATGGCGATGCGGCTACCCGAGTCAATTTGTGGAGGTCTAACTTTGTTCTCAGTCAGTGCAACCTGTCGACTGAAATGTTTATGAAATTCGTCGTAGGTGCGCAGATCGTCAATCTTGCAAATTAGATCACAGTTTCGCGTGCTTGCCGCAGCTTGCGCTGAAACGACCCTTGCTGATGTTAGTGAGACCTTCTTCTCGGAATTTAGCTCTGCAAGTTTTGACGTGATAGCTGCGGAGAGATCGTCAAACAGGGCGTCGGAAACTGCCTGTAGATTATTTTCCGGAACAGTGCGATAAAGCCTCATGGATTCATTTAGAGACTTCCGCAATGCGGCAATTTCGCTTTTCTTGTTGGCGGACGTTGCGATGGAAAGTCGCAAAGTCAATTGTTCAAACTCTCCTGACTGGATGAATTGGGCAATCTTTTCTCGGGATGCGGGAGTTAGGTTGGGGATCTGCTCAAGTGCGACAGAGTGAAATGTGTTGGGTCCGGCCTTTATGGCGTTGCGAGCGGCAATCCTGTTCGCGATACCACCACCTGCCTGTCTCAAAAATCGGCCAGCAAGCGTTCCCAAAATGGAACCTACGGCTCGACTCGCAGCCATCGAAATCGGATCCAAGGTGTCCCCCCGTATTTGGTATGCCGATCAACTGATCGGCAGTCTAGGGCGGTGCGACCGGACATGGGCGTCGAGTTAGAGGATTGCCTCAAATCGGTTGGCTGAAGCCGTGGAACCGGCCGCCCACTCACAGAGGCTTTCTCCCGATCACGATGCTCGCTCAACGTCGCGACCGGTGCAGCCAGGGCCAGAACGGGGCGACGGCAGGAGTGCCCAGGCGCTGGCGGCGAGCTGTGAATGCGGGCCAGTAGAGCGCGGGACGGGGAACGGGGGCGGGAGACGGCGCCGGTCGCGGCCTGAGCGGCGGGACCCGTCCGGTCAGCCCCCGCCCCGGCTGCGGGGCTCAGGCCGGGCAGCGGACGTCACCGGACGGGCGCCGGCCCGTCGTCAGGAACGCGGTCACCGTACGGTCCCCGCACGCGTTGCCGTTGTTGAGGCAGGCGCCGTGCCCGCCGCTGTCGACGCTCACGAGCCGGGCCCGGTCACCCAGCGCCGCCCGCATCCGCAGGGCACCCGCGTACGGGGTGGCCGGATCGCGGAGGTCCTGGATCATCAGGATGGTGGAGGGGCCGTGCGCGTTCACGTGCACCGGGCGGGTCAGTCCTTGACGACGGTGACCTGGGCGGGCGTCGCCGGCTCGGCGTCCTCGATCGCGAGGCGTCCTGCGGTACGGCGGGCCGTGCCCGCCGCCCAGCCGCCCGAGGTGAGCAGGCCCAGGAGCAGGACGGCCACCCCGCAGCCCGTGAGGATCCACCACGCGGGGCGGGCCGCGCCGGAGAAGGTCGCGGCGTACGAGGAGGGGTCGATGCGGGAGGCGATCACGGCGCCGATGACGGCGACGCCGAGGGTCGAGCCGGTCTGCCGGCTCGTGGAGGCGACGGCCGCCGCGACCCCGGCCTGGGCGCGCGGCATACCCGAGACGGCCGTGTTGGTGATCGGCGCGTTGATGAAACCGAAGCCGAGACCGAACAGGGCGAAGCCCGCCAGCAGGCTCCACGTGTGCTCCTGCGCGTCGAAGCCCGCGAAGGCCAGCCCGCTCGCCGTCATCGCCGCACCCGCGATCAGCAGCGGGACGCGGGTGCCGCGCGAGCCGACGAGGCGGCCCGACAGGGGCGCGCACACGAAGGACAGCGCGGCCATCGGCAGCATCATGAGCCCCGCGTCGAGCGCGTCCAGGCCCCGCACGTTCTGGAGGTACAGCGTGTTCAGGAACAGGAAGCCGGCCAGCGCGGAGAAACCGCACACCGCGATCACCGTGGCCCCGCTGAACGGGGCGCTGCGGAAGAAGCGCAGGTCGATCAGGGGCTCCGGACGCCGCCCCTCGTAGCGGACCAGCCCCAGCAGGGCCAGGACGACCACCGCCGCGCAGGCCAGGATGAGCGGCGAGGTCCAGCCCGCGTCCGGCGCCTCGATGATGCCGAAGGTCAGCGCGCCGAGCAGGGCGATCACGAGGAGCTGACCCACCGGGTCGGGGCGGCGCGCCCGCGCGGCCCGGGACTCGGGCACGTAGCGCGCCGTGAGCACGAGCGCCGCGATGCCCACCGGCAGGTTGACCCAGAAGATCGACCGCCAGCCGACCGAGTCCACGAGCAGACCGCCGACCAGCGGACCGGCCGCCATCGAGACGCCGACGACCGCGCCCCACACCCCGATCGCCCGCGCCCGCTCGCGCGGGTCGGTGAAGGTGTTGGTGATGATCGACATGGCCACCGGGTTGAGCATCGAGCCGCCGATCGCCTGGACCATCCGGAAGACGACCAGCAGCTCCAGGTTGGGCGCGACCGAGCACAGGGCCGAGCCCAGGGTGAAGACGAGGAGCCCGAGGCGGAAGACGCGGCGTCGGCCGATCCGGTCGGCGGTGGACCCCGCGAGCATCAGCAGGCAGGCCAGGACCAGGGTGTACGCGTCGATCGTCCACTGCATCCCGGAGACGCTCGCGTGCAGCTCACGCTGCATCGAGGGCAGGGCGACGTTCAGCACGGTGTTGTCGAGACTGACGATCAGCAGGCTCATGCAGCAGATCGCCAGGACGAGCATCCGGCGCCGGTGGCTCAGGACGGGGGACGAGCCGCCGGGGGACGGGGTGCGGGAGGCGGGTGACTCGGCGCTCGGGGAGGCGGGCGTTTCGGGCATGACGACAAGCCTAGTCGATAGTACGGTTAACTAACTAATAAGTAGGTGCTGTGGACACCGGAACACCGGCGCCGGCGGAGTGCGGGACAATGAATCCATGTCCCTCGCGTTCCCCGCCGTCGCCACCCCTCTGACGATCGGCCCGCACACCGTCCAGCCGCCCGTCGTGCTCGCCCCCATGGCGGGCATCACCAACGCGCCGTTCCGCACCCTGTGCAGGGAGTTCAGCGGCGGCAAGGGCCTGTTCGTGAGCGAGATGATCACCACGAGGGCGCTGGTGGAGCGCAACGAGAAGACGATGCAGCTCGTCCGCTTCGGCCCGGCCGAGACGCCCCGCTCGATCCAGCTCTACGGAGTGGACCCGGCCACCGTCGGCAAGGCGGCCCGCATGATCGCCGAGGAGGATCTCGCCGACCACATCGACCTGAACTTCGGCTGCCCCGTGCCGAAGGTCACCCGCAAGGGCGGCGGCTCCGCCCTGCCCTACAAGCGCAACCTGCTGCGCGCGATCCTGCGCGAGGCGGTGGCCGGGGCGGACGGCCTCCCGGTCACCATGAAGATGCGCAAGGGCATCGACGAGGACCACCTCACCGCGCTCGACGCGGGCCGGATCGCCGTCGAGGAGGGCATCAGCGCGATCGCCCTGCACGGCCGCACCGCCGCCCAGCACTACGGCGGCACCGCCGACTGGGAGTCCATCGCGCGCCTCAAGGAGCACGTCCCCGAGATCCCGGTGCTCGGCAACGGCGACATCTGGTGCGCCGAGGACGCGGTCCGCATGATGCGCGAGACCGGCTGCGACGGAGTGGTCGTGGGCCGTGGCTGCCTCGGGCGGCCCTGGATCTTCGGCGACCTCGTCGCCCTGTTCGAGGGCACCGCCGCACCCGCCGCCCCGTCCCTGCGCGAGGTCGCCGACGTCATGCTGCGCCACGCGACCCTGCTCGGCGAGTGGCTGGGCGACGAGGCGCGCGGCGTCATCGACTTCCGCAAGCACGTCGCGTGGTACCTCAAGGGCTTCTCGGTCGGCTCCGAGATGCGCAAGCGGCTCGCGGTCACCTCGTCCCTCGCGGAGCTGGCCGAGGGTCTCGCCGACCTCGACCTCGACCAGCCCTGGCCGGCCGCCGCCGAGGGCCCCCGGGGCCGTACCTCCGGAAAGAACCGCGTCACCCTCCCCGACGGCTGGCTGAACGACCCGTGGGACTGCGCGGCCCTCACCGAGGACGCCGAGTCCGACACCTCGGGCGGCTGAGGAAACGGTGGGGGACACGCTCGACCTCTGGAAGCGGCGATGCGGGCGGGTCCCCGACGAGGTGTGGGAGCGCACCGGCCTCACCACGCTGATCCTCGCGGACAACGAGCTGACCGCGCTGCCCGCCGCCGTGGGCCGCCTGCACGCCCTGCGCACCCTCGACCTCGGCCACAACCTGCTCACCGGGCTGCCGGAGGAACTGGGTGCGCTGACCTCCCTGAGCGACTGCCTCTACCTGCACGACAACCGCCTCACCGCACTCCCCGACAGCCTGGGCGGGCTCACCGCCCTGCGCTACCTCAACATCGGCGAGAACCCCCTGACCGCGCTCCCCGCCACGCTCGGCGACCTGGGCGCCCTCCTCGAACTGCACGCCCAGCACGCGCACCTGCGCACCCTGCCCGACTCGCTCGGCCGGCTCGTCCGGCTGCGCGAACTGCGCCTGCGCGGCAACGCGTTGACCGCCCTGCCCGCCACCTTCGCGGAACTGCGCGCACTGCGCCGCCTGGAGCTGCGCGACAACCGGTTCACGAGCGTCCCCGCGTGCCTGGCGGGCCTTCCCCTGCTGCGCGAACTCGACCTGCGCGGCAACCCGCTGACCACCCTGCCGCAGTGGCTGACCCGGCTGCCCGCGCTGGAACGACTCGACGTGCGCTGGACAGGGGCGGCGGAGGCGGCAGGCGTACGCGGGGAACTGGAAGCACGCGGCTGCGTGGTGTGGGGATGAGGGACGGCCGGGCCGGACCGGTGAACCCGAAGAACCGCTGGTGTCCCGTGGGGCCTTGGGGGATCATGTGCATCCCGGGACGACAGGACGCGCCCCACCCCCGCGTGTGCTGTCGCCGAGTTGTTTAGCGAGAGAAGACGACGCCATGAGCTCGCCGCTGGAAGACCGCCTGCGCCACATGGAACAGAGCCTGAACACGAGCGTTCCGCACTCCGCCCGGATGTGGAACTACTGGCTCGGCGGCAAGGACAACTACGATGCGGACCGCCAACTGGGCCAGCGCATGGCCGAGTTGTACCCGCAGATCATCGAGATCGCGCGCGCCTCACGGAAGTTCCAGGCGCGAGCGGTGCGGTACCTGGCCACCGAGGCCAAAGTCCGGCAGTTCCTCGACCTCGGTACGGGGCTGCCCACGGCCAACGCGACGCACGAGGTCGCGCAGGAGGCCGCCCCCACCTCCCGGATCGTGTACGTCGACCACGACCCGATCGTCCTCGCCCACGCGCGGGCCCTGCTCACCAGCGGCCCCGAGGGCGCCACCGACTACGTGCACGGCGACCTCACGGACGCGCCCGCCGTGCTGAAGGAGGCGGCCCGCACCCTGGACCTCAGCCGGCCGGTCGCCGTCCTGATCATGTCCACCCTCGGCCACGTCGCCGACAGCGGCGAGGCCCACGCCCTGCTCCGCTCCTACCTCGACGCGCTGCCCTCCGGCAGCTACCTCGTGCAGTGCGACACCATCGAGACACCCGAGTCCAAGGCCGCCTCCGACGACTACGCGGACGGCGGCGCGATGCCGTACATCTCCCGCCCCAAGGAGGACATGGCCCGCTTCACCGAAGGCCTCGACGTGCTCGACCCCGGCTTCGGCTCGATCAGCCTGTGGCGCCCCGAGGAACCGCTGACGGGGGAGCCCCTGGAACAGTGGGGCTTCGTGGGACGCAAGCCGTAGCCTGGCGGCGGGCCCGGGTGCGGCACCTGCCGTGTGGCGCACCCTCAGCGCCGTGCCGCCCGGCGTACGGAGGCGCGGTCCCGTCGGCGGCCCGCAGGGTCAGGCCTTGCGCGCACGCCGCCCGAAGTCCGCCGCCACCGAGGAGACCACATCAAGGGACACCGCCGGTGACAGGGCCACGGACCGCAGCAGGCCGTACGCCTCCTGCGCCCGGCTGACCTTGTACGGATCGTCGATCAGCGTTCCGGAGAACGCGGTCTCCGTGTAGCCGACCGGCGGTGTGTCCTCGAACGTCATCAAGGTCAGCATCGCGCCCATGGCGGCGTGCGCCCCTTCGCTGACGGGGAGCACCTGAAGGCCGATCTCACCGCGCGAGGCCAGGTCGGCGATGTGCTGCAACTGCCCCTCCATCACGGTGTCACTGCCGACCGGCAGCCGCAGGACGTGCTCGTGCAGGACCACCCAGTACTGAGGCCGTGTCGCGTCCTTCAGGATCTCCTGTCGTACGGCCCGGCCGGTGATCTGCCCCTCGATGTACTCCTCGGTGGCGAAGGGACGCGCCGCCAGCACGATCGCCCGGATGTAGCCGGGGGTCTGCAACAGCCCCGGAACGAGGATCGGGGCGAAGTCGTCGATGGTCGTCGCCAGGTGTTCGAGGGCCTCCGTGTGCGCGAAGTACCTCGCCTGGTACAGGGCCTTGTCCTGAGCCTCGCGGGCCGGGCGGTCGGCCAGTATGACGAGCTTCCTGACCAGCCGGTGCAGCATCCCCCCGGTCCCCAGAACCTGGTCGATCCGTTCCGCCACGTCCAGTTGCGGTTTGCGCTGGCCGGTCTCGAACTGGGCGATGTAACTGGCCGAGACGAACACCAGGCCGCCCAGTCCGGACTGGGTGAGACCGGCTGCCATCCGGGCGCGCTTCAGCTCCTCGCCGAAGTACTCCCAGGTGAGGATCTTGAACTCTTCGTCGGTGCTCAAGTCTTGCCCCTCGTGCGCAAGTTGGCCGTTGCCGTCGCGTGTGCGGCATCGGTCCCAACCTACGAGACGCCGAGCGGGCCCACCCTCCGTTATCCGCACTTCGCACCCGTACGGGAGCCCCGGCGCGACAGGAGAACCGTCACGTCGAACGAGCGTGCGGTGCGGGGGAGGGCGGGGCGACCGGGACGTGGGCCCGGATGCCGGCAGCGTTCCGACCTGGGGTTCGCGGACTTGACCTCAAGTCCACTTGATGACGGAGGCTCCGATCATGACCACGCATGCGGATCACACAGAGATCGGCGGACTCGTCGACCGGTACTTCCGGGCACTGGACGCGCGGGAGTTCCCGGCGGGCTGGGCCCGGGACTTCTTCACGGACCAGGCGCGCATGGAGATGCCGGTCGGGGTGGACCAGGGCGCCGAGGCCGTCCGCGCCACCGAGCGGGCCCTGCGCCGCTTCGACCGCACCCAGCACATCGCCTCCGGGCTCATCACCGACACGGAGGCGGAGGAGGGGCGGGCCACCGCCTCGTGGAACGCGCTGATGACCCACGTCCACCACGAGGCCACCCTCCGGGAGCGCGGGGAGCGGGCCGACCCCCTGTTCTTCGTGGGCGGCCGCTTCGAGGCGGAACTCCACCGCACCCCGGCCGGCTGGCGCTTCACCCAGCTGGCCGTGCGGCCGGTCTGGACGAAGGGCCAGCCGCCGCCGGGCATGAGCGAGGGGTGAGCCGGGTGGCTGGTCGCGGCGCGGACGAGGAGGCCGGGGGAGGAGCGGCCGCTCCGGGCACGGCCGCCTCGCACGGTGCGCTTACGATGCTCACTGGACGAAGCCGGACCGGCCGAGAGGGGCTTTTGGAAACCATGAGTAGTGGCGCGACCGCTCCCCGGCCAGATGCCGTCCAGGGCATGATCCCCGTCGAGCTGGACGAGACGGGCCACAGTACGGACGTGGAAAAGGAGGATATCGGTGAGCGCATCGACAGCCCCTTCGACCCCGATCTCATTGAGGTCCAGACCCGCAACCCGACCGTCTCCCTCCTGCTCAACCGTATCAATCGCGGAACGATCGACCTTGCCCCCGACTTCCAGCGCCGGGCCGGTATCTGGACCCTCAAGGCACAGAGCAGGCTCATCGAGTCGCTGCTGCTGCGCATCACCCTGCCCACGCTGTACGCCGCCGAGGGGGACGACGACAGCTGGGCCATCGTCGACGGGGTGCAGCGTCTCTCCACCATCGCCCGCTTCGTCGCCCCCGACTCCATCGGGGCCGAGCCGCTGCGTCTGACCGGGCTGGAGTACCTCACCGAGTTCAATGACTGCTCCTTCGCCGACCTTCCCGGTCGGCTCCAGACGCGCATCGAGGAGACCGAACTGGTCGTCCTGCTCATCCGGCGGGGAACCCCGGAAGAGGTCAAGTTCAACATCTTCGCCCGCATCAACACCGGAGGGCGGGCGCTTACGCGCCAAGAGCTGCGACACGCTCTCATTCCCGGGCCCGCCCGTGCTTTCCTCGCAGACCTCGCTGCCTCCGACGCCTTCCAGAGGGCGAGTGGCGGGAGTGTTTCGCCGGAGCGCATGTCCGACCGGGAGATGTGCCTCCGCTTCGTGGCCTTCTCCCTGACCCCACCGGACGACTACCTCAGCGGGGACTTCGACAAGTTCCTCCGCCAGGCCATGCACGAGATCAACGCCTTGGACGACAAGGGGCGGAACGAGCTCCGCCGGGACTTCATCTACAGCATGAGGGCCAGCCACGCTGTTTTCGGCGAACACGCATTTCGTAAGAGGTTCCCCCATGTCAATCGACGTTCCCCGGTGAACAAGGCGCTGTTCGAGGCTCAGTCAGTCACCCTCTCCGCCTATCCGCAGTCAGACGTCCAACTACTCAAAGCGCGCCGTGCCCGGATGGACGAGGAATTCTTCCGGCTCATGCTGGAACCGGACTTCTTCAACTCCGTCTCCTCGGGCACGGGCGACATCGCCAAGGTCCGCCTCCGCTTCCGTCTGCTGGACGAGATGTTCCGAAAGGTCCTCGGTGCTTGATCGGGTCTCTGTCGTCAATTTCAAGGCGTTCAGCCGTCAGGACCTCGTTCTGGCGCCGTTCACCCTGCTCACCGGCCTCAACTCCTCCGGTAAGAGCTCCGTGCTCCAAGCCCTCGCCCTGCTGCGCCAGTCTCACGAGGCCGGGGTACTGGAGGACGGCGAGGACTCGGGCCTGCTCCTGAACGGCGAGTTCGTCCAGTTGGGCACCGGTCAGGATGTACGACACGAGGCCTATCCCAAGAACGATCCCGACATCGGTCTCGGCGTCGTCCCGGTCGGGCGCCCGGACAGGGGAGTGACCTGGCGCGCCGCGTACGGTCCCGAGGACGATCTGCTCAGACTGGTCAATGCCCCCGTGGTCGGTATGCACCCGGCCGCGGCGCTGCCCGAGCTGTTCGGTCCGGGTTTCCAGTACCTCAAGGCGGACCGTATCGTCCCCGACATCAGCTACCCACGCTCACACCATGCCGTCGTACGGCGCGGATTTCTCGGCGCCCGGGGGGAGCACACCGTCAACTACCTGCGCGTTCACCAGGACGAGCCCGTTGAGGAGGCGTTGCGCCACCCGTCGACGGCCTCCGGCACCCTGCTCGCGCAGACCGACGCCTGGATGCAGCGGCTCTGCCCCGGCGTCAACCTCCAGGCCATCGGGATCGACGGGACGGATTCGGTGCGGCTCAGCTACGGCTTCGGCGCCGGGGTCAACGCCTCCAACCGGTACCGGCCGACCAATGTCGGTTTCGGGCTCACGTACGCACTGCCCATCGTCGTCGCCTGCCTCACCGCGCGGCCGGGATCACTCGTCCTGCTGGAGAATCCTGAGGCGCACCTTCACCCGCAGGGGCAGACCTCGCTGGCGTTCCTGGCCACGGCCGCGGCTCGTGCGGGCGCGCAACTCCTGGTGGAGACCCACTCGGATCACGTCCTCAACGGCCTACGGATCGCGGTCAAGAACGACCGTCTCCCGGCATCCGCGACCGCCGTGCACTTCTTCCGTAGGAGTGGGCAGGGCGTGGAGGTGGTCACCCCTCGCATGGAGGAGGACGGCATGCTGTCCGAGTGGCCCCGTGGCTTCTTCGACGAGTGGGAGAACTCCCTCGACCAGTTGCTGGACTGAGGGAGCGTGGAGGGCAACCGGCCAGTACGGCCAGGCGACTGTCAACCAGGGGGCGGAGATGCCACTGCTGTTGTTTCTCAACGAGCGTTCCTGCGCGTCCGAAGCCTCGGCAGGAGAAGTGGCCACGGCGATGGACGAGTTGATCGGACTGCTGCGGGAGGCCCGGTCCTGGCGCGAGATCGCCCTCGTCACCCGGTCCCCACTGGTCCAGTCCGAGCTGGCCCGGGGTTACTACTACCAGCAGTGGGCCGCTGACAACAGGCACCGTAATCAGCGGCAGTTCATCAAGGCGCTGCGCAACCGGGCCCCCTACGCCGACGTGCTCTCCGCACACGCCGCGTCGGCTGAGGTGGAATACGAGTACGCGGGCGAACGTGCCAGAGGGATCGGTGCGGCCCACCTCATGGACGGCATGTGCGTGAGTCTCCCACTGGCCCGCGCCTGGCACCGCTCCTGGCTGGAGGTCGTCGTTCGCGCTCTGGCTGAGAACGACCACGGCGAACTGGTCTTGACGGAGACGACCGAATCGGTGCGCCACGGTTCCCGAGCCGTCGACCTCAAGCCGCACGAGGAGTGGGCCCGCGCCGCCGGGCTGGAGGCGCTCGACTCGGCGGCCGGGCTGTGGGCGAATCGGGCCGACTTCTTCCCCTCGCTCCGCTTCCTGCCCAAGGTCCAGCAGGAGCTTGAAGCCTTGCAGAGGCCCGCCTTCCTCCAGGCGCGTGGTCTGCTCGCACGCCTGGAGGAGTCGGCGGCACGCTGGGATCCGACGGAGACAGCCGTTCCTCTCTGGCAGGGAGCGAAGATCACCCCGGAGCATGAGCAGCGCAAACGCCTCTGCTTTTTCTCGGACGCGAACGGTAACCGGCGCTGCTACGACTGGCACGGCCGCTTCACTCCGGGCGCCGGGCGCTTGCACTTCCGGCTACTGGCTGCTGAAGGAAAGTTGGAAATCGGCTATCTGGGGCCCAAAATCGGAACGTAGTCGCCAGTCGGCCCGGGAGACGGGTTTGGCCGAACGGGCCCTCAGCCACTTGGTGGGGCCCGCCGCCCCACCCCGGGGCGGCGGGCCCGCGCAACCCGTGCGGCTACCCCGCCCCCACCGCCGTCAGCAGGGCCAGCGGGGCCGCCGCCGAGCGGGACTCGCGGGCGCAGGCGTGGGGGTACGGGACGGGGGAGGGGTACTCCTCGCGGCTGTATCCGGCGAGGACCTCCGGCAGGCGGTGGCCGTCGGCGGCGGCCGCCTCGGTCAGGGCCCGCGCGACCCTCGACGCCTCGTCGTGCAGGCCGTAGCGGGCCAGGCCCAGCGCGATCAGCGCGTTGTCGTGCGGCCACACCGAACCCCGGTGGTAGGACAGCGGATGGTACGCGGGCTGCCCGGCGGCCAGCGTCCGTACGCCCCAGCCGGAGAAGAAGTCCGGCTCCAGCAGCCTGCGGCCCACCGCCTCCCCGTACTCCTTGTCCAGCAGTCCCGACCACAGCAGATGGCCCGCGTCCGAGGCGAGCGCGTCGACCTGGCCGCCCTCGCCGTCCAGGGCCAGCGCGGGGAACGAACGCCCCGGCATCCAGAAGTCGCGCTGGAACCGGTCCCGCAGGTCGACGGCCGCCTGTTCCAGCAGGTCCGCGTACACCTCGTCGCGCCACACGGCCCTGGCCAGGTGCGAGGTGCGGCGCAGCGCGTCGTAGGCGTAGCCCTGCGCGCCCGCCGCCATCACCGGGCCGCTCGGCCGGCTGCCGTCCGCCGAGCAGATCGCGCCCGGCGAGTCCTTCCAGTTCTGGTTGGCGAGACCGCCCTCGTCCGCGCGGTACACGAGGTAGCCGCGCGAGGTGAGCCCGCCGTGGTCCAGCATCCAGCCGACCGCCGCCCTGGCGTGCCCCTCCAGGCGCCGCGCGAGCGCCGGATCGCCCGTGCGCTCCGTGTACGAACCGAGCAGGACCAGGAACAGCGGGGTCGCGTCCACCGAGCCGTAGTACCGGCCGAAGGGCACCTGACCGAAGTGCGCCAGCTCGCCGTGGCGCACCTCGTGCACGATCTTGCCCGGCTGCGCGACCAGGCCCTGCGTCTTCTCCGTGGCCTGCGTCGCCGCGAGCGCGGCGAGCGTCGCCGCCGCCGGGCCCGTACGGTAGGGGAGCAGGAACAGCGAGGTCAGCAGTGCGTCACGGCCCAACAGGGCCTGGAACCACGGGGCTCCGGCCGCCGGGACGCGCACCTCCTCCCCGTCCGGGCCCACCGCCGGCACCTGGAGCGAGGCGAGGTCCGCGAGCCCGCGCCTACACGCCGCGCCCAGCCCCGGGCTGCCCGCCGCGAGCGCCGTCGCCGCCGTGTCCCCCGCGAACTCCGACGCCTCGGCGGCAAGTTGGCGGGCCGCCTCCGCCGGGCTGTGCGGGACCGTGCGCTGCCGGGGGATGCCGTGCGGACCGGCCAGCACCCGCAGCGCCACCTCGGCCGAGCCCTGCGGGGGCGGCTCCAGCGTCCACACCAGCCGGCGCGCGCCCGTTCCCGTCTCCTCGACCGCCTCCGGAGCGGGCAGCGCGGTCACGCTGGTCCGCGAACTCCACTCGCCCCGGCGGTAGGTGAATTCGAGGCCGCCCTCCTCCAACTCCTTCCGGCCGCGCACCGCACCCGTCTTGCTGTACGTCCGGTAGTCCGAGCGCAGCTCGAACTGATCGGTGAAGTCCGCGTCCACGGTCAGCCCGACCCGGACGGAGAGCGGCGCCGGACGGTTGCTCGTGACCCGCAGGGTCTCCACGAACACGCCGTCCACGACCGCCTGTTCACGGAAGACGGTGTACGGCGGGGGATCGGTGCGCCCGCCGCGCGGGGTCAGCACCGCGCGCAGGGTGTCCGCGCCGGTGGACGGCACGAGGACCTCGGGCACCCGCCCGTCCACCGTCAGCTGCCAGCGGCTCAGATGGCGGGCGTCGTGCACGAACAGGCCGTCCGGCGAACTCCCCCGCACCCCCGTGATGTCCCCCGCCGCGTCCACGGCCGCGAACGTCGCCCCGTGAACCAGTACGTGCTGCGCTAAGCGCTCCGTCATTCCTCAGTCCCTCCCTCGGCCAGCAGGTCGAGGGTCAGGGCCGCCGTCCAGCCGAACCGGCGCGCCCCGCACCCCCGCCCCGCATACGGATCGACGTACTCCGCGAAGTCCGTCGCGCCCGCCGTCTCCAGCAGCGCACGCCGCAACTCCGCCGCGCGGGCCCGCTCACCGTGCGCGCGCAGCCCCCGCTCAAGCAGCCAGTTGATGTTGAACCAGGCCGGTCCCCGCCAGTACCGCTGCGGGTCGAAGGCCGGCGAGGTCAGATCGTGGCTCGGCACCAGGCGGGCCGGACCGCCCAGTCCGAAGCGCGGGCCCGTCAGCGTGTCCACGAGCCCCGCGACCACCTCGCGCGGCAGCTGAGGCAGCAGGAGCGGAACGAGCCCCGAGACGCCGTGCTCCCGCACCAGCGGCCGCCGGTCCACCCCCTGCTCCGGGCCGGCCGGACGAGTCCCGCCGCCCGCCTCCCGGGCGGAACCGGTCCGTGAGCGGACGGCGCCCCGCAGGACCGTTTCCGCCGCCGCGAGCACCGCCGCCCCGCCTTCCGTGCCCGCCTCCCGCGCCGGGGCCGTCTCCAGGAGCGGTTCCCCGGCCTGCGCGGGTACCGGGACGTGCCCGGCCGCCGTCGTCGCTTCCGGGGTGTGCCCGGCCGGGCCCGGTTCCGCGCCCAGGTCCCGGCACAGGAACATGCCCGCGTCCCGGTCCCACAGCCGGGTCACCAGGGCCCGGGTGAGCCGCCGCGCCCGCTCCCTGCGGGGGCCCGGGGCGCCACCGAGGACCCCGGCGATCTCGGCGAGGGCGTACTCCGAGGCGATCAGCAGCGCGTTGAACGCGGGGTCCTCCACCGCGAACAGGCCCCCGCCGCCGAGGCCCGAACCGGGCGCCGCGTCGTCGGCGTACCCGCGGTCCCGGTACTCGGCGGCGAGCCGCACGTACCGCCCGTAGTCGAGATCGGTGGGACGGTCCTCGGGGGCGCCGTGGTCCAGATCGGCCCTGCGGTACGAACGGGCCTCGGCCGGCTCCACGCGGGACAGCGGGGAGTCCCAGTTCGGGCTGTTGTCCATGCCCTGCTCCCACGGGTGGACCACCGACACCAGCCCGCCGCCGCCCAGGTCCCGGCACTCCAGCAGGTAGCGGTGCCAGGCCGCCAGCCGGGGGTACATGCGCTCCAGGAAGCCGCGCGAGGCGGAGACCCCGGGGGCGGCGCGGTGCACGAGCCAGGTGGCGAGGGCGTGCACCGGGGGCTGCACGATGCCCGAGGTCTCCGGGGCGCCGGGCGCCGCGTCCGCCGAGGAGGAGCGCCAGAAATCGGGGCTCGGGAAGTACGCGTCGAGCGGTACGGAGGGGTTGAAGACGATGTGCGGCACCCGGCCGTCGGCCCACTGCGCCGCGAAGAGCGTCTCCAGCTCCCGCTGGGCGCGTAAGGGGGACAGATGACGCAGGCCGATCGCGATGAAGGCCGAGTCCCAGGACCACTGGTGCGGGTACAGGCCGCGCGAGGGCACCGTCGAGGTCCCCGTCCAGTTCTCCGCCAGCACCTCCGCCGCGCCCGCCCACAGCCGGCCCGCCGCCGTACCCGCGCCGGGGACCGCGCCGGAGGTGACGTCCGAGGGGACGCCGGAGGCGGCGTCCCGCAGCGCGCCGGGGGCGAAATTGGATGCGATCCGTGCGGATCCGCTGGTCGTGGCCGGTGCGGTGGGGGGAGGCTGTCCCGGGGAGACCGCGCGCCCGGCGGGAAGGGAGTCGTCGTTGAGAAGACTGCGGCTGGTGGTGGTCCGGGACATGCGCTCCACGTGTTTCTCCCCAGAGAGGTCCGGAGACGGTCCGGGCAGCGGGCAGCCCGGAAGAGCGGTACTGGGTACCGTAGGGTTACGTCTATTTAACACGCAAAACTCAATATGTAATGCGGAGTTGCCGAACGCAAGGGGGTTGGACATGGCCGGGAACCAGGCGAGCGCCGGGGACCTGCTCCATCTGGTGCGCAGTGGTACGGCCACGACGCGCGGCGCGCTCCAGCGGGCCACGGGCCTGTCCCGGGCCACCGTCGGGCAGCGCCTCGACCGGCTGTTCCGGGCCGGCTGGCTGCGCGAGGGCGCGGCCGACCCCGGGGGCTCGCCGCTCGGCGGACGGCCGTCCGTGCGCCTGGAGTTCGAGGACCGGCACGCCGTCGTCCTCGCCGCCGACCTGGAGACCAGGCACGCCCGCGCCGCCGTCCTCGGCCTCTCCGGGGAACTCCTCGCGGAGCACACCGGGCCCCTGCGCGTGGAGGACGGGCCCGACGCCGTCCTCGGCGAGCTGGGCACCTGGTTCGGGCGCCTGCTGGACAAGTCCGGGACCCCCGCGGACGCCGTGTGTGGAATAGGTCTCGCCGTGCCGGGCCCGGTTGACCGGGGCTCGGGACGGGTCGTCCAGCCGCCCATCATGCCCGGCTGGGACGAATACGACATACGCGGAAGAATACGGCGGGCCTTCGCGGAGGCCACAGGGGCCGGCGGGCCCGCCGGAACCGGCCTCGCCCCCGGCCCTGCCCCCGTCCCCGTGCTGGTCGACAACGACGCGAACCTCATGGCGTACGGGGAGCAGCGCGCCGGGTTCCCGGACTGCTCCGCCTTCGTGCTGGTCAAGGTCTCCACCGGGATCGGCGCCGGGGTCGTCGTGGACGGCGCGATCTACCGGGGCGTGGACGGGGGAGCGGGGGACCTCGGGCACATCCGGGTCCCCGAGGGGGAGGGGGCGCTGTGCATGTGCGGCTCCTACGGCTGCCTCGCCGCCGTCGCGAGCGGCCGGGCGCTGGCCCGGCGGCTCACCGAGGCCGGGGTGCCCGCGTCCTCGGGTTCGGACGTGCGTCTCCTGCTCGCCGACGGGCATCCCGAGGCGACGGGCCTCGCGCGCGAGGCGGGCCGCCAGGTCGGCGAGGTGCTGGCCACCGTCGTGACCCTGCTCAACCCCGGCGTGCTGATGATCGCGGGCGACCTCGCGGGCACCCCGTTCCTCACCGGCGTACGCGAACTCCTCTACCAGCGGGCGCTGCCGCGCAGCACGGCCGGGCTGGAGATCGTGACCTCGCGGCTCGGCGAGCGGGCGGCGCTCGCCGGAGCGGGTGCCCTCGTCGTGGAGCACCTGTACGAGCCGGGCCGAGCGGAACGGCGTCTCGCCGCGATGGGTCTCTGAACCGCGCCCCTTCTCCCGGCCCATCCCCGCTTCTCGTCACGCTGGGTGAGCGGCGGCGCGAGTGGACGATCCCCGTCCGGCCGTTTCCCCGCCACCGGAAACCGCACCGCGCGGGACTGCCCGCGCGAGGCCGTGAGCGGCACGGGATGACAGGAGCGCCCTCCGGACCGTCCGAATGCTGGGAGAAGTCACCCGGAGGACACGTGATTCACGCCACACTTGAGGAGGGCGCTGCTCACATGAGCGAACTCGGGGCGCATTCACGACCCTAAGAATGGCACTGAGTGCCATGGCGGCTGTATTCAAGTTCTGAACTCATATGGCGTGGTGGTCCGCTCAGGTGAGCGGAATTAACTGGAACGACATGTTCCGATTCGAAGTAGTGAAGATCGACCCGGCGTGTGCGCCGGTCCGCGCTCACTTTCGATCTGCTGGCAGACGGCTGGTTCCGGCCCCAGGACACGCAAGTGCACGTACCGCCGGGCCTTCGATCTGGGTATGTTCCTCGCCGTCAGGGCAGTCGGATGGGCGAGGAGTCGAGTCCTGTGTCGTCACAAGCGAAGAGCACGGATAACCCCGCGGTACGGAAGACCACCGGACCGGACACCGGGACGGTGAAGTTCGTCTACGACTTCACTGAGGGCAACCGTCATCTCAAGGACCTGCTCGGCGGCAAGGGCGCGAACCTCGCCGAGATGACCAATCTCGGACTGCCGGTCCCGCCCGGCTTCACCATCACGACCGAGGCCTGCAAGACCTACCTGGAGAGCGGCAAGGAGCCCGCGGCCCTGCGCGACGAGGTGAGCGCCCACCTCGACGCGCTGGAGGCCACGATGGGCAAGACGCTCGGCCAGGCCGACGACCCGCTGCTGGTCTCGGTCCGCTCCGGCGCCAAGTTCTCGATGCCCGGGATGATGGACACCGTCCTCAACATCGGACTGTCCGACGCCTCCGTCGCGGGGCTCAGCGGCCAGGCCGGGGACGAGCGCTTCGCCTGGGACTCCTACCGGCGGCTGATCCAGATGTTCGGCAAGACGGTGCTCGGCGTGGACGGCGACCTCTTCGAGGAGGCGCTGGAGGCGGCCAAGCGCGCCAAGAAGGTCGCGACCGACGTCGAACTCGACGCCGCCGACCTCAAGAAGCTCGTCAAGCAGTACAAGAAGCTCGTCGAGCGGGAGGCCGGACGGCCCTTCCCGCAGGACCCGCGCGAACAGATGGACCTCGCGATCCACGCCGTCTTCGACTCGTGGAACACCGACCGCGCCAAGCTCTACCGCCGCCAGGAACGCATCCCGCACGACCTCGGCACCGCCGTCAACGTGTGCTCGATGGTCTTCGGCAACCTCGGCCCCGACTCGGGCACCGGTGTCGCCTTCACCCGCGACCCGGCCAGCGGCCACCAGGGCGTCTACGGCGACTACCTCCAGAACGCCCAGGGCGAGGACGTCGTCGCCGGCATCCGCAACACCGTCGCGCTCGCCGATCTGGAGAAGATCGACAAGACCTCGTACGACGAGCTCCTGCGGATCATGGCGACGCTGGAGAACCACTACCGCGACCTGTGCGACATCGAGTTCACGATCGAGCGCGGCAAGCTGTGGATGCTCCAGACCCGCGTCGGCAAGCGCACCGCGGCCGCCGCGTTCCGCATCGCCACCCAACTCGTCGACCAGGGCCTCATCGACGAGGCGGAGGCGCTCCAGCGGGTCAACGGCGCCCAGCTCGCGCAGCTCATGTTCCCCCGCTTCGACGACGAGGCGCGCACCGAGGTCGTCGGCCGCGGCATCGCCGCCTCGCCGGGCGCGGCCGTCGGCAAGGCCGTCTTCGACTCGTACACCGCCGTCAAGTGGTCGCGCTCGGGGGAGCAGGTCATCCTGATCCGCCGCGAGACCAACCCCGACGACCTCGACGGGATGATCGCGGCCGAGGGCATCCTCACCTCGCGCGGCGGCAAGACCTCGCACGCCGCCGTCGTCGCCCGCGGCATGGGCAAGACCTGTGTGTGCGGCGCCGAGGACCTGGAGGTCGACACCAAGCGGCGCCGGATGACGACCTCCTCCGGCACCGTCGTGGAGGAGGGCGACCTCGTCTCGATCGACGGCTCCAGCGGCAAGGTCTACCTCGGCGAGGTCCCCGTCGTCCCCTCCCCGGTGGTCGAGTACTTCGAGGGCCGGATGCACGCCGGGGCCGAGGAGGCCGACGAACTGGTCGAGGCCGTGCACCGGATCATGGCCTACGCCGACCGCACCCGCAGGCTGCGGGTACGCGCCAACGCCGACAACGCCGAGGACGCCCTGCGCGCCCGCCGCTTCGGCGCCCAGGGCATCGGCCTGTGCCGCACCGAGCACATGTTCCTCGGCGAACGCCGCACCCTGGTCGAGACCCTGATCCTCGCCGACACCGACGCCGAACGCGAGAAGGCCCTCGAACAGCTCCTGCCGCTCCAGAAGCGGGACTTCGTGGAGCTGTTCGAGGCGATGGACGGGCTGCCCGTCACCGTGCGGCTGCTCGACCCGCCGCTGCACGAGTTCCTGCCCGACATCACCGAACTCTCCGTACGCGTCGCGCTCGCCGAGGCCCGCAAGGACGCCAACGAGAACGATCTGCGCCTGCTCCAGGCCGTCCACCGGCTGCACGAGCAGAACCCGATGCTCGGACTGCGCGGGGTCCGGCTCGGCCTCGTCATCCCCGGCCTGTTCACCATGCAGGTACGGGCCATCGCCGAGGCCGCCGCGAGCCGCAAGGCCGCGAAGGGCGACCCGCGCGCCGAGATCATGATCCCGCTCGTCGGCACCGTGCAGGAACTGGAGATCGTCCGCGAGGAGGCCGAGCAGGTCATCGCCGAGGTCGAGGCCGCGAGCGGTGTCCAGCTCAGGCTGTCGCTCGGCACGATGATCGAACTGCCGCGCGCCGCCCTGACCGCCGGGCAGATCGCCGAGGCCGCCGAGTTCTTCTCCTTCGGCACCAACGACCTCACCCAGACCGTGTGGGGCTTCTCCCGCGACGACGTCGAGGCCAGCTTCTTCACCGCCTACCTGGAGAAGGGCATCTTCGGCGTCTCCCCGTTCGAGACCATCGACCGCGAGGGCGTCGGCAAGCTCATCGCCGACGCCGCGAAGGCCGGCCGGGCCACCCGCCCCGACCTGAAACTCGGCGTGTGCGGGGAACACGGCGGCGACCCCGAGTCCGTCCACTTCTTCCACGAGGTCGGCCTCGACTACGTCTCCTGCTCCCCGTTCCGCATCCCGGTCGCCCGCCTGGAGGCGGCCCGCGCCGCGGCCTCCCCGTCCTCGGACACGACCCGCTGACCACCTGACCCCGGGGCCACCACCCGTCCCGCCCACCCTCACGGGACCGGCGGCGCCCCCGGGCACGCAAGAGGAAGGGCGGCGCCTTGTGCGGAGGCGCCGCCCTTCGGTGCGGTCGCGTGTCCGGCGTGAGGAGAGACCGACGGGTCTTCGCCCAACTGCCCCCGGTGGTGAGGGGCCCCGGCCACCCGGCCCGCCCCTGCACGGTGGCCGGGGCGTCCCCGTGCTCAGGCCGAGGGTGTGCCGTCCGTGGGGGCCGGGGGGTTCAGGTGCGTGGTGTCGCCCCAGTCGGTCAGGCGGAGGGTGCGGCCGTCGCCACGCCAGTGCGAGACCGAGGCGTTCGGGACGGGCGGCAGGTGCTCCGGGGCGGTCGCGCCGATGCCGGTCAGTACGTGGCGCAGGGCGAGGACCACGCCGTCGTGCGCCACGACCAGGACCCGGCGCCCGGGGGCGGCGCGGCCGAGGTCGGTGAGGAACTGGCCGACGCGCAGGGCGAGGTCCGCGAAGGACTCGCCCCCGGGCGGCCGGTACCACCAGTCGCCCAACAGCTCGCGGCGCGCGGCCTCGTGGGGTGCCCGGGCCCGCACGGCGGACGGCGGGTGCAGTTCGAAGACGCCCGTCTCGCGGTCGCGCAGCCGTTCCTCGATCAGCGGGTCCGGCGGTGCCGCCCCCCGCTTCGCCGCGCTGTCCGCCGTCGCCCGCCAGGTCTGCCGGGCCCGGGTGTAGGGGGAGCAGACCACCAGGTCGGGGCCGGTGCCGGGGGCGTGGTCCGCGAGCCAGCCGCCCAGCGCCTCGGCCTGAGCGACGCCCTTCGGCGTCAACGGGACGTCACGGTCACGGCCCGGCACCGGCTCAGGCGAGCCGGACTCCGCGGCGGCGGCGAACGCGACGTTGGCCGCGCTCTGGCCGTGGCGGACGGCCCACAGCGCCCCGAGCGGGCAGGGCGGGACCAGAGGCGTCGCCGCACCCGTACCCGTGTCCGTGCCGCTCACCGGTCACCCGCCCGTACCCGCGCGGGAGGGACGGGAGAGGGGGACGGGTTCGTCCCGTGGTGACACGTCTGCCCGTGGTGACGCGTCTCAAGGAGGTCGTCCACGCTGGATCGTCCCTTCTGCGGCCGGCGCGGGGGCGGCGCCGGTTTCCGGGCCGGTGCCGAGGTCACCGTAGCTCCCCGGGGTTCCCGAGGACCGCCGGCGACACCGGCGCGCGCCGCCGGGACAGCGGTACGGGCTACGGAGCGAGGGCCGCGCGCGCCGTCGCCAGGAAGGCCGGGACGCTCGCCCGCGCGGGCTCGGCCCCGTGCCACCACGTCAGCGTGACGTCCGTACGGGCCGCCGCGTCCGCCAACGGTACGGCCGCGACCTCGCGGCGGGCCGCGGGTCCTCGTACGGCCGTCTCGGGCAGCAGGGCGCAGCCCATACCGGCCGCCACGCACTGGCACAGCGCCGCCAGGCTCGCGACCTCCGTGCCGACGACGGGCGCCTCGGGCCCCAGGGTGCGGAGCAGCGCGTCGAGCATCTCCCGGAAACCGCAGCCGGGCGGGGTCGCGAGGAAGGGCTCGCCGCGCAGGTCGAGGCCGCTCACGTGCGGGGCGCAGGAGAGGCGGTGGCCCGGCGGGGTGACGACCATCAGGCGTTCCGAGCCGATGCTCTCGCTGGTCGTCAGCTTGTCCCCGGGGGCCGCGCCGTAGGTGAGCGCGACGTCGACCTCTCCCCGGCGCACCCAGTCGTACACCTCACCGCGACCGCCCTGCCGCACGGTCACCCGGACCCGTGGACACAGCTCGCGGTAGCGGGCGAGCACGGCGGGCAGCCGGTGCGCGCACAGTGTCTCCAGCCCGCCGACGGTCAGCGGACCGCTCGGCTCCCGCGCCTCCTCCCCGACGGCGGCACGCGCCTGACGCGCGAGCAGCAGCATCTGGTCCGCGTACTCGATCAGCCGCTCACCGGCGGGGGTCAGGGACAGCCTGCGGTGCGCGCGGTCGAAGAGACGCACGCCCAACTCGGCCTCCAGGGACTGGATCTGCTCCGTCACGCTCGACTGCGCGTAGTTCAGCTCGGCGGCGGCGCGGGTGAAGTTGAGCGTCCCGGCCACGGCCCGGAACGTTCGCAGATGACGCAGTTCCACGGACCGTCCTCCCCCATCGGTTCCCCCGATGGTGCCATCGGCGGATCCCGCTTCCTCAACCACCCGCGCGTTGCGAGGATTCCAGGAGCCGGACGCCGTTCGCCAGTTTCCGGCCCTCCAACTCCCCTCGCGCCAAAGCGCCCTTGCCTCCCGGCCGGGGCGGCCCCGCGCGTCCCCGCACCACCTTCGGAGGTTCCCATGTCCAGCCAGTCAGCGCGTGCCGTCAACGAACCAGGTGCCGCACGGGGGGCCCGCCCCGGCGGGCCGGAGCCGGGTCCGGCGCGTGCGCGGCCGGGCGGGCTCCTGCTCCTCGGGATCTCGCTCGGCTACTTCATGGTGCTGCTGGACACCACCGTGGTCACGGTCGCGCTCCCCGCGATCGGCGACGACCTGTCGGGTTCGCTCAGCGGGCTCCAGTGGGTGTCCAACGGGTACACGCTCACCTTCGCGGCGCTGCTCCTGACCGCCGGCGCGCTCAGCGACCGGTACGGCGGCCGGAAGGTCTTCGTGGCCGGGCTGTGGCTGTTCGCCGCGTTCTCCGGCGCCTCGGCCGCGGTCGGCTCCCTCGGCGCGCTGATCGCGCTGCGCGCCCTGCTCGGCGTGGCCGGCGCGCTCCTGCTGCCCACCTCGCTCGCGATCATCGCGCACGCCTTCACCGAACCGGCCGCCCGGGCCCGCGCGATGGGCGCCTGGGCCGCGATCAGTGGCAGCGCGCTCGCCGCGGGACCGCTGGTCGGGGGCGTCCTCAGCGACACGCTCGGCTGGCGGGCCATCTTCCTGATCAACGTGCCGGTCGCGCTCCTGAGCCTGGCGCTCGTCGTACGACACGCCCCGGCCAACGTCCCGGGTGCGGCCAGGGGCCTCGACCTGCCCGGCCAGACCACCGCCGTCCTCGCCCTCACCGCACTGACCTACGGGCTGATCGAGAGCGGTGCGGAGGGCTGGGGGTCCTGGCAGGTCCTCGGCTCGTTCGCCCTCTTCCTCGTGAGCGCACTGCTCTTCGTGGCCGCCGAGCGCCGTACGCCCACACCGCGGCGTGCGCCCATGCTGCCGCTCGGCATGTTCCGCGAACGGACGCTGTCCTCCGGGCTGTTCGCCGGGCTGCTCGTCAACTTCGGTCTCTCCGGCGTGCTGTTCGTGCTCTCGCTGTCCTTCCAGGAGGCGCACGGCCACTCGGCGTTCACCACGGGGCTGCTGTTCCTGCCGCTCACGCTGCCGACCGCCTTCAACCCCGTCCTCACCGGCAGGCTCGTCGCCAGGATCGGGGCGCGCAGACCGGCCGTCGCGGGTTTCCTCCTGATGGGGACCGGGGCGCTGGTGCAGTCCGCGGCCACCTCCGACGGGGACTCCACGGCCGCACTCGTCACCACCTGCGCGGGCCTGCTCGTCATGGGCTTCGGCGTCTCCTTCGCCATCCCGCCGCTCATGACCGCGATCGTCGGCTCGGTACCCAGGGAACAGTCCGGCATCGCCTCGGGCGCCCTGAACTCCGCCCGCCAGACCGGCGCCGTACTGGGCGTCTCCGTCCTGGGAGCGGTCATCGGCTCGGGTACCCCGGACGGCACCGGCACCCGGTACGCGCTGCTGACCGCCGCTCTCGCACTGCTCGCCGGGGCGGGCGTGGTCGCCGCCTGGCTGGGTCGGCCGGGCGCCGGGAAGTGAGCCTGCCCGCCCGCCCGTGCCGGTCCGAGCCCCTGCCCGGCGACGGCCCGCACGGCAAGGCGGCCCTGCCCGGCGTCCCGCGCCGGTCCGAAGTGCCCCGGTGGCCGGGCCCGTCTCAGCCCGGCAGATCCTCGTACGCCACCCCGGTCAGCTCCCGTGAGGCGTCCCAGAGGCGGCGCGCCGCCTCGTCGTTCAGGGTCCACGGGGCACGCCAGGACGGGGCGGGGGCGCCGCGCCAGGCCACGAAGCGCGGGCCGGTGAACGAGTCGCCGCGCACGCCGGGCGCGGTCGCCGCGAACAGGGTCGGCAGGGCGCCCTGTTCGGCCGACTGGGCCGCGATCCGGTTGCCGAGCTCGACGACCTTCTCCGTCCGCTTGCGCCCCTCCATCCGCACACCCGCCGTCTGGAGGTTGGTCCGCGCGTAACCGGGGTGGACCGCCGCGACCACCGTCGAGGACCCTGCGGCGGCCAGCCGCCTGCTCAGCTCGTGCGCGAACAGCAGGTTCGCCGTCTTCGAGCGCGAGTAGGCAACCCAACGACGGTATTCACGTTCGCTGTTGAGATCGTTGATGTCGATGTTGGCGAACATGTGCATGAAGCTGGACACCGTGACGACGCGGCTGCCCGGCGTCCGCCTGAGCGTGGGCAGCAGGAGACCGGTCAGCGCGTAGTGCCCCAGGTGGTTGACTCCGAACTGCCGCTCGAAACCGTCCTCCGTGCGGCTGTAGGGCAGCGCCATGACGCCCGCGTTGTTGACCAGCAGATCGATCCGCCGCTCCGCGTGCCGGGCGGCGAACTCCCGTACCGAGGACAGGTCCCCGAGGTCCAGCCGGGAGAACTCGGCGTGCGCGCCCGGGACTTCCGCGAGCAGCCGGGCCGTCGCGTCCCCGCCCCGGCCCTCGTCCCGGCACGCGAGGACCACGTGGGCCCCGTGCCGGGCCAGCTCCCGGGCCGCGACGTAGCCGATCCCGCTGTTGGCCCCCGTGACGACCGCCGTACGGCCCCCCTGGTCGGGAATGTCACTCGCACTCCAGCCGGACATGACGCGGGCTCCCTTCACCTGGTCCACACGGTCACGCGTCGCCGTACCACCGGGGCGCGGGGACGCTGGGGACCGCCTGCCCGCCACCCTAGTCAGCTACGCCCACCGCGACCGGGTACCTCAGGCCGCCGCGCCGCCGTCGACCACGAGATCCGCCCCGATCGTGGAGGAGGCGGCCGGTGAGGCCAGGTGCAGTACGGCCGCCACGATCTCCTCGGTGGAGGACACCCGGCCCAGCGGGGACTGGGCCTTCATGCGCTCCGCCCGGTCCGCCGGGCTCTCCCCGGGGCGCAGCGACATGGCGGTGTCGGCGGGGCCCGGACTCACCGCGTTGATCCGCACCCCCTCCGCCGCGTGGTCCAGGGCCGCCGCCCGGGTCAGCGCGGACACGGCCGCCTTCGAGGCGATGTAGCCGGCGAGCCCCGGGAAGCGGCGGTGCGCGCCCAGGTTGGAGGCGATGTTGACGATCGCCCCGCCCGAGGGCTGCGCGCGCATCAGGGCGATCTCCTCCCGGAGGCAGTGGAAGACACCGGTCACGTTGACGTCGAACAGGGTGGCCCAGTCCGCGTCGCTCAGTTCCGTCAGCGGAGCGCCGCCCCGGAAGACCCCGGCGTTGTTCACCGCGACATCCAGCGAGCCGAACCGCTCCACGGCCCTGGCCACGAGCCGGCCGACCGCCGCCGGGTCGCTCACGTCGGTCGGGGACACGGCGGCCCCGGTGCCCGCCGCGCCGATCAGGGCCGCCGTCTCCTCCAGGGCCTCGCGGCCCCGGCCGGCCAGCGTCAGCGACGCGCCCTCGGCCGCGAAACCGAGCGCCAGCGCGCGGCCGAGCCCGGAGCCCGCGCCCGTCACGAGCACGGACGCGCCCGAGAAGCGCGAGGGGAAGGGCGGGGGAGCGGTGGCGGAGCGCGGAACGGGGAAGGCCGGTGTCACGAGGACTCCTTCTTTCACTGTCGTACGGCTGTTGTCCGGATCATTTCTGAACAAGCGTTCTTGAATTGAGGTGCGCGTGCGGCCCGGCGGCCGCTCGCCGAGCGGCTCAGCCGAGCAGGGTGAGCGCCTCCCGGGCCGCGTCCCGGACACGCGCCGGATCGGCCGAGACCTTGCCCACGACGCGCATGCCCTGGAGCAGCACCAGCAGGAGACGGGCCAGCGCCGCCGGGTCCCGTTCGGGGGCAAGTTCGCCCTGGGCCCGGGCGCGCAGCAGCGCCGAGTGCAGCAGCGTCTCGATGTGGGCCCAGCCGCGCTCCACGCGGAACGCCGCCTCCGGATCGCGCGCGCCCAGTTCGGCGGCGGTGTTCGTGACGAAGCAGCCCCGGCCGCGCGTGGTGGCCCGGGCGGCCTCGTCCGCGAACCGCAGGACCACCTCGCGCACCCCGGGCAGCGCGGGGCCCGGCGCCGACAACTCGTCGAGCAGACGCGGGTCGTGGCAGGCCCCGTACCGGTCGAGGGCGCGCAGGTACAGCTCGCGCTTGCCGCCGAAGGTCGCGTACAGACTGGCCCGGCCGATACCGAGCGCGGCCACCAGATGGGCCATCGTGGTGGCCTCGTACCCGCGCTCCCAGAACAGCTCCATGGCCGTGCCGAGAGCCGCCTCGGGATCGAACTCCTTGGCTCTGCCCATGCGAGGAACCTAGAAGAGAGTGGAACGTACGGTCAAGAAAATGACGTCCTTCCCTCCCGGGCCGTGGATCGGACCTCCGGGCGAACCCGCCCCCGCTGCCCCCCTCCCCGGGCGCGGCCAGGCGCTCAGCGCGCGCGAGGCAGGACCGTCATGGACGCTCGCGCAGCGTCCGCCGCTCGCTTAGCGTCCGCCGCTCGTGGGGGAGCCGCCCGGGAGGCCGGTTCCGGCGGCCTCATAGGGTCATGCCCATGCCCGACATACCTTTGACCTCGGTGTTCGTCCTGTGCCTGGCCGCGCTCGCCGCCGGCTGGATCGACGCCGTCGTGGGCGGCGGCGGACTCCTGCTGCTGCCGGCCCTGTTCCTCGGCGTCCCGCACGTCGCCCCCGCCCAGATCCTCGGCACCAACAAGGCGGTCGCCGTCGTCGGCACCGGCGCGGCCGCCGTCACCTACGCGCGCCGCGCCCCGGTGAACGTGCGGACCGCCGTGGGCATCGGGATCGCCGCCGTGTGCGGATCGATGACCGGGGCCTTCTTCGCGGCGGGCATCGACAGCGACCTGCTGCGCCCGCTCATCATGGTCGTCCTGCTCGCCGTCCTGGCCTTCGTGATGCTGCGCCCCTCCTTCGGCACCGCGGTCCAGGGACCACCGGCCGGACGCGCCCGGGTGCTCACCGCGATCGGCGTCGCCGGGCTCGGCATCGGCTTCTACGACGGGCTGTTCGGCCCGGGCACCGGGACCTTCCTGGTGATCGCGCTGACCGCCGTGCTGCACCTCAACCTGGTGACCGCCTCGGCCACCGCGAAGATCGTCAACGTGTGCACGAACCTCGGCGCGCTCGGCATGTTCGCCTACCACGGCACCGTGATGTGGCAGCTGGCCGCGCCCATGGCCCTGTGCAACCTCGTCGGCGGCATGACCGGCGCCCGCACCGCCCTCAACCGGGGCAGCGGCTTCGTGCGCCTCGTCCTGGTCGTGGTCGTGGTGACCCTGGTCGGGAAGCTCGCCTACGACCAGTGGCTGGGCTGAACGGCGGCCCCGCGTACCCGGCGGCGGGCGTACGGGGCGGGCGTCCGGGACGGGTGTCCGGGACGGGTGTCCGGGACGGGCTTTCGCGGCGGGTCCGGTCCGCCCGCAGGCCCGCCCCGCCGCCTCCGCCGTCACAGTCCTACGCCGCGCGCCCTGCGGTGGAGCAGCCACGTACCGGCGGCCGCCGCGCACGCGAGCACCCCGATCCCGCAGGCCACCCGTACGGGATCGCTGCCCAGCGGGCCGGGCCCGGCCGCGGTGGTCCGCGCCGCTCCCCGCGCGGCGCCGCTCCCCGCACCTCCTGGGTCGTTCCCCGCGCCGCCGTGCCCGGCCGCGTGGCCCGCGGGACCGTACGCCCCGTCGAGCCCCACCGTCAGGTCGCCGCGCGCGTCGGCCTTTCCGCTCCCGCAGCGCGCCACCACCTCGTACGTGCCCGGTTCGACGGTCGCGGGGACGGTGAACCTCCCCACCGACTCGCCCGTCGCCGGGTCCGCGCCGAGCAGGAAACTTCCCTCGCGGACCGCGGGCGCCGAACCCGTCGCGGCGCCGGAACCGCACGCCGCCGTCCGCACGGTCACCGTCGTGCCCGGTGCGACCGAGGCCGGCTCCAGCCGGAGCGCGGGCCCGGTCGCGGGGCCCCGGTCGGCGTACGCGGCCGTCCCCGGGGCGCAGACGATTCCGGCGGCTACTACGGCGGCGGCTGCCGCACCCGTCCGCAGACGTGTCGTGGGCATGGTCCTCCTTCCGCGTGGGGCCCGGCCGCGGCTCTGCGCGCACGGCGCCGTACGCGCCCCGCCTACGAGGTAAGCCGGGTCCGCCACCGCCCGCCCGCTCAGCAGGGGTGAACGGGTGACGCCGCATCAGCGGGCCGGCGCCGTGCGGAAGGCCGCGGAAGGTCTCAGATCCGGTCCCAGGGAACCGCCCCGTACACCTCCTCCAGCCGGCCGAGCAGCCCGCCGTCGACCGCGAACTCCCTTTCGTCCACGGCCCGTACGGGGGTCACGCCCTGGGAGTTGCAGACGAAGGCGGCGCGGAAGCGGCCCAGCTCCGCCAGGCGCACCGGCTCCCGCGCGAGGGGGGAGCCCGCCGCGGCCAGCCCCGCGTCGAGCAGCCGCAGCGTCGTTCCCTCCAGCGAGGGCCCCGCGGGCGCCACGAACCGCTCCCCGTCGTGGAACAGGACGTTCGTCACCGCGCCCTCGCTCACCAGGCCGTCCGGGCCGGTCAGCAGCGCCTCGTCGAAGCCCTCGCCGGCCGCGATCCGCCCCGAGTGGATCTGCCCGAAACCGCCGAGGTGCTTGACGTGCGGGAGCGGACGTACGTAGGCGACCGAGCGCAGCCGCTTCGCCGACCGGCCCGCCTCGACCGGCGGACGCACCGTCACCCACAGCGAGAGTTCCTCCAGCGGGCGGTGCACGTAGATGCGGACCGCCGCGTCCAGTAGGTCCCCGCCGAGCGCGTGCCGCACCCGTTCGCGCACCAGATCCTGGTCCGGCTCCACGCCCCACAGCTCCCGCGAGCCCTCCGCGAGCCGGTCCAGGTGCACCCGCAGCCCCCGCACGCTGCCGCCCCTGACCTGCATCGCGGTGAAGTGCCCGTCGTTCACGACGGCCCGCCACAAAAGGTCGTCGGCCGTGGGCGGACGACCGTCGACCTCCATGCGCACGATGCCGAGGGAGCGCTGGAGCGGGCCGGGGGCGGCGCCGGGCGAGGGGGCCGGACCGGGGGAGTCTTGTCCTGTCATGGCGCCACGGTAGAACCCGCCGACGCGGGCCCGAAGCCCGCCGGGCCCGGCCCGTGCCCACGGGGGAGCCGCCGTGAGCGGCCGGTGTCCGCCACGGAGTCCACAGGCGTCGGCCCCACCTGGCGGAAGGCCGCCCGCCGGCGGCCGGCCCGTAACCGGAACCCCCTTCCGCCTGTCCGCTTGACCTCAACCAAACTTGATGAACGAGTCTCGCGTCATGGATACCGCTCAGGCCCCCACGCGCACCTCTGTCCTCGACTCCGCTCCGGCCGAGTCCGCCACCCCCGCGCCCGCCCCGTCGGGCCGGGACCGGCCGTTGCGGACGGCGCTCATCGTCGGCAGCAACCGCGACGGCCGCTTCGGGCCCGTCATCGCCGACTGGGTCCTCTCCCGGATGGCCTCGCGCCCGGGACTCGTCCCCGCGACCGTCGACGTCGGCACCACCACCCTGCCCACCGCGATCACCAGCCGCCCGGGGCCGGAACCCGCCCGCGCACTGTCCGCGACCTCGGCGGCGCTCGCCGCCGCCGACGCCTTCCTCGTCCTCACCCCCGAGTACAACCACTCCTATCCGGCCCCGCTCAAGAACCTCATCGACTGGCACTTCGACGAATGGCAGGCCAAACCGGTCGGCTTCGTGTCCTACGGCGGGGTGTCCGGCGGGCTGCGGGCCGTCGAGCACCTGCGTGGCGTCTTCGCCGAACTGCACGCCGTCACCGTCCGCGAGACCGTCTCCTTCGCGAACGCCGGCAGCCTGTTCGACGCCGCCGGCCGCCCGCGCGACACGGCCACCGCCGAAGGGGCCCTGGACCGGCTGCTCGATCAGCTCGACTGGTGGGGCCACGCCCTGCGCGAGGCCAAGGAGGCCCGCCCGTACGGGTCCTGAGCCCCCGACCGGCGGCCGGGCCCAGCGGGAGGCACCGCGATCGGCCCGGCCACCGGACCGCGCCACGGCGATATCAGGCACGGCGACCTCCGGCACGGCGACCTCCGGCACGGCGACACCCGTCACGACCGGCGTCGTCTGACCGCTGCCGCTGCCGCTGCCGCTGCCGCTATCGCCGCCTACCGCCGTCGCTCTCCGTCCGCCGCCGCCAGGGCCCGCCGTACGCCGTCCTCCTGAGGTCCGAGGAAGTGCGGCCGGGGACGGAACGTCGCGTCCAGCGCGGCCTTGGAGGCGGCGAGCACCTCCCGGCCCGCCCCGAAGTACCACGTCCTGTCGTGCCGGTCGTCGACCCCGACGCCGTACGAGGTGATCCCGGCGGCTCGGCACAGGGCGACGGCCCGGCGTATGTGGAAGCCCTGACTGATGAGCACGGCCCGGTCCACCCCGAACACCTTTCTGGCCCGCACGCACGAGTCCCACGTGTCGAAGCCCGCGTAGTCGCTGACGATCCGCCCGCCGGGCACCCCGTGGCGGACCAGATAGGCACGCATCGCGTCCGGCTCGTCGTACGCGCGGCGGCTGTTGTCACCCGTCACGAGCACCACCTCGACGCGCCGCGCCTCGTACAGCCGCACCGCCGCGTCCAGGCGCCGTGCCAGGTACGGGGAGGGCTCCCCGCCCCACAGGCCCGCGCCGAAGACCACCGCGACCCGCTCGCGCGGCGCCTCGGCGACCGTGCGCAGCGCCCCGTCCGTCGTCAGCCGCAGCCAGGCCGAGGGCAGCAGGGCCAGCACGCACAGCAGCACGAGGGAGCGCAGCAGCCGCCGCTGCCCGCGCCGCGTGTACCGCACCGACGACCACACCGCCCGTGCGCGACCGGCCGCCCATCGCCGGGCCGCCCGACCGCCCCCGTCCGTTCCCCTCACCAGTCCTCGCCCCCGTCCGTCCGCACTTCGTCCGCGCTTCGTCCGCACCGGACACCCCGCCCGCACGTGTCGTACACCGCTCAGGACGCCGTACGCCCGCACGCGGTTCGACCCCCGCCGCGCAGGCACCGGACCAGGCGTGCGGCGGCCCGGTCACACTGTCGATCACGTTACGGACCGGCACTGACAACGGCCGCCGACCGCTGTGGGACGCCGTGTGCGCGGCGACACGGACGCGCAACGGCCCGGCAACGTGCACCGCGCACGATCGGGGCATGACGGTGCCGACGACCGAGACCGTGACCGAGACCCGCCGTACGACCCCGCCCCGCGCTCCCACCGCGTCGGCCGGAACCGCACCGTCCACCGCGCCCGAGCCCGCGCCGGCGCCCTCGCGCCAACCCGTACCCGTCCCCGTATCCCTGCCGAAGACGGCCGCACCGGTCACGGAAGCCGGGACAGGTCCCGTCCCGGACCTGTCGTGGCCCGGTCCGGGGCCGGATCTGTCGTGGCCCGGTCCGGGGCCGGATCTGGACAGTACGGGGCAGCTCATCGGCCGGATCGGCTCCCAGCTCGGCAGCGGGCTGCTGCGCGTGCGGCCCCGGCACGCTCCGGCACCCGTACTGCTCCTCGCCGCCCACGGCAGTCGCGACCCGCGCGCCCTCGCCACCGTGCGCGTCCTGCTGGAGCGGGTCCGTGAACTGCGCCCCGGACTCGACGTGCGCCTGGGGCACGTGGAACTCGACGCGCCGCTGCTCACCGACGCACTCCGGGCACTCGACCGGCCACGGAACAGCCGGGAGGTCCCCGGCACGGGCGGCGCCCCGCACACCGGGGGTCCCCCCGGCACGGGCGGCGCCCCCGCCTCCGGAGTCGTCCTCGTGCCGCTCCTGCTGAGTCGCGGGCGCCACGTCAAGCACGAGCTGCCGGCCGCCGCCCGCGCCCGGCCCGCCCTCCCGAGCCGCGTCGCCGCCCCGCTCGGCCCGCATCCGCTGCTCGTGGAGGCGCTGCGCGAACGGCTCGCCGACACCGGCTGGCGCGTGCGCGGCGCCCGCGAGCGGGCCACGAGCGGCGTCGTGCTCGCCGCCGCCGGCTCCCGCGACCCCGACGCGGCGGCCGACACCCGCGCCACGGCCGAACTCCTCGCCCAGCGCCTGGGCGTGCCCGTCGTCCCCGCCTACTCCTGCGCCGCCACGCCCACCGTGCCCGCCGCGCTCCGCGCGCTGGCCGCCCGGGGACGGCACCGGGTCGCCGTCGCCTCCTACTTCACGGCCCCCGGCCGGTGCGCCGCGCGGTGCGCCGAGGCGGCGCCCGGACCGGTCGCCGCGCCCCTCGGCGCACACCCCGCCGTCGCCCGGCTCGTCCTGCGGCGCTACGACGAGGCCCGGGCCGGCGCCCCGGCCGTGCCGCCCCTCTTCGGCGCCCCCTGACGCCCGCTCGGCCCCGTCCCCCGTCCGTCCCGGAATGTCGGTTCCGCCGTCTACCCTCGGACCCATGGCAGGAACCGAGGGACCAGGCAGGACGGCATCGGGAGCGGGACCGAACACGGAAGAAGAAGGACGGGCCGGGGCAGAGGGAAGGACCGCGCCGGCCGGCGGCGGGGACCGGCCCGCCCGGACCGGCGGCGCCCGCGCCGCCGGAGCGGGCGAGGACGCCTACCTCGCGCGCGCCGAGGCCACCGTCCCCGCCGAAGCCCTCGCCTACGACACGGCCGCCACCGAACGCTGGGCCCCCGAGCCCGACAAGCGGCCCGGCCGCACCTCCTTCCAGCGCGACCGCGCCCGCGTCCTGCACTCCTCGGCCCTGCGCAGGCTCGCCGGGAAGACCCAGGTCGTCACCCCGGGCACCCGGGGCCACGTGTGGGACGCGAGCCCGCGCACCCGGCTCACCCACTCCCTGGAGTGCGCGCAGGTCGGCCGGGAACTGGGCGCCGCGCTTGGCTGCGACCCCGACCTGGTGGAGACGGCCTGCCTCTCCCACGACCTCGGCCACCCGCCCTTCGGGCACAACGGCGAGCAGGTCCTGAGCGATCTCGCCTCGGACATCGGCGGTTTCGAGGGCAACGCCCAGTCGCTGCGGCTGCTCACCCGCATAGAACCCAAGCGCTTCGTGCGCTCCGAGGAGACCGGCCAGGACGAGAGCGTCGGCCTCAACCTGACCCGGGCCGCCCTCGACGCCGCCACCAAGTACCCGTGGCGCCGCGGCGAGCACCCCAAGGACCCGGCCTCCGTGAAGTTCGGGGTGTACGAGGACGACCTGCCGGTCTTCGCGTGGCTGCGGCGCGACGCCCCACCCCACGAGACCTGCTTCGAGGCCCAGGTCATGGACTGGTCCGACGACGTCGCCTACTCGGTGCACGACGTGGAGGACGGGCTGCACGCCGGGCACATCGACCCCGGCGCCCTGCTCGCCGACCCGGAGCGCGCCGAGATCGGGCGGGTCGCCCTCGACCGCGGCCACGTCCCGCGCGACGCCGACCCCCAGGAGCTGTCCGACGCCCTCGACCGGCTCCTCGCGCAGGACTGGTGGCCGCACGGGTACGACGGCTCCGCCCCCGCGCAGGCCCGGCTCAAGGACGCCACGAGCCAGCTCATCGGCCGTTTCTGCTTCGCCGCCGAGAGCGCGACCCGCGCGGCGTACGGGCCGGGCCGGCTGACCCGGTACGGGGCCCGCCTCGTCGTCCCGCGCGCCGCCCGCCTCGAATGCGGCACGCTCAAGGCCGTCGCCGACCTCTACGTCATCCAGCGCGCCGAACAGGAGGCCATCCGCGCCGAGCAGCGCGTCGTCGTCGCCGAACTCGCCGAGGCCCTCACCGCCCGCGCCCCCGAAGGACTCGACCCGCTCTTCCGCGCCCTGTACCGGGCGGCCCCCGACGACCGGGCGCGCCGCCGCGTCGTCATCGACCAGATCGCCTCCCTCACCGACGCCTCGGCCCGCTCCCTGCACGCCGACCTGACCGGCCCGGGGCGCGGCCGGTGAACACCCCACAGGTCAGGGCGTACGCGCGTGCGAGCCACCCCCCGTCCCGGTGAACGGAGGGTGGCTGCGACTCCCCGCATATCCGGAAGGCGCATGCCCCCGGTCCCCGCGCCCCGCCGCTACCCGGCCGCGACCTCGTGGGATACGGTCCGTCAGACCCCGTGGGCGGCACAGGGCGTCACGGGACCCGGCCCGATCGGCGGCCCCCCTCTTCCCCCTTCACGCCGCGTGCGGGACGCTCGCTTAGTGGTCGAGGGCCCGGGCCGAAGGTACTGAGGAGGCATCACGTGGTCGACGCGGATCAGACGTTCGTCATCGTCGGGGGTGGGCTGGCCGGGGCGAAGGCCGCCGAGACCCTGCGCGCGGAGGGCTTCACCGGCCGGGTGATCCTGGTCTGCGACGAACGGGACCATCCCTACGAACGACCCTCCCTGTCCAAGGGCTACCTCCTCGGCAAGGAGGAACGGGACAGCGTCTTCGTGCACGAGGCCGCCTGGTACGCGAGCGCCGACGTCGAACTCCACCTCGGCCAGCCCGCCGTCGCCCTCGACCGCGAGGCCCACACCGTCACCCTCGGCGACGGCACCCTCCTGCAGTACGACAAGCTGCTGCTGGCCACCGGCTCGGAACCCCGCCGCCTCGACATCCCCGGCACCGGCCTCGTCGGCGTCCACCACCTGCGCCGTCTGGCCCACGCCGAACGGCTGCGCCGCGTCCTGTCCGTCCTCGGGCGCGACAACGGGCACCTGCTGATCGCCGGGGCCGGCTGGATCGGCCTGGAGGTCGCGGCCGCCGCGCGCGGCTACGGGGCCGAGGTCACCGTCGTCGAGGCGGAGCCCACCCCGCTGCACGGCGTGCTCGGTCCCGAGGTCGGCCGGCTCTTCACCGACCTGCACAGCGACCGGGGCGTGCGCTTCCACTTCGGCGCCCGGCTCACCGAGATCATCGGCCAGGACGGCGTCGTCCTGGCCGCCCTGACCGACGACGGGGAGGAGCACCCCGCGCACGACGTGCTCGCCGCGATCGGCGCGGCCCCCCGCGTCTCCCTCGCCGAGTCCGCCGGCCTGCGCCTCGCCGCGCCCGGGGAGGGCGGCGGGATCGCCGTGGACGCCTCGCTGCGCACGAGCGACCCCGACATCTACGCGGCCGGGGACGTCGCCTCCGTCCCCCTCGACCTGTTCCCCGGCGCGCCCCTGCGCGTCGAGCACTGGGCCAACGCGCTCAACGGGGGACCGGCCGCCGCCCGCTCCATGCTCGGCAAGGACACCGTCTACGACCGGGTGCCCTACTTCTTCTCCGACCAGTACGACCTCGGCATGGAGTACTCCGGGTACGCCCCTCCCGGCGGATACGACCAGGTGCTCGTGCGCGGGGACGCCGGAAAGCGGCAGTTCATCGCGTTCTGGCTGCTGGACGGACAGGTCCGGGCCGGGATGAACGTCAATGTGTGGGACGTCACAGACACGATCCAGGCCCTCATCCGCTCCGGCGTCCGCCCCGATCCCGAGGCCCTGTCCGACCCGGGCGTGGAGCTCTCCTCGCTGCTGCCGGGCTGAGCGGGCGGCCACCGCCGGGCCGGGGACGCGAGCCCGTACGGTGCTCACGCACCGCGCACGGAGAAGCACCCGGCTCGCGGCACCGTAGAATTTCCGCGTGGCTGGCAGGATCAACGACGACGACGTGAAGGCGGTCAGGGACGCGGTCCCGATCGACGCCGTCGTCTCTGAGTACCTCCAGCTGCGCAACGCGGGCGGCGGCAACCTCAAAGGCCTGTGCCCCTTCCACGACGAGAAGTCCCCCTCCTTCCAGGTCAGCCCCAGCAAGGGCCTGTTCCACTGCTTCGGCTGCCAGGAGGGCGGCGACACCATCACCTTCGTGATGAAGATCGACCACCTCTCCTTCTCCGAGGTGGTCGAGCGGCTCGCCGCCAAGGCCGGCATCACGCTGCGCTACGAGGAGGGCGGGTACAACCCGAGCCAGCAGCGCGGCGAACGCATCCGCCTCATCGAGGCCCACCAGGCCGCCGCCCAGTACTACGCGGAACAGCTCGGGGGCGCCGAGGCCGAGATCGGCCGCCGCTTCCTCGCCGAACGCGGCTTCGACCAGTCGGCCGCCGAGCACTTCGGCGTCGGCTACAGCCCGGCCGGCTGGGACCACCTCACCCGCCACCTGCGCGGCAAGGGCTTCAGCGACAAGGAACTCATCACCTCCGGCCTCGCCCAGGAGAGCCGCGGCGGCCGCCCCATCGACCGCTTCCGCGGCCGCCTCATGTGGCCCATCAGGGACATCGGAGGCGAGGTCGTCGGCTTCGGCGCGCGCAGGCTGCGCGAGGACGACAACGGCCCCAAGTACCTCAACACCCCCGAAACCCCCGTGTACCGCAAATCGCAGGTCCTCTACGGCATCGACCTCGCCAAGAAGGACATCGCGAAGAGCAGCCGCGCCGTCGTCGTCGAGGGCTACACCGACGTCATGGCCTGCCACCTGGCCGGCGTCACCACGGCCATCGCGACCTGCGGCACCGCCTTCGGCACCGAGCACATCAAGATCCTGCGCCGCCTGCTCATGGACAACGGCAGCGCCCGCGTGATCTTCACCTTCGACGGCGACTCGGCCGGGCAGAAGGCCGCGCTGCGCGCCTTCGAGGACGACCAGAAGTTCGCCGCCGAGACCTACATCGCGATCGCCCCCGACAACATGGACCCCTGCGACCTGCGCCTGGCCAAGGGCGAGGAGTCCGTACGGGAGCTGGTCGAACCCCGCGTCCCGCTCTTCGAGTTCGCGCTGCGCCACATCGTCTCCCGCTACGACCTGGAGACCCCGGCCGGCCGCGCCGCCGCCCTCGACGAGGCCGCCCCGGTCGTCGCCCGGGTCAAGAACGTGGCCCTGCGCCACGCCGTCGCCGTCCAGCTCGCCGGCATGCTCGGCTACGGGGTCATGGACCAGCAGGAAGTCGTCAAACGCGTCGCCAACGTGGCCCGCTGGGCCCGGGAGCACGGCGGCGAACGCCCGCCCTCCGGCGGCTCCCGGCGCGGCTCCACCGCGACCGCCGAGGTCCCCGCCCGCCCGGCCGCGCCCGCCGGACCCGCCCTGCACCTGCGCAACCCCGCCCAGATGACCGAGCGCGAACTGCTCAAACTCGCCCTCCAGCGCCCCGAACTGGTCTCCCCGGCCTTCGACGCGTACGGCGTGGACGAGTTCACCGCCCCCGCCTACGCGGCCGTCCGGGAGGCCATCGCCGACGCGGGCGGCGCCGAGGAGGGCACCCGCGACTCGATGGCCTACCTCACCGCCGTACGCGAGGCGGCCCCCGACGACCGGGTCCGCGCCATGGTCACCGAACTCGCCGTCGAGGCCATCCACCGCCGCGTCGTCGACGAGATCTACGCCGGTGAACAACTCGTCCGGGTCCGGCTGCGCGCCGTCCAGCGCCGCGTGCGCGAACTCCAGGGCGCCTTCACCCGCGTCAGCGCCCAGGGCGACCCGGCGAGGACCACCGAGATCCAGAACGACCTGTGGGTCCTTGAGCAGTACGGCCGCGCCCTCCAGCAGGAGGGGGCGGCGGCGCTCTGAGACGGGTCCGGGCGGTCAGTACCCGACCGTGAACCGCCGCCCCGCGTGCCGGGGCCGCTCCGCCTCGTCCAGCAGAGCCACGGCCAGATCCCCGACCGAGACCGCCGAGCGGCCGTCGGCGTCCACCACCAGCTCCTCGACGCCCACCCGGTAGCGGCCCGTGCGCGCACCGGGCTCCAGGAGCGCGGGCGGGCTCAGGTACGTCCAGTGGGAGCCGTGTCACCGATGGCGGTCCTCGGCCGGCTCAAGCGCCTGAACCGGTTCGCCGAGGCCGAGACGCGCCGCACCTTCGCCGCGCACGGCCTGGACGCGGCCTCCTTCGACGTGCTCGCCACGCTGCGCCGCAACGGACCGCCCTACCGGCTGACCCCCGCCGCCCTCATGCGCGACGCGATGGTCACCTCCGGCGCCGTCACCCAGCGCCTCGACCGGCTGGAGCGGCGCGGGCTCGTCGAGCGGGCCCCGAGCCCCGACGACGGCCGCGTCGTGCTCGTCACCCTCACCGACGAGGGGCACGCGGTCCTGGACGCGACCCTGCCCGACCATCTCGCCACGGAGGCCCGCCTGCTCGCCGGACTCGCCCCCCGCCCGGCGTGAGACGCTCGCCGAGGCGCTGCGCACCCTGCTGGAGTCCCTGGAGTCCCTGGAGCCCCGGAAGTCGTAGCGCGGTCAACTCCCCATGTGTGGCAAGGGTTTCGGGGTCCCGCCCCGTCCACGCTCCCGCGCGCTCGCGGCCCCAGAAAGTCCCCGCACGCCCCTCGTGGGCGGTCCGTGTCGTGCCCCACACTGAGGGCGGTGCCCCAAGCCCGAGGCGTGGACGGCTCGGCCCTCGTGAGTGACGGGCCGCGCTCGACGGGTCCGGCGGGGGAGCACGGCGAGACCGCGCCGGCCCGCGCCCGGCCGTACGTTCCGCAACGGCAGTGATCACTCTGGAGGCCGCCCCCGTGCGCACGCAGACCCTCCCTCAGACGGACGGCCCGATCGCCGTACCGGTCCAGCGGCAGGCCCCCGGGGCCCGGGCGGCCGCCTCGCGGGCGCCTGCCCGTCCACGGGACGAGGCCGCGGGCCCCTCCACGGACCTCTTCCGCCAGTACCTGCGGGAGATCGGCCGCATCCCGCTGCTGACCGCCGCCGACGAGGTCGACCTCGCCCGGCGCGTGGAGGCCGGGGTGTTCGCCGAGGAGAAACTCGCCTCGGGAGCCCAGCTCGGCACCCGCCTCGCCCTGGACCTCGACCGGCTCGTCGTCCTGGGCCGGGTGGCCAAACGCCGCCTCATCGAGGCCAACCTCAGGCTCGTCGTCTCCGTCGCCAAGCGCTACGTCGGCCGCGGCCTCACGATGCTCGACCTCGTCCAGGAGGGGAACCTCGGGCTGATCAGGGCGGTCGAGAAGTTCGACTACACGCGCGGCTACAAGTTCTCGACCTACGCGACCTGGTGGATCCGCCAGGCGATGTCCCGCGCGCTCGCCGACCAGGCCCGCACCATACGGGTCCCGGTGCACGTCGTGGAACTCATCAACCGCGTGATCCGCGTCCAGCGGCGGCTGCTCCAGGAGCGCGGCACCCGGCCCACCGACGAGGAGGTCGCCGCCCACCTCGGCCTGCCGCCCTCCCGGGTCGGCGAGGTCCTGCGGCTGGCCCAGGAACCCGTCTCGCTGTACGCCCCGGTCGGCGAGGAGGACGACGTCTCCTTCGGAGACCTCATCGAGGACGCCGACGCGGCCTCACCCGCCGAGTCCGCCGCCTTCCTCCTGCTGCGCCAGCACCTCGACGCGGTCCTGTCGACCCTCGGCGAACGGGAACGCAAGGTCGTCCAACTGCGCTACGGGCTCGCCGACGGCCGTCCCCGCACGCTGGAGGAGATCGGCCACCTCTTCGGCGTGACCCGCGAACGCATCCGCCAGATCGAGTCCAAGACCCTCGCGAAACTCCGCGACCACGCCCACGCCGACCAGCTGCGCGGCTACCTGGACTGAGGGCGCCCTGCCTGTGCGCGGGTCAGCGCGCGGCGAGCCGCTCCATGAGGGCGGCGCTGCGCGCCAGTACCTCCCGCTCCTCGCGGGTGAGTTCTGCCTCGATGGCCTGCGCGAGCCACCCGGCCCGGCGGCCCCGCTCCGCCTCCAGCGCCGCCCGTCCCGCGGGCGACAGCTCGACCAGGGTCTTGCGGCCGTCACTGGGATGTTCCCTGCGGGTGACCAGGCCCTGTTCCACGAGCAGCCCCACCGCGCGGGCCATCGACTGCGGACGTACCCGCTGGTCGGCGGCGAGATCGCTGGTGGTCATGGCGCCATCGCGGTCCAGCGCCCCGAGTACGGCGACCTGGCCGAGCGGGATGCGGTCCTCGTGCTTCACGCGCCGCGTGAGCTTGCCCATCGCGGTGCGCAGGTCGGTGGCGACGGCGGCGGGTTCCGGGCTGGGCACAGGACACTTTAACGCGCGATCACCACCGGGACTGAACAGCCCCGCTGTGCAGCTGACCTGCGCAGACATGCTGAACAGCCAAGCTGAACAGCAAATCTGAACAGAGAGACTGAACAGCATTGCTGTAGAGTCCGTCCTGTCGCGGCGCGCGCCAGTGCTGTCGCAGCAGGGTCGCGGCGTGTCACGTGGAACAACGGGAAGGACCTCCCATGGCCTCCGCAGCAGTCGAGACCACCGCCCTCCACTCCCTCACCCCCGTCCGCTCCGGGACCGCCATCCGCTCCGTCACCGCCCGCCGGGTGCTCGACAGCCGGGGCAATCCGACGGTCGAGGCCGACGTCCTCCTCGCCGACGGGTCCTCCGGCCGCGCCATGGTCCCCTCCGGCGCCTCCACCGGCGCCCGGGAGGCCGTGGAACTGCGGGACGGCGACCCGGAGTTCTGGCACGGCAAGGGCGTCGACCGGGCGGTGGCCCACGTCAACGGCGAGATCGCCGCGGCGGTCGTGGGGCGCGAGGCCGAGGACCAGACGGGCCTCGACGCGGCACTCGTCACGCTCGACGGCACGCCCGACAAGTCCCGGCTCGGCGCCAACGCGCTCCTCGGCGTCTCCCTCGCCACCGCCAAGGCGGCCGCGGCGGCCCACCGCCAGCCGCTCTACCGCTACCTCGGCGGCGCCGGCGCCCGGCTGCTCCCGCTGCCGATGATGAACATCGTCAACGGCGGCGCGCACGCCGACAACCCGCTGGACTTCCAGGAGTTCATGATCGCGCCGGTGGGGGCGCCGACCTTCGCGGAGGCCGTCCGCGCCGGGTCGGAGATCTTCCACACGCTGCGCCGCGACCTGCTGGCCGCCGGGCACTCCACGGGCGTCGGCGACGAGGGCGGCTTCGCCCCCGCGCTGCGTACGGCGGAGGAGGCGCTCGACTTCGTCGTGGCGGCCGTCGAACGCGCCGGATACCGCCCCGGCACGGACGTCGGCCTGGTCATGGACCCGGCGTCCTCCGAGTTCTTCCGGGACGGCGCGTACGTGTACGCGGGGGAGGGCGTGCGACGCAGCCCCGCCGAGCACGCCGCGTACCTGGCCGGGCTGATCGACGCCTACCCGGTGGTCTCGGTCGAGGACCCGATGGCCGAGGACGACCTGGAGGGCTGGCGCGAGCTGACCGCCCGCGTCGGCGACCGCTGCCAGCTCACCGGCGACGACGTGTTCTGCACCGACGAGGCACTGGTGCGCGAGGGCATCCGCACCGGCGTCGGCAACTCGGTCCTCGTCAAGGTCAACCAGGTGGGCACCCTGACCGAGGCCCTCGACACGGTCACCACCGCGCACCGCGCGGGCTGGACGGTGGTCATGTCCCACCGCTCCGGCGAGACGGAGGACACCACCATCGCCGACCTCGCGGTGGCGACCGGCTGCGGCCAGATCAAGACCGGTTCGCTGTCCCGCTCCGACCGCACCGCGAAGTACAACCAGCTCATCCGGATCGAGGAGGAGCTGGGCGCCTCGGCGCGGTACGCGGGCGGATCGGCGCTGCGCCGCGTCCGAGCGGAACCTTCGCCCGGAGCGTGAAGCTCTCGTGGACACCCGGCAGGCGTCTACAACCGATCACGGGGCCCCCGCGTCCTGTTCTGTGAACAGGTTCCTCACCTCACAGGATCGTGTGGACAGGGCAGGACGACCGAAGGAAGTCTCGATGTCAGTAATGCGAAGCCTTGGTGCCGACGGCCCCCGCGGCGCCGGACGGGTCCGGGCGGCGGGCCCCCGCCGGGCGGCGGCCTCGCTGGGCGCGGCGCTCCTGGTGGCGGGGGGCCTGAGCATCTGCACGCTCACCCCCGCCCAGGCCGCGCAGGGCAAGGCCGCCGCCGCGGACGACTTCAACGGCGACGGCTACGCGGACCTCGTCATCGGCGCCCCGGGCGGCACCGTCTCGGGCAAGGCCCAGGCGGGCTATGTCGCGGTCACGTACGGATCGGCGAAGGGGCTCGACCCCGCGGACAAGGAACTCGTGAGCCGCTCCACGAGCGGGGTGCCCGGATCGGCCGCAGCCAAGCAGCGGTTCGGGCAGTCCGTCAGCAAGGGCGACCTCGACGGGGACGGCTACAGCGACCTCGTCATCGGTTCCGCCGACGGCGCCTCCGGCGGGGTCGTGCTGTGGGGTTCGGCCTCGGGCCTGACCGGCGGCACCGCGCTCCCCGGCTTCGGCACGGCCCCGCAGGCCGGGGACTTCGACGGGGACGGGAAGGCCGACCTCGCGCTGTTCGGCGCGGCCGACGTCGACGGGGACGACCCGGTCACCCAGCAGGCCGGCCTGTGGAAGGGACCGGTCTCCCGGGCCGGCAAGCCGGCCGCGCGCCTCGACTTCCTCGACAAGTCGCAGTGGTGGGGGTACGACAGCGACGGCGCGGCCTGCGCGACGGACGACAGCTGTGTCTCCGGACCGCACTCGGTGGCCGGACCGGTGACCCCGAAGGCCGTCGGCGACGTCAACGGCGACCACCGCCAGGACATCGCCGTCTGGGAGTACGAGGGCGACGGGATGTGGGCCAACCAGGTCCTGCTCGGCGGCCCCACCGGCTTCGAGGAGGGCGGCGAGGTCGGCGCCCTCGGCTCCACCGGCGGGGACGGGGCCGTCGGCATCGGTGACGTGGACGGCGACGGCTACGGCGACGTCGTGATCGGCAGCGGAACGGACACCGCGAAGGTCACCCTCGCCTACGGATCGGCCAAGGGCACCGCGTCCGGCCGTGAGACGACCTTCGACCAGACGCTGCCCGGGTTCTACGGGGCGCAGGAGAAGGGCGACCACGTCGGCTCCTGCGTCTCGGTCGCCGACGTGACCGGCGACGGCCGCGCGGAGATCGCCCTCGGCATCAGCGGGGAGGACTTCAGCGGACTGACCGACGCGGGCTCCGTCGCCCTGCTGCACGGCTCCGCCTCCGGGGTCACCGCAGAGGGCAGCCAGGTCATGCACCAGAACACCGCCGGCGTCCCCGGAGTCGCCGAGAAGGGCGACAAGTTCGGCGCGGCCTGCGCCCTCCTCGACGTCAACGGCGACGGCCACCGCGACCTGACCGTCTCCTCGACGGCGGAGAACGCCTCGGCGGGCGCGGTGTGGTCCCTGAACGGCACCACCACGGGCCTCACCACGACGGGCGCGAAGGCCTTCGGCCCGACCGACGTCAAGGCCCCGGCCGACAAGGCCCAGTTCGGCACGGCACTGCGCTGAGACGAAGGGGGGCGGGCGCCCGGTGCGCCCGCCCCCCACCACCCGTCAGGCCCCCGGGCACGCGTCCCCGCGCCCCCGGAGGAACACCTCACTCCACCTCGGCGACCGCCTGCGCGAACTGCGCCGCGTACAGCCGCGCGTACGCCCCCTCGGCCGCGAGCAGTTCCTCGTGCGTCCCCTGCTCGACGATCGCGCCGCTCTCCATGACGAGGATCGTGTCCGCGTCGCGGATCGTGGACAGCCGGTGCGCGATGACGAAGCTCGTCCGTCCCGCCGCCAGCCGCGCCATCGCCTTCTGGATCAGCACCTCGGTGCGCGTGTCCACCGAACTGGTCGCCTCGTCCAGGACGAGTATCACCGGGTCGGACAGGAAGGCCCGGGCGATCGTGATGAGCTGCTTCTCACCCGCGCTCACCCCGGTCCCCTCGTCGTCGATGACCGTGTCGTACCCCTCGGGCAGCGTCCGCACGAACCGGTCCGCGTGCGCCGCCCGGGCCGCCTCCTCGATCTCCTCGCGGGTGACGTCCTTCGGCGCCCCGTACGCGATGTTCTCCGCTATCGTCCCGCCGAACAGCCAGGTGTCCTGGAGGACCATGCCGATCCCGGCGCGCAGTTCGTCGCGCCGCATCCGCGCGATGTCCACGCCGTCCAGGGTGATCCGGCCGCCGGTCACCTCGTAGAAGCGCAGCAGCAGGTTGACGAGCGTCGTCTTGCCCGCGCCGGTCGGCCCGACGATCGCGACGGTGTGCCCGGGGTCCACCTCCAGCGACAGGTCCTCGATGAGCGGCTTGTCCGCCTCGTAGCGGAAGGACACGTGCTCGAACTCGACGCGCCCGCGCAGCTCCTCCGGCCGCTCGGCCTCCTCGGGGTCCGCGCCCTGCTCCGGCGCGTCCAGCAGCTCGAAGACCCGCTCCGCCGAAGCCACCCCGGACTGCACGAGGTTGGCCATCGAGGCGACCTGCGTCAGCGGCATCGAGAACTGCCGCGAGTACTGCACGAAGGCCTGCACGTCGCCGATGGACAGCGTGCCCGAGGCGACCCGCAGACCGCCGACCACGGCCACCAGCACATAGTTGATGTTGGAGACGAACATCATCAGCGGCTGCATGATCCCGCTGTTGAACTGCGCCTTGAACGCGGCGTCGTAGAGCCCCTTGTTGTGCTCCTCGAAGGCCCGCGCCGACTCCTCCTGGCGGCCGAAGACCTTCACCAGGGCGTGCCCCGTGTACATCTCCTCGATGTGCGCGTTGAGTTCCCCGGTGCTCTTCCACTGCCGCACGAACTGCGGCTGCGAACGCTTGCCCACCCGCGTCGCCACGAGCGCCGACAGGGGCACCGTGACCAGCGCGACCAGCGCGAGCAGCGGGGAGATCCAGAACATCACCACGAGGACGCCGATGATGGTCAGCACCGAGTTCACGAGCTGCCCCAGCGTCTGCTGGAGGGTCTGCTGCAGGTTGTCCATGTCGTTGGTCGCGCGGCTGAGGACCTCACCGCGCTGCCGCTTGTCGAAGTACGACAGCGGCAGCCGGGCCAGCTTCGACTGGACGTCCTCGCGCAACTGGCGCACGACCAGGTTGATCGCCCGGTTCGACAGCCGGGTCGACACCGCCATGAGCAGGCCGCCCACCGCGAACACGGCCGTGGCCAGCAGCAGCACCTCGCCGATCGCGTCGAAGTCGATGCCCTGGCCGGGGGTGAAGTGCACCCCGGACAGCAGATCGGCCAGCCCGCCGTCGCCCCGCTCCCGCGCCGCCCGGACCGCCTGCTCCTTGGTGATCCCGGACGGCTGCGTACGCCCGATGATCCCCGCGAACAGCAGGTCGGTGGCGCGCCCGAGGATCTTGGGGCCCGACACCGAGCACGCGACGCTCAGCACGCCGAGGACGAGCATCCCGTACAGGAGCCGTTGCTGCGGACGGAACCGTCCCAGCAGCCTCTTCCCGGAGCCCTTGAAGTCCGTGAGTCCCTGGGCGCCCGCGCCCGCCGCCATCCGTCCGCCCGGACCGGCCATCACGCGGCCTCCGCTTCCGTCAGCTGGGAGAGAACGATCTCCCGGTACGTCTCGTTGTCCGCCATCAGTTCGTGATGGCGCCCCACCCCCACGACCCGGCCCTCGTCGAGGACGAGGATGCGGTCGGCGTCCCGGATCGTCGCCACCCGCTGGGCGACGATCACCACGGTCGCCCGCGCCGTCTCCCGGCCGAGCGCCGCGCGCAGCGCCGCGTCCGTCGCGTAGTCGAGCGCCGAGAACGAGTCGTCGAACAGGTAGATCTCCGGACGGCGCACCAGGGCTCGCGCGATGGCGAGCCGCTGCCGCTGACCGCCCGACACGTTGGTGCCGCCCTGCGACACGGGAGCGTCCAGCCCGCCCTCCAGCCGCTCCACGAACTCCTTGGCCTGCGCGACCTCCAGCGCGTGCCACAGCTCCTCGTCGCTCGCCTCCGGGTTCCCGTAGCGCAGGTTGGTCGCGATCGTCCCCGAGAAGAGGTACGGCTTCTGCGGGACGAGCCCGACCGTGCGCGCGAGCAGCGCCGGGTCCAGCGTCCGCACGTCCACCCCGTCCACCAGGACCTGCCCGCTCGTCGCGTCGAACAGCCGGGGCACGAGGCCCAGCAGCGTCGACTTCCCGCTGCCCGTGGAACCGATCACCGCGGTGACCTCACCGGGCCGCGCCGTCAGCGACACGTCCTTGAGGACGGGCTCCTCGGCGCCGGGGAACAGGAAGCCCGCGTCCCGGATCTCCAGGTGCCCGTGCCGGCGCAGCTCCGTCACCGGCGCGGAGGGCGGCACGACGCTGGACGAGGTGTCGAGGACCTCCTCGATGCGCTCGGCGCACACCTCGGCGCGCGGCACCATCATGAACATGAAGGTGGCCATCATCACGGCCATCACGATCTGCATGAGGTACGAGAGGAACGCGGTGAGCGCGCCGATCTGCATGCCGCCGCTGTCGATCCGCTGCGCGCCGAACCACACGACCGCGACGCTCGACAGGTTCACGACCGTCATCACGGTCGGGAACATGAGCGCGAACAGCTTGCCGGTGCCGATCGACACCTCGGTCAGATCCGAGTTCGCCGTCCCGAAACGCCCCTGCTCGTAGTCGTCCCGTACGAAGGCGCGGATGACCCTGTTGCCGGTGATCTGCTCGCGCAGCACCTGGTTGACCGTGTCGAGCCGCTTCTGCAGGGTGCGGAACAGCGGCCGCAGCTTGCGCACGATGAGGCTCACCGAGATGCCGAGCACCGGGATCACCGCGAGCAGGACGCCCGAGAGCGGGATGTCCTGGCCGAGCGCCAGCACGACCCCGCCGACGCACATGATGGGTGCCGACACCATGAGCGTGAACGACATCAGCGTGAGCATCTGGACCTGCTGCACGTCGTTCGTGGTCCGGGTGATGAGCGTGGGAGCGCCGAACTGCCCCAGCTCGCGCGCCGAGAAGGTCTGCACCCGGTCGAAGACGGCGGCCCGCACGTCCCGGCCGACCGCAGAAGCGGTCCTGGCCCCGAAGTAGACCGCCCCGACGTTCCCCGCCATCTGCACGACGGAGACGAGGAGCATGAGCGCCCCGAAGCCCATGATGTAGCCCGTGTCGCCCTTCACCACCCCGTTGTCGATGATGTCGGCGTTCAGCGTGGGGAGGTAGAGCGCGGCGCAGGTCTGGAGGAACTGCAAGGCCACGAGCAGGGCGATCGGCCGTTTGTAGGGGGACAAAGAAGACCGTAGAAGTCGTATGAGCACACTGCGCCCTGTCGGAGAGATGGAATGCGGCCACCCCATCCTGCGGGACGGGTCCCCGTGCTGTTCAAGCGATTAATTCAAGGACCGGTCAAAATCCCCGGAAGGTGACCGTCCGAGGTCTTAGGACCACCGACGGTCCGCCGCGCACGCCCCAAGGGCCTTTGGGGCCCGCCCTCGCGACTCTGCAACAGAGTCCTCGCGGCGCGCCCCTCACACCGCGTCGAAGGCACCCGGGTGCGTCTGCTCGCGCACCGCCCCGTACTGCTGGCGCACGGCCGCACCGACCGCCCGCTCCTCCTCGTCGGCCTCCAGCACCTGCGAGGAGGCGCCCTGCCAGGCCGGCGGGGTACGCGGGTCCAGCCGGCCCTCGCTCACCCCGAGCGCCCAGGCCGCCTGCCGGGCCGCACCGAGCGCCGCGTACTCGGCCGGCTGCGGTACGGCGACCTGCGCGCCGAACAGCGAGGGGGCCGCCGCGCGCACCGCGGGCAGTTCGGCGGCCGCGCCGAGCAGGAAGACCCGGCGCACCTCGACGCCCCGGCCGCGCAGGACGTCGAGCGCGTCGGCGACCGAGCACAGCATCCCCTCGAACGCCGAGCGCGCGAGGTGTTCGGGCTTCATCGACTCGCGCCGCAGCCCGCTCAGACTGCCCGCCGTGTGCGGGAGGTACGGCGTCCGCTCGCCCTCCAGATAGGGCAGCAGCACGAGACCGTGCGCACCCGGCGTCGACTTCGTCGCGAGCGCCGAGAGCCCCTCCAGATCGGTGCCGAGCAGTTCCGCGGTGCCGCGCAGCACCCGTACCGCGTTCTGCAGGTGGACGACGGGCAGGTGCATCCCCGTCGCGTCGGCCAGCGAGGTGATCATCCCGCCCGCGTCGGCGAGGGCCTCCTCGTGCACCGCCATGACGGAACCCGAGGCGCCCAGCGACACCACGGCGTCACCGGTGCGCACCCCGAGCCCGAAGGCCGCCGCCATCGTCTCCCCGGTGCCCGCGGAGATCAGCAGCCCCTCCGGGGTGGTCCCGGCCGCGTCCGAGGGGCCCAGCACCTCGGGCAGCGCGGCCTGGTGGCCGAGGGCCAGTTCGGCCAGTTCGGGCCGGTAGGCACCGGTGGCCGCCGACCAGTAGCCGGTGCCGGAGGCCCCGCCCCGGTCGGTGGTGCGGCGCGCGGGGCGGCCCAGCAACTGCCACACGAGCCAGTCGTGCGCCTGGAGCAGGGACTGCGTGCGGCGCGCGGCCTCCGGCTCCTGGCGCGCGAGCCAGCGCAGCTTGGTCACCGGCTGGGCGGGCCTGGGCACACAGCCCACGGCCTCGGCCCAGGCCTGCCGCCCGCCGAACTCGTCGAGCAGACCGGCCGCCGTGCCCTGCATCCGCTTGTCGTTGCCGATCAGCGCCGGGCGCACCGTGGCGCCCTGCTGGTCGAGCGGTACGAGCGTGTGCTGCTGGGCGGAGACCCCGATCGCCCGGACCCCTTCGAGCACCCCGCCGGTCGCGGCCTCACCGAGCGAGAGCAGCCACGACTGCGGGTCGGTCTCGTACGGGTCGGAGCCCTCGGGCCCGGCCGGGTGCGGAGCGTAGCCCTGACGCAGCACGGCTCCGGTGTCCGCGTCGCACACGACGATACGAGTGGATGCGGACGAACTGTCCAGTCCCGCGACTATCCCCATGACAGCGAATTCTGCCCCACGAACGCCGCGGGACCGCACCCGGCATCCGGTCGGTCACCTTCACGGAGACCACGTGCAGGGCCTTCCCCGCGGCGACCCGTCCCTGCTGCGTGGCGGTCTCGGTCGCGTTGCGCACGGCGGGGTTCTGCGAGACCTGCCGTGCGTAGCCCGCGATCTTCTCGTAGCGCTCACGCCCGGCCTTGGTCCCCAGGACGTAGCCCAGGGCCGCGCCCGCGACGAATGCGATCCGGTAGCGCATGGTGGCGGCCACCCTTTCCCTCAAGTTTCGGTCCGTCCGGCCCAGCCGTCCGGTCTGCCAATGAACAGCCTCACAGGTGCCTCGGCAGTGAGGGTTCCCCGTCCGGCGATCCCCAGGCCCCTACCGATTGGCAAAGCACCCCCCTGCTTGCGCTAATGTATGTGTCGCAGCGAACGCGCGCCGCACGGCGAAGCCGCAGGTGGGTACGTTCGGTGCAAGAGGTCGATCCCCTGTAGCTCAATTGGCAGAGCAGCCGGCTGTTAACCGGCAGGTTACTGGTTCGAGTCCAGTCGGGGGAGCGCGGTCTCCTGTAGCTCAATTGGCAGAGCAGCCGGCTGTTAACCGGCAGGTTACTGGTTCGAGTCCAGTCGGGAGAGCAGAACGGAAGGGCCCCCTCGGGGGCCCTTTTCCGTATGCCCGGCCGGCTTCCCACATGCCCGGCGACCCCGTGCCCGCGCCCTCGCACCCGCGAACAGACCTCCGATTCGGCACGATCCACCCTGAACCGGAACCGTCCGCTCCAGGCCGTGGTCTTCAAGGTCGTGTGTGGCCGACCATCCGAGGCGGGAGATCGTATGACCGGCTATGCTGCGGCAGACGGCGCGCACACGTGTACGCGACGCGCCGGGCCGGGGCGGTAGCTCAGCCGGTTAGAGCAGCGGACTCATAATCCGTCGGTCGTGGGTTCGAGCCCCACCCGCCCCACCCCGAGGTTCACCAAAAGAACCGTTTCTACCTGCACAAACGCAGGAACGGGGGTCACCACTCCAGGGTGGTGACCCCCGTTCCCGCGTTCGGACCAAGATCCAGGGGACACACAGGGGACACGGGACGGCTCAGGGGGCAGGAGTCCCCTTACGCGGCCTTCCGTCGCCTGTTCAGAGCCTTGCGCTGGGTCCGGGTCGCAGCCGGGGGCAGCCCAGTCGGCAATGTCCACTCCGCTGCGTCCGGCGACTCGGTCCGGGCGACGGTGAAGCGCGTGAGGGAGAAGTCCGCCCGCTGCTCCTCCGGGTACTGGTCGTTGAAGTTCTCCACCCGGACCAGCCCCAGCTCGTTGGCGGTGGAGTGGTCCCGTATCCACCTCACGGCCGCGTTGGCGGCGTCGTCCTGGCCCCGGCCGGCGAGGCTGATCACGCCGAGGACGTCTGCCCCGGGCTGCGGCTGTGCTCCGACAGCCCAGGTGTCACCTGACCGCCGAGCGCCGTGGGCGAAGAAGACGGCGACCCCGTTCTGCCAGGCCGACTCGGGGATGGCCGGCGCGGTGCGCTCCTCGAAGGGGATGTCGCGGGGGACGACGGCCATGACCGACTCGGCCTCGGCCCGCATCATCTCGGGCAGCACGCTGGTGTAGGTGTCGGAGGTGACCTGGCGCGAGGAGTGGCCCAGCTTCTCCTGGCCCACCTTGATGTCGTGGCCCGCGAGCAGGGCGAGGCCCCCTGGGGCACCGCCGCACTCCTCGCCCCCGTCGCCGACCGCCTCACGACCGAACTCACGGAGCGCCGCGCCGTCGTACTCCAGACCATCGGTCTCGTCGCGAACCGGTGGTGGGCGTTCGAGTGCACCACCGAAGGGTGCTGCGAGGGCCAGCCGCTCCCAACTGCCGATGTCTCCACCAGCGTTGCGGCACAGATGGCCCGCCTCGGCCGCACCCCGGCCCCCGCACCCGCGACATCGTCCAGGAGTTCCGGGCGGCGGCCCCCGCCGACACCGACTTCCTCAAGACCCTGGACACGGCCGTCGACCAGTTCAACACCCGGCGCACGACCAGCGCCGGACGCGACGCCATCCTCACCTCGACCTGCGCCCAGATCGACGCGGCCGGGACGGCCGACATCATCGGCGGCGCCCTGGCCGACTTCCGTAACGGCTCCTCGCAGCTCACGGACGAGATCGCCGCCCGCATCACTCTTGGCCTCCAAGACCGCGAGACCCGAGACGCCGTACTGTCCACCGGCGACGAAAGCGACCTGCCCGTGGAACGGCAACTGTGGGCGTACCTGGTCCGATGCTGTGTACCCCCGCACACCGACAAGGCCGCGCCGCTCCTTGTCCTCCTCGGCTGGGTCGCCTGGCGACAGAACGACACCGTCACAGCCAGCCACGCCTTCTCGGACGCCCTCGACATCGACCCCCACTACACGCTCGCCAAGCACCTGCTCGAAGGCATCCGCACCGACTGCGCCCCGGCCGGGCTCCTGGCAATCTTCCGCGAAGCCGACCAGCGATTCGCCGCGGGACGCGCCGACCTCGACAACCTCTGACTCCCCCGGCGGCCCCGGCAGCTTCGCCGGGGCCGCCCCCGATCCGGAGACCTCATGCCCACCCCTTCGATGGATGGCTCACTCGACGAACGGATGTCTCCTGCGCGAGAGGGTTCGAGTGGTGCGAAGACGCGGGATGAATCGTGATGTCCCTGCTGATCCTGGAATCTGCTGGAGCATGTTCCGATGCGCGTGCAATCTCTCGCCGTCACGATCTTGGTCACCTCGCTCACGGCCGTGATCTCCCTGTCGAGTCCAGCTTGGGCAGAGGAGCCCTTGCCGTCGGCCGGCTCCAAGGCCGCCTCAGTCGATCCCGTCGAGATCTTCGAGACTGGCGGGGACTACGTCCACGTCTCCAGCAGGCGGCCACGGACGGCGTCAGCGCACGGCTGGTGGCAGGACGGAAACAGCAGAGGTGCCAAGGCGAAAGTCACCGTGGAGCTTGAGGTCAAGCACGGGAGCAGCTGGCGCAAAGTGGCATCCGGCTCCAGGACCGTCATGCCGGGTGGTGGCAGTTCCCGCAGAGCGAACGTCCGCTACACCTGCGCGGGGACCAAGAAGACGACCTGGCGCAGTCGGGTGGACGTCGACATCATCGGGGTCGCCGACTCGCCCGACAAATTGGAAACCCCGGCGAAGACGTTGTCCTGCGGAGTCAGCTGAGAGCGAGAGGACAGGACTGTGCAGGAGGACGAGGCAGAGGGGGCGGACAGCTTCACGATGGCTGTGGCGCTGTACGGCGTGCTGCGCGAGTATCCGTGGATCGGACAGGTCACGGCGGATCACGACCTGGACGAGGACCTGTTCAGCCTGGCGGTGAAACGTGCGGCGGCCTACGGCTTCAGTTCGACCCGATTGAGCGCCGGGGCCGAGCTGGGCGGGCAGCGATGGGGTCATGCGGACGCCGGTGGCGACTGGTCACAGGACGGACAGGTTCGGGAGCTGGCCTCGCTGACCGTCTACCCCGCGACCGGACTGCGGGCGCAGCACCTCCCCGTTTTGCCGATGACCCGCGTCCTGGCCGACGCGCTGAACCGGGTGGGGGAAGTGGACTTTCGCGGCTTGAGCACAGCGGTGCCCATGCACCTTGCGCCGGACACCCAGTTCGACCTCGTCGGCGAGGCTGCCTGGTACGCCCTGGCTGCGCCGGACTCCCGTACCCGCGCCACCGTCACCGTCACCGTCACCGAGGCTGCGGCGGCGAAGGAGGTGTGCGAGCTGACGCGCGAACGTGGGCACGATCTACTGCGAGTGGAACCCGCATCGCAGAACGAAAGGCTGCCCGTCCTCCGTGGCATCGGTCATGATCTGGAGTCACCCAGGCTTTCGGCGTTCACGTGCGACGTTCCGGAGTGGACACCAGAGGCAGCGGCGTGGCTCGCTGAGGTTTTCATCGACTCCCTACGCTGCGTTGGCGCAGGGCCCATTGCCGGGATCGAGATCGCCCTTCCGGGTACTACACTTGCCAACGGCGGCTGACCTGCGAAAAGCCGCCCCGCTCCACACTCCGGGCACAGGAGGTGGAAGCCCTCTTCGCCGGTAAGGCACTCTGCGCAAGGCGTCTCCATACCGATCTCAAGCAGGTACAGCGGCTGCGTCAGAGGGACCAGCCAGGGGCCAGCAAGGGGCCGGAAGGTCCCGGACGGATCAGGAAGGATGAAGCCCTTTCCCCCGTGCACGGGCGGTGCCGCTCCAGGGGCGCGGCCTTCTCCGGTCCCGCGCCTGGTCCTGCCGGTGACGGGGGGAACCGAGGCGTCGTCTCGTCAGGTCTCTGTGCACCGGTCGGCCCTGTGGGGCTGGTCAGGCCTGCCTGACGGGTGAGCGCGGCTCGCGGGCGAGGATCTGGCCGAGGGCGTCCCTGAGCACGGTCTTCGGGTCGTCCACCCCGTCGACCGAGCGGAAGGCGATGCACCGGTCGGGGCGGACCAGGATGGCACCGCTGTCCGATATGCCCCGGCGCTGGAGCCAGGCGAACCGGATTTCGCGGCCTCTACCCAGGCGTGGCCCTGGACGCCGGTCAGCAGCAGGAACTTGCCGCCGTGGACCAGGCTGCCGAGCGCGAGCCGCTCGCCCCGGCTTTTCACGAACGCGTGGATCAGCGGGTGACCGGGCCGGGTACTGGGCTCGTAGAGGGCGACCTCGTCGACCGGTACGGGGGCCGGGGTGCCGTCGGGCACGATCGTGGCGGACTCGTGGCGGTAGCCGGACTCGACGTTGTGGTGGTGGAACTCGATGCTCCGCGACTCGATCGCCCGGCCGACCGCGTGCCGCTTGGCGGCCGAGTCGGGGCCGTCCTCCCACAGGGGGCCAGCCCGGCCCAGTTGTCCTCGGGGCTCCTGTCGGGGGAGAGGTTCAGGGCCCGGTCGACACTGAGGTGGTTCAGCGCGTTGGCGATCGACTTGTCGATGTTGTTCTGGTCGACGGGCCTGCGCTCGGCATCGTAGGTGTCCAGCAGCGCCTCGCCCGCGCGGCCGGCCAGGACGGCCGCCAGCTCCCAGGACAGGCTGTGCACGTCGTGGATGGCCGAGGTCAGTCCGAGTCCGCCGGTCGGCGGGTGGCGGTGCGCGGCGTCACCCGCGAAGTGGACCCGGCCACGCGGAACTTGTCCGCGATCAGCTCGTGGCGGATCCGGACCCCGCCCGGCCTGAGCCGCTCGGCGTGGGCCTTGAGAACCGGTTCGAGGCGGATCTGCGACAGGTTCACCGATCGGCACGGGCTGGCCGCGATGTGACCGGGGTCCGTGAAGTCGACGCCCCAGGAATCGAGTTCGCCCAGCTTGCGGCCGTAGTAGTCGTGCCGCCCGGCGACACCGGCGTGCCAGGCGGTGGCCCGCATGTTCTCCGCGGGGGTGCCGCGCTCGTAGACCTCGTCCGCGACACCGGCCTCGGTGAAGAGCTCCAGGGCGCGCTGGTTGAGGACGTGTGCCTTCGGGCGGGGCGAGGTGGTCGGCAGGGAGCTGACCACGAGCGAGTCCACCCCCAGGGTCGACAGAGTCGCCGCGTGCGAGGGCGTCCGGCAACCCAGGTGCTTTCCAAATGACTGCCCAAGGTGTTTGATATCAAATATCACAGCGATGGCTGAGTCGATCATCTGGAGATCTCGTGATCCTGGTAACCGCAGCGAGTGGCCGCACCGGCCGGAGTCTGATCCGCGCGCTGACGCGCCATGGCAAAGAGGTCCGGGCCGCTGACATCGCACCCTCGGTCCACGAGGTCCGCGACCTCGGTGCGGCCGAGACCGTCGTGGCCGACCTCCTGGTCCCCGCCGACCTGCGCAAAGCGATGAGCGGGGTGGATTCGGTCATCCATATCGGTCCGTTGTTCCACCACCGCGAAGCCGACATCGGCCGTGCCGTCGTCGCGGAGGCGCGCCGCCACGATGTGCAGCACTTCGTGCAGTTCTCCGTGGTCCACCCGCAGATCGAGCAGCTTCTGAACCACCAGGCCAAGCTGGCGGTCGAGCGTGCCGTGATCGCGTCGCCGATCCCCTTCACGATCCTCCAGCCCATGCACTACCTGCAGAACATCGACGTCGCCGACTCCGTCGCGTCCGGGATCTACGCCAAGCCGCACTCGGCCGAGTCCCGGCTGGCGCACGTCGACCTCGATGACGTCGCCGAGGTGGCGGCGCGCGTGGTCGGCGACCCTCACCACCATTACGCGACGTACGAGCTCTCCGGCAGCGACTACGTGACCGGGCACGAAATCGCCGGGGTTCTCGCCGAGTTGTCGGGCCGACCGGTCGTGGCCGAGTTCCAGGACCTCGACGACCTGGTGAGCCCGCAGCGCGAGCGGCTGGCGGAGGCCGATTTCCCGTACGACGTCATGTACCGGCTGTTCGGCCATTACAGCCGCTACGGCATCACGGGCAACCCCAACGTGCTGACCTGGCTGCTCGGCCGCCCGCCGACCACGCTGCGCGAGTACGTGCAACGCGAACTGGACGCACCCAGGCCCTGACCACCGGCTTCGCACTGCCCTGCGGCCCGGCTGCGGGGGCGGTGCACCGCCCGTCGACCGACGGCCCTCAGGGGCGGCTTCACCGCGCCGCGGTTTCCTCACGCCCACCGATTCGACGGCGACACGAGCGTCGACTCGCTCCCCGGCCTGACCGGACACCGCTCCCCGGCCTGACCGGACACCGCGGCCCGGCCACCGAGGCGTCGCCGTCGCGGTCCGCGAAGCCCTGGAACACGGCGCCTCCTGACCGGGACGAGCGACACCGCAGCCCCCCGCAGCAGGCCCACGCACAGCAACCCGGCGGCCTCGGCCTACTGACACCCCGAAGCGTCGGACATGGTCAGTACCCGAAGCCGGGACAAGGCGATCGTCACCCGGTTCAGTCAAGAGGTCACCGAAGGAGGAGACGCCGGCGTCTGCACCGGGACGAACTTCCCGGACGTCATCCACCACAGATGCCGCCCAGCAGGGAACGCCGCCAGGACCTGACGGCGCGGCGGTCTTCTTCGACGACTGCGGTGACCCCCTCGAAGCCGACACCTGGACACCTGCGGCTTACGCGTCGTTGAGCCACTCCCAGATCGCCTCGTAGAGCGCCGCCAGTTCTTCTGGACGGTCGTCACCGAGATCGTTCTGGCTGGGAGAGCGGCCCTCCCGGGCGATGTTCCAGGCGAGCAGCGCGTAGCTGGGGCGGTACTGGGCGAGGTCCTCTTCGGGGATGCGGATGGACTGGCCCGGGATGGACGGGGACAGGGTGGCGTACTCGTAGACGGCGTCGAGCGTGCGGATGCGCCAGATGTCCCCCCGCCGTTCCAAGCGGTAGTTCAGACGGGTGTGGGTGACCAGGTCGCCCCGCACGCCTTCGACCTCGACGGGGAGGCGCATCGCGACGGGCAGTTCGGTGTACGCCCTGGCGCCCCGGACGTGGACGACCGGGGCGAACAGGTGGTGGAGCGCGACCGCTCCACGTTCGGCCATCGCGGCGGAGCCGGCCACGAAGCCGGCCCCGTCTCCCTCGTACCAGCTCAGGCGCACGGTGGAGTCGTCCCAGAACTGGTCCTCCATCTGGTGCCACCAGCCGCGGTCGCGGCCCTGCCGTTCGGCCAGGACGACGTGGGTGACAAGGGCGATGTCGGGGCCGCTCCCGGCGGGGTTCTGCCCGTGTGCCGATGCTCGTGTCGCTTCCATATGTTTCCTCTCGCCGGAACGACCCGCCCCGGTGGGCGGGCCGTCGCGCGTGCTCGTCGTCCCTGTCTCAGTGGTTCGCGGGCCGCAGCTTCGCGGTCATTCGTGCCAGTTCTCCGAGCATGGCCGTGGCTGCCTCCTCCAGTCCTTCTTCTTTGACGACCTCGCCGTCGGCTGTGACCTTGTGCATCGCGAACGGGATGTTCACCGCTTCGAGCACCGGCACCATGCGCAGGGTCGTGACGACCTGCTTGAGCTGCTGGACCGCTCGGGTGCCGGCGCCGACGCCCCCGTAACTGACGAATCCGACGGCCTTGTCGGCCCATTCGTGGCACAGGTAGTCCAGTGCGTTCTTCGTCGCGGCGCTGTACCCGTAGTTGTACTCGGGGGTGACGAGGACGAACGCGTCCGCGCGTTCCACCGTCGCGCTCCAGTCGTGGGTGTGCTGGTGGACGTACTGCCTCAGCCGGGGGTGGTTCGGCTCGTCAAGGAGCGGCAGGGCCACCTGGGCGAGGTCGATCACCTCGACCTCGAAGGACGACTGCCGTTCGGCCACCTCGGCGAACCACGCGGCGAAGGCCGGGCCCAGGCGGTTCGGGCGCGTGCTGCCGATGTGTATCTGCAGGAGTGGACGTGTGGGCTCGGACATGGGTGCTTCCTTCGGTTGTTCGGTAGGTCGGCCAGTGGTCCGCAGGGCACGGCAGTTGTCGTGCTCCAATCAGGCGGATGCGACCACTACACTTGGTGACAGCAGGCAATCGGAAAGCAGGAGCATGAAGAAATCGCCGGTCAAGCCGATCGAAGCCCGCTCGGTCTCGAACCTGGTGACCGACGAACTGCGGCGTTCGATCATGTCGGGAGACCTCGCGCCCGGTGAGACGGTCTCCCTGCGCAAGCTCGCCGACATGCTGGGCGTGAGCTTCATCCCGGTCCGGGAAGCCTTGCGGAATCTTGAGGCCGAGGGCCTCGTGATCACTCAGCCGGGGCGGAGCGCCTATGTGGCGCCGCTCCACCTGGACGACCTCCAGGGGATCTACCGGCTTCGTCGCACGATCGAGCCGGAACTGGCCGGCCGCGCCTGCCGGATCATCTCCGATGCCGAACTCGACCGGCTGGAGGCCGAGGCGGAGGACTTCGGGGACGAGCAGAACACCATCCACACGATCTACGAGGCGCATCGCGCATTCCACGCCGCACTGCTCACCCCCGCGGCCACCGAGTGGGACCGGCGGATTCTGAATCTCCTGTGGCAGGCGGCCGAGCGATACGTCCGGATCGGCTTCAGCAAGATCGATCCGGCCCCTGAGGACAAGCGGCGTCGTCAGCATGCCCATGAGGACCTCATCGATGCCTTCCGTACACGTGATCCCGGTGTTGTCGCCAAGGCGGTCCTGGTGCACCTCTCCCGCAACGAGGAGACCGCGCTGCGCGCACTGAGCAGCGATCCGGAGATCGCGACCGCGTCCGGCACCGGCTGAGCGGCAACTGCTGAGGTGCCGAACGTCCCCGCGTGTCGCGGAGCCCCGAGGGGACGTTCGGCCGAGGCGCGCTCGGTACCGCGGCCGTGCCGTCCGGCCCAGCTCGTGGGTGGTGGAACGGGTGCCCTAGTGCCACGGCAGGCAATGTTTGCCCCCGTCGCGGCGTCCGGCACGGGCAAACATCGCCTGCCACGGCACTAGATCATGTGCGTGATCTTCACGTCGGAGCCGACGAGGGCCTTGCCGTAGATCTCGTAGCAGACCATCGGCAGGATGCCGGCGTGGCGGGAGGCCACCTCCGAGTCCCGCCAGATCCGCTGCAAGGGGTTGACCTCGGCGAACGAGCCGGAGCCGTGGGCGTAGAGCAGGATGTCGATCGCCTTGACGACGTTCTCGACGGCCCACCCCACGTCCGCGCGGATCCGGGCGCGGTCCAGGAGGTCGAGCTTCCTGCCGTCCCGCGCCGCGCTGTCCATGTCGTCGGTTACCCGGTGGGCGTGGAAGTGCGCGGTGTCGAGGTGCATGGACGCTTGCGCCAGCTGGATCTGGACGGCGACGGAGTCGGCCTGCCGGGTGTAGATGGTGTTGGTGACGCCCTTGGTGGCCGCCTTCTCCCTCACGATGTCCAGCGCGGCCCGGCCGAGACCGAGCTGCGGCCCGACCATGCCGACGGTGAAGAAAGGGCCGAGCGGCGACTGGTAGAGGAACTCGTCGGTGTGCTCGGTCGGGAAGTCGCCTTCCATGGCCGGGCCGACCGGCATGATGCGGTGCTCCGGCACGAAGGCGTCGGTGGCGATCAGGCAGTTGGAGCCGGAGGCACGCATGCCGGCGACGAACCAGGTCTCCTCCAGTTCGAGGTCGCTGCGCGGCACAAGGGCCATGCCCATGCCCACGACCTCGCCGGCCTCGTCGGTGACCGGAATGCTCAGTACTGCCCAGTCGGCATGCCAGGAACCGGAGTTGTAGAACCATTTCCCGGTGACCTGAAAGCCGCCCGGTACCTTCTTTGCCTCCACCCGGGGGGAGAACACACCGGACACCAGGGCTCGCGGGTCATCGGCCCACACGTCGTTCTGCGCCCGGTCCGTGAAGCAACTGGCGAGCCAGGCGCCGGAGTTCAACAGGGACACCACCCAGGCCGTACCGCCGTCGGCTTCACCCACCGCGGCCGAGACGTCGACGAGGGCCTTCATCGAGGACTCGTAGCCGCCGAAGCGCCGAGGCTGGAGGAGCTTGAAGAGACCGGCGTCCTGGAGGGCCTGGATGCTCTCCTCAAGGACGCGGCGGTTCTTCTCTCCCTCGGCGGAGTTCTTGCGCAGCAGAGGCTGGAGGTCCCTGGCCCGTGCCACCAGCTCGGTCACGCTCGGTGAGGAGGACGCTTTCGGGTCGAGTGAAGTGCTCATGCGTTGTCCTTGGAGGTCATCGCCCGCTCGGGGCTTCGTAGGGGCGTGGGACGGGATGTCAGACGGTCGAGGAGGCGGCCCGGAGTTCCCGGGTCACGTACTCGCGCAGAGTTGTCGGAGGGCGGCCGAGCAGCCATCCGAGCACGTTGGGATTGCCGGTGATGCCGTAGCGGCTGTAGTGGCCCCACAGCCGGTACATCGCGTCGTAGGGGAACTCGTCCTCCTCCTTCCGCTGCCGGTCACCGCTCGCGAAGTCGCTGATCGGCAGGAGTTGCGTGGTGATGGTCCGCCCCGCCACCTCCCCGATGACCGCCGCGATCTCGTGCCCGTCCACGTAGTCGGACCCGCACAGTTCGTACGTCGCGTAGTGGTGGCGCGGGTCGCCGACGACCTTGGCGGCGACGGCCGTGACGTCCTCCAGGTCCACCTGGGCGAGGCGGGTGTGGTGGGAGAACGGCTTGCCGTGCACCCCCGAGGCCACGGTCGCGGCGACGTCGATGTTCTGGAGGTAGTGCATGGGCTGGAGGATGGTGAAGGGGATGGGCGACTGGAGAACGGCCCGCTCCACCGCCAGTTTGGCCTGATGGTTGAGCAGCGCCTCGATCTGCGGGTGCACGACGGAGAACTGCACGAAGTGCCCGACACCGGCCCGCCGCGCCTCGGCGACCACCGCGCGGCCGATGTCGGCCTCACGGTGGTGGAACAGGGGACCGATGTGGATGACGGACTCCACCCCGTCCACCGCCTTGCGCAGCTCGGCGGGTTCCAGGAGGTCGGCCACCACGGTCTCCTGCGCGCCGAGATCGCGCAGTTCATGGACGGAGGGCGCGATGTCCGCGGCCCTGACGCTTTTGCCCTCACGGAGGAGGGCTCGTACCAGGCTGCGGCCTGTCCGGCCGCTCGCCGCTGTCACCAGAATCAAGGTGTGCCTCCACAGGGTGTTGCTGTACGCGGGTCAGTAGGCGACGGTGAAACGCGCGCGCCGGTGGGCGGGACGCTCGATCTCGTCCACGAGGGCGGCCGCGAAGTCGGCGCCCGAGATCGTGGAGCGGTCCTCGTCGTCCTTGAGCAGGACGTCGCCGCCGATACGGAAGGTGCCTCGCTTCTCGCCGGGCGCCCACCTGCCGAAGCTGAGGGGCGGGCTCAGCACGAACCAGTCCAGCGCGGGGTCGCTGCTGCGCAGCGCCTCCAGGACGGTGTCGCTGATGAGGGAGTGGGCCCGGAACTGCGCGGGAAACTCGGGTGTGTCGAACACCTTGGGGCCGTCCGGCCCGGCGAGCAGGGAGCCGGCGCCGCCGACCACACCGAGCCGGGCACCGCGGGCGAGAGCGATGCCGGCGATCTCGCGGACCACGTCCTCGAAGCGGTCCTCCAGTTCCCCGACGGCCGCCAGGGCGCAGACGACGACCTGCGAGTCGGCGACGGCCAGTTCCAGGTCCTCGCGCTTCAGGGCGGAGCCGGTGACGGAGGCGATCTTGTCGTGCGGCTCCTCGCCGGCGTGCCGGCTGAAGGCGACCACCTCGTGCCCTCGTGCGGCGGCTTCGGCTGCCACGGCGCCGCCGGCGTAGCCGGTGCCCCCCAGCACGGTGATGCGGGTCATGAGTTCTCCTGAACGATTGGTGCCGGAGAGGGGCTCTCTGCTTCTCCGGTGGCCGTTCGTGGCGCTGTCGCACCCCGGTGGCCCTGGCGGATGCAGGTCAGTGGTCCTGGCGGGCGGCGGCCCGCTCGGTGATGGCCTCGTATGCCTCGCGGACGGCCGGGACCAGCTCACGCGACTGCTCCAGGTCCGCCCGCTCGCCACGCAGCTTGAGGATGTCGCCGCCGCGGCGGTCGGCGGGGATTTCGGCGGTGCGCGCGGTGACGAGCGCGTGGAAGTGGGGGAAGGCCTCGCCGAACATCAGCAAGTAGGTGGCCTCCGAGCCGGTGGCCTCCGTGACGGCGGCGACCAGGTCGGCGGCCCGCTTGCCGAAGGTCTCCCGCTCGGCCTCGTCGAGGCCCGTGATGCGCTCCGCGTGGCGCTGGGCGCGCAGGAAGTACCAGCCGGGAACGTCGTAGCCGGGCACTATCTCCGCGGCCCACAGGTCGTCGCGGAAGACCACGTCCGACTCGGGGGCGCTCTTGAGGTCGCAGATCAGGCAGTTCTTTTCCATGAGAATTCCCATCGGCCGACTGTTCGGCGAAGTGACGGAGGAGGGCGTGCGGCGCGGTGTCAGGTGCGGGCGCGGAAGGTCGTGCGCAGCGCGCCAACGCCCTCGACGCTGGTGACCAGTTCGTCGCCAGGGCCCAGCAACACCTTGGGATCGCGGGCGAAGCCGATGCCGGCCGGGGTGCCGGTGAAGATCACGTCACCGGGCCGCAGCGTGACGACCTGCGACAGCCGCGAGATGATCTCACCGACGGAGAAGATCATGCGCCCCGTGCGGGAGTCCTGCATCGACGTGCCGTTGAGTGTGCAGCCGATCGCGAGGTCGTCGGGGTCGGCGAACTCGTCGACGGAGACGACCGAGGGGCCGATCGGCGCGAAGCCGGGGAACGACTTGCCCATATTGAACTGCGGGGTGGGCGGGCGCAGTTGCGTCTCACGCTCGGAGAGGTCCTGCCCCACGGTCAGGCCGGCCACCCGGTCCCACGCCTCGGCGGCATCGACCCGGTAGGCGTGCCTGCTCATGACGACCACGAGTTCGGCCTCGAAGTCGACGGACCCCTCGGGCAGTTCGACGTCGGCGACCGGGCCGGTGATCGAGGAGGGGAACTTGGTGAACACCACCATCGAGTCGAGGGACGCGTCAAGTCCCGCCTCCTCGGCGTGATCGCGGTAGTTGAGTCCTATCGCGAAGACCTGTCCCGGCCGCGGCACCGGCGCGTCCAGCCGTGCCTCGTCCAGTGGCTTGACCGGCGCGTCCTTGACGCCGGACGCCCACGCGGTCAGCTCGGACCATCGCTCGTAGACGTCCTGGATGTCCGGTGAGAACAGGCCGTCGCTGGCCTCGTGCACATCGACGACACCGTCGTCGGTGAGCAGTCCGAGCCTGCCCTCCAGATTGACGATCCGCATTCTTGCTCCCTTTCCGATCACTTGCCCAGGGCCGGCTTCCGGTCAGCGGGCGTGGCAGTGATATGTGATAGCGAGATCTCTCGTGACCGCCCCGTACGGGCGGCTCTCCGGGCCGGCCGGAGCCGGTCTCAGTCGGCCATCGGGTGGGGCAGCTCGGGGCTCGTCTCCTTGGCCCACTGCCGGGTCTGGAGCTGGGCGGCCGGAACGCCGGACCGCAGCGCCTCCACCATCAGCTCGGGCCGGTAGCGCACCCCGATCGGGTCGTTGTCGTACTCCTCGCCCTCCATGTACGCAGTGGCCTCGTCAGCGGTGGCGAAGTTGTCGACCTGCATCTCGACGTGGTTGCCGTCCGGGTCCTCGTAGTACAGCGACGTGGTGACCCCGTGCTGGACGGGCCTCCACGGTTCGATGCCCTTGGCCTTCAGCTCGACGTAGCGGTCGAGGAGTTCGTCGAGCGAGTCGAAGGTGTACGCGACGTGGTTCACCAGCGACGCGTTCTTCGGCCTGGGTTCGAGGTCGGGGATGTGGGCGAGGGCGATGCGGTGGTGCTCGTCGTCGAAGGTGATGAAGGTCAGGCCGTGACCCTCGTAGACGACGTGGGCGTTCAGCAGCGAGCAGTACCACTCGCGCATCGCCTCGTGCTGTGAGGTCTGGAACACGACGTGAGCGAATTTGGGCGTGGAGGGCATTCTCGGGTCTCCTGTGGTGGGGCGTGCGGGGCCGGGTGTCGTGGCTCAGTCTGCGATGGCGTCCAGTTCGGCGACGGCCTGCTCGGGCAGCGTCAGGGCGGCGCTGCGGACGTTCTCCCGCAGGTGTTCCACCGACGAGGTGCCGGGGATCAGCAGGATGTTGGGGGAGCGCTGGAGAAGCCAGGCGAGGGATACGGCCTTGGGGGTCGTCCCCAGACGTGTGGCCACCTCGTCGAGCACCGCGGACTGCACCGGGTTGAAACCGCCGAGCGGGAAGTACGGCACGTAGGCGATGCCCTGCTCGGCGAGCGAGTCGATGAGCGCGTCGTCGGCCCGGCCTGCGATGTTGTACATGTTCTGCACACACACCACGGGCGCGATGGTCTGCGCCTCGGCGATCTGCTCGGCCGTCACCGTGCTCAGCCCCAGGTGCCGGATCAGCCCCTGTCGCTGCAGTTCGGCCAGCACGGAGAACCGTTCGGCCACCGGCTCCTTCGGCCCGCCCATCCGGAGGTTGACGACATCGAGGGAGGCCAGGCCCAGGCGGCTCAGGTTGTCCCGGACGGCCTGGCGGAGTTGCCCGGGCTCGGCCGCTTGCGGCCACCCGCCCCTCTCGTCCCGCAGGAAGCCGACCTTGGTGACGATGTGCAGGTGCTCCGGGTACGGGTGCAGAGCCTCCCTGACGATCTCGTTGGTGACGTGCGGCCCGTAGTAGTCGCTGGTGTCGATGTGGGTGATGCCGAGGGCGAGTGCCTCGCGCAGGACCGCGAGGGCGGCGGCGCGGTCGGCCGGCGGACCGAAGGCAGCCTTGCCGGTCAGCTGCATGGCCCCGTAACCCATCCGGGTCACGGTGAGGTCGCCGCCGAGTACGTAGGTTCCCCCGGCGATGGTGTCCGTCATGTCGAGTGCTCCTGATCGGTGCTCGTGATGTCCGTGCGACGGATCAGCTCGCGCCCCACAGCTTGTGGTAGGTGTCGCGGAACGAACCGTCGGTGAACCAGGCCCCGTTCTTGAACCCCTTCACGCTGCGGCCGTCGACGGAATCGATGTTGCTCTTGTTGAAGATACGTCGCGGGATCATGTACGCCGAGGCCTCGGGCACGTCGGCGCCGGACATCAGGCGCAGCAGGCGATCGGTGTTGTTCCAGGCCACGAGGGCCGGGTCGACGGCGACGTCCGCGAGCTGGGAGCCGCCGGCGATGCGCTGCATGGCTGTGACGTCGGAACCGTAGCCCACCAGCTTGACCTTGTTCGCGCGGCCGGAGAGGCGGATCCCCTGGATGGCGGGCGGGCTGGCCGGCTGGTCGTAGCTCACGTAGACGTAGTCGATGGCGGGATCGGAGTTGAGCGCGACGCTGACGGTCGTCGGGATCTTCTGCACCGCGGTCGACTCCCAGCCGGCCGTGGTCACCTTGCAGCCGGGGCAGCGCTTCTCGAACTCGTCCAGGACGGCGTCCGAGGAATCCTTGGTGGTGCTGGTCGAGGTCGTGTTCACGAACAGGACGTTCGCGTCGCCGCCGGAGTCGGCGATGATGGCGTCCGCCATGAGGCGGCTGCCCACGTCCTGGCCGTTGTCGGTGGTGACGACGTGGTCCGCCCACGCCGCGGGGACCGGGTCCGACACGTCGGAGGCGACGACCGGGATGCCGGCCTTCGCGGCCCCCTCGTAGGCGTTCCTGGCCAGGGCGAACGGCAGCGAGTCCGTGACGATGCCGGCCGAGCGGGCGGCGACGGCCTGGTTGAGGCACTGTGCGGCCACGGTGGGCTGCGCCTGGGCGTCGCAGACCTGGACCTTGATGCCGAGGGGTTTGACAGCCTCGGTGATCTGCTCCAACTGTGCCTGGAAGTAGGTGGCCTTGAGCGTGATGGGCACGTAGCTGATGGTCCGGCCCCGGAACTTGTCCAGGCCGGACACCTCCCCGCCCGGTGCCTTGACGTCGTTCAGCGCCGGCAGGTGCTTGTCGACCGCCGCCTTGGCGTGGGCGACGCCCTCCTCGCCGGACACGCCTTTCGCGGCGGGACCGGCGTCGTCGGTGTCGCCGCACGCGGTGAGCGCGGCGGCCGTGAAGGCGGCCACGGCGACCAGGCTGATCCTCGCCCGTCCGGCGGCGCGGCGCGACGACAGGTGATTGCGGCTCGGGTTGATCTTCATTGATGTGCCTCGAGTCGAATGGGGCCGACCGCCACCGCCCCGCGGCGGCGGTCGACCGAGGGCGGTCAGGACTGGCGCCGGTCCCGGCGGAACAGCGTGGACAGGACGATGGCGATGATGAGGGCGGAGCCGTAGAAGACGTCGCTGATCCAGCCCGCGAAACCGAGGAGTTGCAGGCCGACGATGCCGGTGGCCAGGAAGTAGATCGCGATCATGCTGCCGGCCGGGTTGAACCGCCCCGGCTGGATGACGGCGGTCCCGAGGAACGTCGCCGACAGCGCGGGGAGCAGGTACGAGGGGGCGCTGGCCGGGTCGAAGCCGCCGACGCTGCCGACGAGGAGGACGCCGCCGACGCCGCACAGCAGCGACGACGAGAGGTAGGCGCCCAGGCGGATCCGGTTGACCCGGACCATCGCGAGCCGTGCCACGTTGCGGTTGGAGCCCACGAACAGCATGTGGCGTCCCAGGGGCGTGGACGTCATGACGTAGGTGAAGAGGACGGCGACGGCCAGCCCGTAGAAGAAGCTGATCGGCAGTCCGAGGACGTCGGTGGCGGCGAACTTGGTGAGCTGGGGGCTCTCCAGGAAGACGCTGCCACCGTGGGAGATGCGCGAGGAGAGACCGGTGAGCAGGGTGGCGACGCCCAGGGTCGTCACGATGGGGTTGATGCCGATCTTGATGATCAGCAAGGCGTTGAAGCCTCCGATGCCCACGGCTGTCACCACGGCGATGAAGGCCGCGAGCCATATGTTGAGGCCTTGTTCGGTGACGAGGACGGCGACCAGGGTGGCCGACAGGCCCGCGACCGCGGCCACGGAGAAGTCGAACTCGCCCACCGAGAAGGCGCACAGCGCGCCGAGCGCGATGAACACCAGGGCCTGCTGCGAGCCGAAGATGGTCTGGAGCGTGCCGACGGTGAGGAACTTGTCGGGCGTGAGCAGACCGAAGGTGAGGAACAGCAGGACCCAGACGAGGATCAGGCTGCCGCGGCGCGCCGCGTCGGCCGCGAGGGCCTTGCCCCGGCCGGGGCCCGCGCCGTGCGGCGCGGGCTCGGAGGTGGCGGGTGCCTGCCCGGCCGCCCGCTCGCCCTTCGTGGTGGTGAGGCTGTCGTGGGCGGTCACGGTGGTCTCTCCTTCATGGCCCGGCGTCGGCTGACGGGTGGGGTCAGGCATAGGTGGCCTCCGTGATCGCCTCGGCGGACATGTCGTCGCGCAGTTCGAGGGGGGCCCGGTCGGAGCGCAGGACGATCACGCGGTCGCAGACCACGGAGAGGTCCTGCACCTCGATGGAGCAGATCACGACGGCCTTGCCCTCGTTGGCGGCCTCGCGCAGGGCCCGGAGGATGTCCAGACGGGCGCCGACGTCCACGGCCTGTGTCGGCTCGCACGCGATGAGGGCGCGCGGCGCGTTCAGAAGCCATTTCGACAGCAGCAGTTTCTGCTGGTTGCCGCCGCTGAAGGCGGCGGCGGGGGCGTGCGGTTGCGCCGGGGTGATACCGAAGATCTCGACTGCCTTGCGGAACTCCCGCTGCTGCCAGCCGGGGCTCAGGAAGAGCCGCCCCCGCTTCGTCACCCGCGGCAGGGTCACGTTCGACATGGCCCCCACCTCGGCGGCCAGGCCGTCCTGCATCCGCTTCTGCGGGATGACGGCCAGCCCCGCGTCGTGCAGCGCGACGGCATCGGCGCCCGGCAGCGAGAACTCCCGTTCCCCGACCCTGAGCCGTCCGCCGCCCTTGCGGTGGCCGCCGGCGAGGAGGTCCTCGATCTCCTCCAGCCCGCAGTCGCCGGCGCCGGTGATGCCGACGACCTCACCGGCGTGCACCCGCAGGTCGAGATCGTGCAGCGTGGTGCCGGACAGGCCGGTGGCCTCGAAGACGGTCTCCGGCAGCACGCCGTCCTTCCGGGGCGCGGCGCCGATCCGGCCGCTCGCCAGCTCCCGGCCGAGGATGAGCCTGCTCAGCTCCGCCTCGTCGAGGTCGGCGACGGGCACGCCCGTGGCGGCTGCCCTGCCGTCGCGCAGTACCGTCACCCGGTCGGCGAGGCTCATCACCTCGTCCAGCCGGTGGCTGACGATGAGGATGCCGGTGCCCGAGCGCGCGATGGCCCGCAGGATGTCGTAGAACTCCGGCAGGGTCTCGCGCGGCAGCGACTGGGTCGACTCGTCGAACACGATGCATCCCGTGCCGGGGTGCTGGCCCTGGACGGCCCGGGCGATGGCGACGACCGCCCGCCGGCCTGTCTGCAGCGTCCCGAGCCTGGCGTGGGGCGAGATGTCCGCGTTGAGCCGGGCGAAAGTCTCCTCGGTGCGCCGGTACTCCTCGTCCCAGTCGATCCTCCGGGACAGCCGTCCCGGATCGTACTGGCCCACCCGGACGTTCTCCACGACCGTGAGGTCCTCGACGAGGCCGAGGTCCTGGTGGACGAAGGCCAGGCCGTGCCGGCTCAGGTCGGCGGGGCGGACGGGCTGGGAGAGCGTGTGGCCTCCCACCCGGACATGTCCGGCGTCCGCGGTGTGGACCCCGGAGAGGATCTTGATCAGGGTCGACTTCCCGGAACCGTTCTGACCGACGAGTGCGTGGATCTCCCCCGGTGCGATGGTGAGGTCCACGTCGCTCAGGACGGTGGCCCGCCCGAAGCGTTTGGTCAGCCCCCGGATCTCCACCGCGACCCGGCCCGGCGCACCGCCCGGACCGGCACCGGGCGTGCCCGGCGCCTGGCCCGTGGAGGCGCCTGCGGCCGGGGCGGGTGGTGAGACCTGTTCGTTCTTGCTCCGCATCTGCTCTCCTGCCTCCGGGGCAACGCTGACCCTGGGGCTCATTCCGCAGTGACCCCGTCACGCGAAAACGGAAGATATATGTAATAACGCTGCGCAGAGGCCAGCGGCGCGGTCCGGGAAGCCGGGGCCTCTCAGAGCATCGGGGTGATGTTCCCGTCCTGGGCCAGCAGTGCCGTCCCGTACATCTCCAGACTGACGGCGGGCACGATGTAGGCGTGCCGGCCCGCCACCGCGGAGTCGCGCCAGTGACGCTGGATGACGTTGTTCTCGCCGAAGCCGGCCGCGCCGTGCGCGAACAGCAGCAGGTTGATCGCCTCGGTGATGTTCTCCACCACCCAGCCGGCGTCCGCCCGCGCCCGCGCCCGCATGAGTTCGTCGGGGTAGACGCCCTCGCGGGCCGCCGCGTCGACCGCGTCGACGGCGCGCTCCAGGTGCAGCGCGGCGGTGTCGACGAGCATGGCGGCCTTGGCGATCTGGTGCCGGAAGACCGCGGACTCCGACTGCGTCTTGTAGAAGGTGAACGAGAGCGGCTTCGTGGCCGCCTTCGCGCTCACCAACTCCAGGACCTTGCGGCCCATGCCGAGCTGCGGGGCGGCGACACCCAGCGCCAGCACGGGGGTGAAGGCGCTGCGGTAGAGCACCTCCTCGGTGTGCTCCGTGCCCACCTCGCCCTGCCACGCCTTCGGCGCGGAGATGATGCGGTGATCGGGGACGAACACGTCCTTGGCGATGAGGCAGTTGGAGCCGGAGGACTTCATCCCGGCGACGAACCAGGTCTCCTCGAACCCGAGGTCGCTCCGCGGGATCAGCGCGATGCCGTGGTCGATCGCCTGCCCGGCCTCGTCGACGACCGGCATGCCCAGCACGGCCCAGTCGGAGTGCCAGGAGCCGGAGTTGTAGTACCAGCGGCCGTTGACGACGAAGCCGCCGTCGACCTTCACGGACTCCGAACTCGGTGTGACCACGCCGGAGATCTTGGCGTCCGGGTTGCCCTTCCAGACGTCGTCCTGGGCCTGCTCGGGGAACAGCCCCGTCATCCAGGCGCACTGGTTGCACAGGGTCACCACCCAGGCGGTGCCCCCGTCGGCCTCGGCGACGGCCGCCGCCACCTCGACCTGCGTGCGTACGGACATCTCGTGGCCGCCGTACCGCTTCGGCTGGGCGATCTTGAAGATGCCGGCCTCGGTCAGCGCCCGGATGCTCTCCTCGGACACACGCCGGTCCTGCTCGCCCTGTGCCGCGTTCTTCTCCAACAGCGGGTGCAGCGCGCGGACCCGCGCCACCATCTCCTCGGTGCTGGGGACACTCGCCGTGCTCGGCGCTTCGGTCGCGGATGCCATGTGGTGCTTCCCTTTCGGTCTCGGGCCTGTCGTACGGTTCGGGTCGGGGGAGTCGTCAGCGGGCGAGCGCGGCGATCGAGTCGGTGATCGGCGGCCGCCGGCGTTCGTGGTAGTGGGAGTGGGTGCCGAAGGTGCGGTAGGCGTAGACGAGGGGCGGCAGCTCGGCCCGGCTCGCGCCGACCACGTGTCCCAGCAGGAGGATGTGGTCGCCGCCCTCCACCGCCTCGTACAGGTCGCATTCGAGCCAGCCGGCGGCGCCGTCGAGGCGGGGCAGACCGTTGTCGAAGTGCCATTCGGCGGCCGCGAAGCGGTCCACGTCGCGGGTGGCGAACAGCACCGCGAGTTCCTGCTGGGCGTGGCCCAGGAGGTTCACGCCGAACCTGCCCTCGGCCTGGATCCTTTCCAGGACACGGGAGTTGCGGTCGAACGCCACGGTGACCAGCGGGGGGTCGAGGGACAGCGAGGCGAACGAACTCACGGTGGCACCCACGGGGGTGCCGTTGCCGACCGTCGTGACCACGGTGACCGGTGCGCAGACTCCGGCCATCATGTCGCGGAACACCTGCGGCGCGACGCTTCGACCGAGGGTCGTCATGGTGTGCTCCTTCGAGTCGGCGGGAGGAGGTGGCCGGGGGTCATGCGAGGCCCTCGGCCTCGTACAGCCCGACGGCGTCGATGATCCCGGTGAGCGCCTTGAGGGCGTCGTCGCCCAGGTCGACGTACGGCTTCCTGGGGTGGCCACCGGGCAGGCCCATGATCCGCAGCATCGCCTTGTAGACGACGACCCGCGGCGCGGAGTACTTGGCGGTGAACCGCCCGAGTTCACTCCACAGCGCCGTCATGACGCGATAGTGGTCGCCCGCCGCGGCGAGGTCACCGCCGAGCAGGGCGTCGTACAGGCTCCGGCTCAGGCGCGGTGCGACGTTCTGGAGGTTGTCCAGCGCGCCCGTCGCCCCGGCCGGGGCGGCGAACACCAGCTTCTGGAGCATCGTCAGCACGGTGGTGCGCGGCGCGAACCGCGTGACGAAGTCAGCGATGTTCTGCTGGTCCGAGTGGTTCTTGAACACCCCTGTCACATGTGGGTGTTCGGCGACCGGCAGCTCCAGGACGAAGGCCGGAACCTCGAATCCGGTCATGAGGTTGCTGGAGAGGACGACCGGCACGTCCACCGACGAGAGGACCTCGTCGTAGAACCGCTCCAGCATCTGCGGACTCGGGGCGAACGAGTGGCCCAGGGTCGGCGGATACAGCTGCACCGCGTCGGCTCCCCGCCGCCGCGCCTCCTTCATGAACGCGATGTTGAGCGCCGCCGTCGGGAATTCCAGACCGCTGGCGATCACGGGGACCCGTCCGGCCGTCTCCTCGACGACGATCTCCAGGGCGCGGAGGATCTCCGCGTCGCTCATCTGCGCGCCCTCGCCGGTGGCGGGGCTCGCCGGCCAGAACCCCATGTTCTCGTCGGCCATCCGCCGTGCGTGTTCCCGTAGGGCACCCTCGTCGAGGTCGCCGTCGCGGGTGAAGGGGGTCAGCCCCATCACATGGCATCCCGGCAGGAGATCCGCGGGCTGAGTGGTCCGTGGTACGTCGTGCTTCATGTGCGTGTCCCTCAACTGCCCTGGCCCATGAGGACGGGCATCGGAGCGGGCAGACCTGACCTGAGCGCCCAGGCGCGGTCCGACAGTTCCTCGACCGTGGCTCCGGCGCGCCGGGCTTCGAGTAGAGCCTCCGGATCGAAGGCGGGGCCGACGGAATCGGCCCGGTACTCCGAGCCCTTCATGTAGGCGGTTGCGTCGTCCGGCTCCGCGAAGCGGTCGATCTGCATCTCGACCATGTTGCCGTCGGGGTCGCGGTAGTACAGAGAGGTGGTGACGCCGTGCGCGATGCAGACCGCGGGCAGGACTCCCTGGTCACGCAGCCGGACGTACCTGTCGAGCAGGTCGTCGAGGTTGTCGAAGGTGTACGCCACGTGATGCATCGCGGCCGTGTCGGGGGTCTTGCGCTTGAGCGTCGCCGGCGGATGGATCAGCGCGACGCGGTGGTGTTCCTCGTCGAACGTGATGAAGGAAAGAGCCTCGTCCGTGTGGACGACGTGGCCGTCGAGGACCGTGCAGTACCAGTCCCGCATGGCCTGCGGCTGTCCTGTCTGGAATACGACGTGGGCGAACTTCGGGCTCACTGGCATGACGGCTCTCCTGAGTTCTTCCGTCGACTCGTACGGGCGACGTTGACGTCGCGCTCTGCGTGCTCCGAGGACCGGGTGATGCAGACCACGGTAGCTTTGATATGTGATAACACCAACCCTCTGGACGGCCTATTTTTTTCGGCCGGACCACGGTCTCAGGGCAGTGCGCCGTGGTGAACAGGGTGCACGATGTGGTGGCAGCGGACCTGGCCGCCGGCGACCCGCATGCGGACGCGGCCGCTGTCCGGTGGGCGGCGGGTCAGCCGGCGATGGCCGCGACGCCGTCCTGGGCGATGCGCTCGTTGACGTCGAGATGCGCGAGGACGGCTTGGGACACGAGCCCGGGGTCGCGCTGCGCCACGGCGTCGAGGAGGAGGGCGTGGGCGGCCCTCCTGCGGCGGGGTTCGTCGGGATCGCTGTCGCGTCCGCCGAAGGAGAGCCGTACGTAGCGCTCGGCCGCGTGCCAGAGCATGCCGAGCACGCGCAGGTCCCAGTCGGTGGCGGCGGGACGGAGCAGCTCCAGGTGGAACTGGTGGTGGGCCTCATGGATTTCGTCCGGGCCGAGGCGCGCGTCCGCGAGGACGGCCAGGTTCGCGGCGAGTCGGGCGTGGTCCGGGCCGGTGAGCATCAGGCAGGCCCGCCCGGCGAGTCCGGGTTCGATCCGGCGCCGCATGCGGTAGACGGCGCGAAGATCCTCACGGCTGAGCGGGGCGACCATGGCGCTCCTGCCGCGGGCGGTGACGACGAGGCCCTGACCTTCCAGCCGTATGAGGGCCTCGCGCACCGGGATGTTGCTCACGCCCAGCCGGTCGGCGATCTCGCGCAGGGAGAACTCCTGGCCGGGGCGCAGTTCGGCGGCGAGGATGGACCGGCGAACCTCCTTGGTCACCTCTTCGACCACGGAGAGCGGTCTCACGCGTCGTCCACCAGGAGTGCCTCCAGCCACGACGGCCCTCCCTGGGGGCAGCTGATCGGGCGCTGATGTTATCAAAAATATCGAGCCCTCTTCAGGTGCTCGCCTCGGCTGCCCGCCGCAGCAGCGGTCCGACGCGATAGCCGACCAACTGCCGCATGACCAGGGCGGTGCTGGTCTTCTCCACGCCGCCGATGCCGAGGATCCGTCCGGCGATCCGGTAGAGATCGTCCGCGTCGGTGGCCGCGACCTGGATCAGCAGATCGCTCTCCCCGCTCAGCCCGTGCGCTTGGAGGACCTCCGGAACGGCGGCCAGGGCGGCGGCGACCTCGTCGAGCCTGCGCTGGACGACCTGGGTGGTGATGAAAGCGGTCAGCGGACAGCCGAGGGCGGCCGGATCGACGCAGTGCTCGAAGGAGCGCACGACCCCGCTCCGGTCGAGCGCGCTCAGCCTCGCCTGGACCGTGTTGCGGCTGAGCCCGGCCTGACCGGCGAGCGCGACGACGGTGGCCCGAGGGTGTTCCGCGAGCGCCAGCAATACCTTGGCGTCAGTGGAATTGACCCGGGTGGAGTTGGGCACGATGCGCACCTTTCCCGGCGGTGGTTAGTCGGCATTGGGCATCCTGCACTGTTATGACGCAGGTCCTTGCCATTCTCCGGACCGAATGGTGTGCTCAGATATAACAGTGGGCCGGACCCGCTACTGCTGCGGGTGTGACAACGGCCCCTGCCCCCATGGACGTTTCCGTCCCGCGCGGTCGCCCGGCCCGCCGTACCCCGGGCACGTCCACTGTCGCTTTCCCGCCTCGCCCCGGCTCCCACCGCCGGGCGGGCCGTGAGGAGTTGCCTTCCATGACCACCGCCCCAGCCCCGCCCACCGTGTCCAGCCCTCGGCACGACGGTTCCTACGACGTCCTGCGCGACGTCGAGGACCGCGTGCTGTGGCTGTCCAGCGCCGTCGTCCACCACGCCAACCGGGTGCGGCCCAACCCCACCGGACTCAAGGTCGGCGGCCACCAGGCGTCATGCGCCTCGATGGTCTCGATCATGACCACGCTGTGGTTCCGCCACCTCAGGGCCGAGGACCGGGTGTCCGTCAAGCCGCACGCCTCACCGGTCCTGCATGCCATCAACTACCTTCAGGGCGGCCTCGACGCCGCGTACCTGCCGACCCTGCGCGCCTTCGGCGGTCTCCAGAGTTACCCGAGCCGTGCCAAGGATCCCGACCCCGTCGACTACTCCACGGGCTCCGTCGGCATCGGCGCCACCGCCACCATCTGGGGGGCCATCGCCCGCCGCTATGCCTCCGGGGGCCCGGGAACCCCAGCGGGCCGCCAGTACGCCCTGGTCGGTGACGCCGAACTTGACGAGGGCGCCGTCTGGGAAGCGGTCCTCGACCCGCAGGTGGCGAGCCTCGGCGAACTCGTCTGGATCGTCGACCTCAACCGGCAGTCCTTGGACCGGGTCGTCCCCGACATCAATGCCGAGCGCCTGAAGGGCATGTTCTCGTCGGCCGGCTGGCAGGTGCTCACCCTCAAGTACGGCACCCTGCTGGAGGAGCAGTTCGCCCGCCCCGGAGGCGTGGAGCTTCGCCGCCGTATCGATTCCATGCCGAACCCCGAGTACCAGCGGCTGCTGCGCTGCTCGCCCGACGAGCTGCGCAGGCGCCTGCCCGGCACCGGCGGCGATGCCGGACCGATCGCCGGTCTCCTCGAACAGCTCGACGACAACGCTCTGACGGACGTCGTGGGAAACCTGGGCGGCCATGACCTCGCCGCGCTCGACGACGCGCTCTCCTCGGTCGACGATCACCGGCCCACCGTGATCTTCGCCTACACGATCAAGGGGTACCGCCTCCCCACCCACGGCCACCCGCAGAACCACTCGTCGCTGCTGACCGACGCGCAGATCGACGAACTCGCCGCTCAGACCGGTACGGACCCGGCGCAACCGTGGGAGACCTTCCCCGCCGACTCGCCGGCCGGACTCCTGTGCGCCGAGACGGCGAAACGACTGGCCCGCGCCCCCGTCCCGAACGTGAGCCCACCCCCGGTGCCCACCGACATCGGCCGCACCCCCACCGGCAACGCGACCACCCAAGCCGCCCTCGGCCGGGTACTGCTCGACCTGAGCCGCGCCGCCCCGGAGACGGCGCGGCGTGTGGTCACCGTCAGCCCGGACGTCAGTTCCACGACCAACCTGGGTGGCTGGGTCAACAAGGTCGGCGTCTGGGCCCCGGCCGAACGGGTCAACTGGTTCCACGACGACGCCGAAACACTGCTGCACTGGCGGGAGAAGCCCACCGGCCAGCACATCGAACTCGGCATCGCCGAGACCAACCTGGTCGGACTGCTCGGTGAACTCGGCGCCACCTGGAGCCGCTGGAGCGAGCCACTGCTGCCCATCGGCGTGATGTACGACCCGTTCGTCCAACGTGCCCTTGAGCCCTGGTCGTTCGGCATCTACGCCGGGGGCCAGTCCATCCTGGTCGGCACCCCGTCCGGAGTCTCGCTCGCACCCGAGGGCGGAGCCCACCAATCGATCACGACTCCCTCGCTCGGCATCGAGCAGCCCGGATGCACGACCTGGGAGCCGGCCTTCGCCATCGACACCGAGTGGGTCCTGCTGGCCGCGCTCGGCCAACTGGGCAGGGAAGACGGCGGCTCAGCCTACCTACGGCTGTCCACACGGCCCGTCGACCAGACGCTGGCCCAGGTTCCCACCGATCCCGCCGCACGAGAGCGTCGTCGTCGGCAGGTCGTCGCCGGGGCGTACCCGCTGCGCCGGACCGAGCGACCGCAGGTGACCGTCGCGGCCATGGGAGCCATGGCGACCGAGGCCCTCCAGGCGGCCGACCGGCTCCAGCAGCAGGGCATCTCCGCGGACGTCACCTGCGTCACGAGCCCCGGTCTGCTGTTCCGGGCGCTTGAGGCACGCTCCGGTCACGGCCACGCCGACACCTGGATCCTCGACCAGGTCTTCCCCGCCTCCCGCGCCACACCTCTGGTCACCGTCCTGGACGGCCACCCGCACAGCCTGGCCTTTCTCGCGAACATCAACCGGGTTCCGCTGCGCACGCTCGGGGTGACCCGCTTCGGTCAGTCCGGGGCGCTGGAGGACGTCTACCGGTATCACGGCATCGACACCGACAGCATCGTGGGCGCCGCGCTGGAGCTCACTGACTAGTCCGACCGGTCTCCGGTCTCCTCGAATCCGGATCTCACTCAGGTAAGGAACGTTCATGAGAGCTCTGAGCGGTGTCGAGCGCGTCTGGGGTGGCGCCAAGGCGACGCGGCACGTGCCGTCGCCCCCGCCTCGGGCCGGGCGTCACCTGACCCCCGGTGGACGGACCGGTGAGGTCGTCCCTCGTGAGACGAGTGGCACGGCGAGGACGACGGCGCGGGAGGCCGCCGGAACCGCCGCCCAGGACCGAACCGCCACCCCAGGGAGAGGAATCGAATGAACAAGACCTTCGCGTCCGCCGCGGAAGCGGTGACTGACATAGGGGACGGTGCGTCCCTGGCCGTCGGGGGGTTCGGCCTGTGCGGCGTACCCGCCACACTGATCGCCGCGCTTCACGACCAGGGCCCCCGCGACCTGCACGTGATCTCGAACAACTGCGGTACCGATGATCACGGGCTCGGTGTCCTGCTGGGCGCCGGCCGCATCGCCCGGGTCATCGGCTCCTACGTCGGGGAGAACAAGGAGTTCGCCCGGCAGTATCTGTCCGGCGAGCTGGAAGTGGAACTCGTGCCGCAGGGCACGCTGGCCGAGCGGCTGCGGGCCGGCGGCTGCGGCATTCCCGCTTTCTACACCCCCGCCGGAGTGGGGACGCCCCTGGCCGAGGGCGGCATCCCCTGGCGCCACCGTCCCGACGGGAGTGTCGCCGTGACCTCGCCGGTCAAGGAGGTCCGGATCTTCGGGGGCCGCCAGTACGTCCTGGAGGAGGCCATCACCTGCGACTTCGCCCTGGTGCGCGCCGCTCGCGCGGACCGGCACGGCAACCTTGTCTTTCACCAGTCGGCCCGCAACTTCAATCCGCCGGCCGCCATGGCCGGCCGCATCACCATCGCCGAGGTCGAAGAGCTGGTCGAGCCCGGCGTGCTGGATCCGGACGAGATCCACCTGCCCGGTGTGTTCGTACAGCGTGTCGTCCCGCTCACCCCGGAGCAGGCGGCCCACAAGCCCGTCGAACGGCGAACGATCGCCGCGTCCCTCTCCGGCAAGGAGGCTGAGCGCTGATGCCTTGGACCCGCGCAGACATGGCCGCCCGCGCGGCGGCCGAACTCGCCGACGGCTCATATGCCAACCTCGGCATCGGCCTGCCCACGCTCATTCCCGACCACATACCGCCCGGGGTGCACGTGGTCCTGCACTCCGAGAACGGCATCCTGGCCACCGGCCCTTACCCCACCGACGACCAAGTGGACCCCGATCTGATCAACGCGGGCAAGGAGACCGTCACGACCCTCCCCGGTGCCTCGTTCTTCGACTCCGCCCTGTCGTTCGGCATGATCCGCGGCGGTCACCTCGATACGGCCGTCCTGGGCGCCATGCAGGTCTCCGCCCAGGGCGACCTGGCCAACTGGATGATCCCCGGCAAGATGGTCAAAGGCATGGGCGGTGCCATGGACCTGGTCCACGGCGCGCGTCGGGTCGTCGTGCTCATGGAGCACACTGCCAGGGACGGGACACCCAAGCTCGTCGACGAGTGCACTCTGCCCCTCACCGGACGCGCCTGCGTGGACCGTGTCATCACCGATCTCGGTGTCCTCGACGTCACCGATCACGGGTTCCTCCTCGTGGAGACCGCGGATGACGTGTCCCCCGCGGACATCGCCGCGCGGACCCGGGCTCCGCTGTACACCGCCGACCTGGAGCGCATCGGCTGACCAGCGGCACGCCCGACCATCCCACTCGCTCCGAATACCGTTCACACGCACCGACCCCGGGTCATCAGCCCGGGGCCGGTGCGTGTGCGTGGGCAGGGCAGGGCACGAGCGGCATCGGGCACCCACCAGGAACCTGAGGTACGTCTCACGGAGCGCCTGGGTCGTCGCCAGCCCTCCGGTCATCCGCTCACCAGGCATGACGAAGCGGACCCGGAGTGACAGATGTCAGTCGGCAGGACGGGCCCCGCACTCCGGATCCGCATCGTCGCCGCCCGATGCCAGAAAGAGACACCGGCGGGTCTTGGGGGTGTTCGCCGGCCGTTGGCGCCGGGGCGCCCGGTACCCGGCCCCGGGTCAGTCCTTGATCTCGCAGATCGCGGCGCCGGAGGACACCGAGGTGCCGACCTCTGCCGCCAGACCCTTCACCGTGCCGGAGCGGTGGGCGTTGAGGGGCTGTTCCATCTTCATGGCTTCGAGGACGACGACGAGCTCGCCTTCCTCGACCTCCTGGCCCTCTTCGACGGCGATCTTGACGATCGTGCCCTGCATCGGGGAGGCGAGGGTGTCGCCGGACGCGGCGGAGCCGGACTTCTTCGCGGCGCGGCGCTCGGGCTTGGCGCCGGCGGCGAGGCCGGTGCGGGCCAGGCTCGTGCCGAGCGAGGAGGGCAGGGAGACTTCCAGGCGCCTGCCGCCGACCTCGACGACGAGGGTCTCGCGGCCGGACTCCTCATCGGTGTCCTGGTCCGCCGGGACCGCGTACGGCTCGATGTCGTTGACGAACTCCGTCTCGATCCACCGGGTGTGGACCCGGAAGGGGTCGGCGGTGAACGCCGGGTCGGCCACGACCGCGCGGTGGAAGGGGATCGCGGTGGCCATGCCCTCGACGGTGAACTCGGCCAGCGCACGCCCGGCGCGCCGCAGTGCCTGCTCACGGGTCGCGCCGGTCACGACCAGCTTGGCGAGCAGGGAGTCCCACGCCGGGCCGATGACGCTGCCGGACTCGACCCCCGCGTCGAGGCGGACCCCGGGGCCGGCGGGCGGGGCGAACAGGGTGACGGTGCCGGGGGCGGGCAGAAAGCCGCGGCCCGGGTCCTCGCCGTTGATGCGGAACTCGAAGGAGTGACCGCGAACGGCCGGGTCGTCGTATCCGAGTTCCTCGCCGTCGGCGATGCGGAACATCTCGCGTACGAGGTCGAGGCCGGTGACCTCCTCGGTGACCGGGTGCTCCACCTGGAGGCGGGTGTTGACCTCCAGGAAGGAGATCGTGCCGTCTGTGCCGACCAGGAACTCGACCGTGCCGGCGCCGACGTAGCCGGCCTCCTTCAGGATCGCCTTGGACGCCGCGTACAACTGCGCGTTCTGCGCCCGGGACAGGAAGGGGGCCGGGGCCTCCTCGACGAGTTTCTGGTGGCGGCGCTGGAGCGAGCAGTCACGGGTGGAGACGACGACCACGTTTCCGTGGGTGTCGGCCAGGCACTGGGTCTCCACGTGCCGCGGCTTGTCGAGGTAGCGCTCAACGAAGCACTCCCCGCGCCCGAACGCGGCGACGGCCTCACGGACCGCGGAGTCGTACAGCTCCGGGATCTCCTCCAGCGTGCGCGCGACCTTCAGCCCGCGCCCGCCGCCGCCGAACGCGGCCTTGATCGCGATCGGCAGCCCGTGCTCCTTCGCGAAGGTGACGACCTCGGCGGCACCCTCGACGGGGTCGGGGGTGCCGGCGACGAGCGGGGCGCCGGCGCGCTGGGCGATGTGGCGGGCGGCGACCTTGTCGCCGAGGTCCCGGATCGCCTGCGGGGGCGGGCCGATCCACGTGAGACCGGCGTCGAGCACGGCCTGGGCGAACTCGGCGTTCTCCGAGAGGAAGCCGTAGCCCGGGTGGATCGCGTCCGCCCCGGAGTCCTTGGCCGCCTGGAGCACCTTGGCCATGTCCAGGTAGCTGGCGGCCGGGGTGTCACCGCCCAGAGCGAACGCCTCGTCGGCCGCCCGCACATGCAGAGCGTCGCGGTCCGGGTCTGCGTAGACGGCCACGCTCCCGAGTCCCGCGTCCCGGCAGGCACGGGCGACACGGACAGCGATTTCGCCACGGTTGGCGATGAGCACCTTCGTCAGCATGTCGGCTCCTGGACGTCCCCGCGGTCGGCGCCCAGCACATCGGCGGTCGCGAGGACGTGCTGGGGAGCCGGGCGCGGGCCGGGGCGGCTCACTTCGTGCCCGGCGTCGCCCAGCGCCCGGGCGACCATCCCGGCACCGTGGTCGTGATCGTGATCGTGGCCGTCGGGCCCGGGCTCGGCGATCACCACCCGCAGCCGGGGCGGCACCGCTGTGCCGACGACATCTGCGCCCTGTCGCAGGATGCTCATGGTCTCTCCGATCGGAAGTTCAGCGGGGGAGGGCCGGAGTGAGCCAGCCGACCGGGCCGTAACCGTGCGGCGTGCCCAGAAGGAGGCGACGGGAAGCCCAGGCACCGGGACGGCGGGGAGCCGGTCCCGGGCCCGCCGTGCCGACTGCCGACAGCAGGACGACCGCGGCGGCCAGCTCCTCCGGGGTCGGGTTGCCCCGTACGACCTTGATCATGGCCAGGACCCTTTCTAGAGGGGGATGTTGCCGTGCTTCTTCGGGGGCAGCGACTCCCGCTTGGTCCGCAGCTGCCGCAGTCCCTTCACCACCTGGGCCCTGGTCTCGGACGGCATGATCACCGCGTCCACGTAGCCGCGCTCGGCCGCCACGTACGGGTTGAGGAGGGCGTCCTCGTAGTCCGCCATGAGTTCGGCGCGGGTGGCGTCCTGGTCCTCGGCGGCGGCGATGGTGCGGCGGTGCAGGATGTTGACGGCGCCCTGCGCGCCCATGACGGCGATCTGGGCGGTGGGCCAGGCGACGTTGATGTCGGCGCCCAGGTGTTTGGAGCCCATGACGTCGTACGCGCCGCCGAACGCCTTGCGGGTGATCACCGTGATCAGCGGGACGGTCGCCTCCGCGTACGCGTAGATCAGCTTGGCGCCGCGGCGGATGATGCCGCCGTACTCCTGGTCGACACCCGGCAGGAAGCCCGGGACGTCGACGAAGGTCAGCACGGGCACGTTGAAGGCGTCACACGTGCGGACGAACCGTGCGGCCTTCTCGCTCGCGTTGATGTCCAGGCAGCCGGCGAACCGCATCGGCTGGTTGGCGACGACGCCGACCGGGTAACCCTCCACCCGGCCGAAGCCGGTGAGGATGTTCGGCGCGAACAGGGCCTGGGTCTCCAGGAACTCGCCGTCGTCCAGCACATGCCCGATCGCGGTGCGCATGTCGTACGGCTGGTTCGCCGAGTCCGGGATGAGCGTGTCCAGCTCGCGGTCCTCGTCGCTGACCGCCAGGTCCGCCTCCTCCGGGAAGGCCGGGGCCTCGGAGAGGTTGTTCGACGGCAGGTACGACAGCAGGGACTTGACGTACTCGATGGCGTCCTTCTCGTCCCCCGCCATGTGGTGCGCCACGCCCGAGGTGGTGTTGTGCGTACGGGCGCCGCCCAGCTCCTCGAAGCCCACGTCCTCGCCGGTGACCGTCTTGATGACGTCGGGCCCGGTGATGAACATGTGCGAGGTCTGGTCGACCATGACCGTGAAGTCAGTGATCGCGGGGGAGTAGACCGCGCCGCCCGCGCACGGTCCGACGATCAGGGAGATCTGCGGGATCACACCCGAGGCGTGCACGTTGCGGCGGAAGATCTCCGCGAAGAGGCCCAGCGCCGCGACACCCTCCTGGATGCGGGCGCCGCCGCCGTCGTTGATGCCGATGACCGGACAGCCGGTCTTCAGCGCGAAGTCCATCGCCTTGACGATCTTCTCACCGTAGACCTCGCCGAGCGAGCCGCCGAAGACGGTGAAGTCCTGCGAGTACACGCAGACGGGGCGGCCGTCGACCGTGCCGTACCCGGTGACGACACCGTCCCCGTACGGCCGGTTCTTCCCGATGCCGAAGTTCGTCGAGCGGTGCCGGGCGAACTCGTCCAGCTCCACGAAGGAACCCTCGTCGAGCAGGAGACCGACGCGCTCACGCGCGGTCAACTTGCCCTTCGCGTGCTGCTTCTCCACCGCGCGCGCGGAACCCGCGCGGGTCGCCTCGTCGATACGGCGCCGCAGGTCCGCGAGCTTGCCCGCGGTGGTGTGCGTGTCGCTGCGTGCGATGGCCTCGGGCATGCCTGACCTCCCGGAGGGTCGGTACTGGGTACTGTTATAACAGTACGGAGTTCCGTCCGGGCGGACAAGTGGTGTCCGGACGACGGGGCAGGGGATGATGCGTTCACATGACCAGAGGATCCACGCGGGCCAGACTCGCGCAGGCCGCCTTCGTCCTGTTCGACGAGTGCGGGTACGAGCAGACGACCGTCGACGACATCGCCGAGCGGGCCGGTGTGGGGCGCACCACGTTCTTCCGGCACTACCGGTCCAAGGAAGCGGTCATCTTCCCCGACCACGACCGTCTGCTCACCGCGGTCAGGGAAAGGCTCGGCAGTTCCTCGCACCAAACGGCGCTGGTGGCCGTATCCGACGCGGTCCGGATCGTCTTGCTGCACTATCTGGACGAGGGCGAGCTGGCGCGCCGCAGGTACGCCCTTACCAGCGCTGTCCCCGCCCTGCGCGAACGGGAGATCGTGAGCGTGGCCCGCTATCAGCGCCTGTTCCGTGAGTTCATCGCGGACTGGCTGGCCGAGACGGGGACGGCGGCGCCACTGAGGGCGGAACTCATGGCGGCGAACGTGGTCGCCGCACACAATCACGTGCTGAGGCGGTGGCTCAGGGGTGAATCGGCCGACCCCGTCTCGGAGGTCGACGAGGCACTGCGCGAAGTCGTCGCACTTTTTCCGGTGCCGCCCGTTCGAGCCTCTGACCCCGGAACGGCCGGCGACACCGGCACCACGGTCGTCGTTCTGAGGAGCGGGGCGGACGTGGACGAGTTGCTGCCCTCACTCCGGCGCCTGCTGGAAGAGGCAGCCGGGGCGTGAGCCTCGCAGGTCGCCCCGTCGTCGCCCGGCGACGCACCAGGCAACGAGCGCAGGCCCGCAGGTTCCGCGCCGACGCGACGGACCGATCTCGCTGCCAGCTGTGATCGCCGGAGTGGCCCCTGCCTCGCGGACTGGAACGAGACCCACCTCCACAATCCGGACTGGCCGCCGCACGCCAGATTCCCCAACGCCCAGCCATGAGCCCGGGCGCCGGGCCGGCCGGAGCCGCTCTCCCGCAGCTGTGGCGCCCGGCTGATTCCGCGGCAGGCGCCAGGGCCGCGCTGGACAGCGGGGCCGTGTCCGCCGCGCTGTACCGGGTGACGCAGACCCCCGCACTCGCGTACCCCGGCTCCCGCGCCGTCGGCCCGCCCGGCGAGCAGGTCTTCCCGCAGGCCGTTGGCGAGCGCGTGGGGACGTCGTCCGGCACGGCGCGACCCCACGCAGGAGCACCGGACCCGGAACGTCCCCCGTTCCCGGCCGTGCGAAGAGCGCGGGCCCCGGCGGGGACGTCACCGCCGGCCCCGCGACGGGTCACCCGTACGACAGGTCCTCGCAGATGCCGCGGTCGGCGGAACGAGCCTGGCTGCTGACCTTCGAAGGCAGCGGGGCGGGTGCCTCGGGGGCGTCGGAGGCCGCGGGGACGGCGGCGTAGTCCTGGCCCGCGATCAGGTTGATCTGTACGCCGTCGAGTTGCTGGAGCTGGGCGCCGGGGAAGAGTTCGGCGAGCTTCTGGGCGCCGGCCTCGAAACCGGGGCCGTACTGGACGACGGTCGTGGCGTGGTTCTGGGAACCGGCGGTCGCGGTGCCGGTGACCGTGAACTGGTGGGCGCGCAGAAGGGTCGTGGCCCGGGCGGCGAGGCCCGTGGTGGTGGTGCCGTTGTAGACGGCCACGGTGACGCCCGCCCCGTCCACGGCCGCGGCGCCGGTCGTCGGGGAGGGGCTGGCGCCGGCCTTCTTCGTCTTCTTCTTGTCGGTCTCCTGGCCGTCGAGGGTGCGGTCGGCCTTGAGGGTGGCCCAGAGCGCGTCCACGTCCGGGTGCTGGAGGGCGACCCGGGCCCCCTCGTAGCGCCAGGGAGTCGTGATGAACTGGATGTTGGCCAGGTCGATGCTCTTGAGGGACATGGCGAAGGACAGCAGCTTGCTCGCGGAGCCGAGCCCCGGGTCGACGGTCAGCGACTTGGTCGCCGCGTTGGCGAGCGGGAGCAGCGTGGTGGGGCTGAAGCCCTTCTTCTTGACCTGGCCGATGAGGCTGGAGATGAAGGCCTGCTGGCGTTTGGTGCGGCCGATGTCGGAACCGTCGCCGATGCCGTGCCGCAGCCGTACGTAGTCGAGGGCCGCCTTGCCGGAGACCTTCTGCTCCCCCTTGCGGTAGATGAGTTCGCCCGGCGTCGCGCGGTGCGGGTTCAGGTCGTTCTGGTAGATGTCGTTCGGCAGGCACACCGGCACCCCGCCGACCGCCGAGGTCATCGCGGAGAACCCCTCGAAGTTCACGACGACGGTGTGGTCCACGCGCAGGCCGGTGAGCGATTCGACGGTGTTCTGGGTGCAGGCCGGGTTGCCCTCGACCGTACTGCCCATGGAGAAGGCCGAGTTGAACATGGCGTTGGACCGGGTCGGGGTCCACGAACCGTCCGGGAGGCGGCAGGGCGGTATGTCGACGAGGGAGTCGCGCGGTATCGACACCCCGACGGCGTGCCGGTGATCGGCGTAGACGTGCAGCAGGATCGTGGTGTCCGAACGCCCCACCGCGTCCTTCCCCCCGCCGAGCGAGGCGTTGTCCCCGGACCGGCTGTCGGAGCCGATGAGCAGGACGTTCTGCGCGTCACCGGGGGTGTCGTCCGGGCGCTGGTGGCTGAGACCGGCGCCGTCGAAGGTGTCGATGTTGGAACTGAGCCGCAGGTAGACCGTGGTGCCCGCGGCCACCGCCAGTGCCGCCACCGACGCGCCGATCACCCAGAACAGCTTCTTACGGCTGCGGGCACGGGCCCTGCCGCGTCCGCGCGGGCGCTCTCCCCGGCGGCGACGGGACCGCTCGGGGGCGGCGCCCCGGTGTCCGCGGCGACGGTCGGGGCTCTCGGGTGCGGGCGGCTGGCCGGTCATGAATCACGCAATCGTCCGGGCGCCCGGAGGCTGGGCGCGGCACTTGGTTCCGGTGAGGGCTGGCGGTGCGGGCGGTGGTGCGGGCGGTGGTGCGGCGGTGACGACGTGACGGCCGCGGCGGGCGCGGGGCGGCACCGACGGCACCTGTGGGCGCCTCCAGGGGCGGGTCGGGAGGACAACAACGTAGAACCCGGAGGCGAGGGTGAACCGGGCGGGGTGAGTCTAAGGGGACGCATGACCGGCGCGGGAGGGACCTTGTCCCCCGTCCGGGGCGGTCGGTCGGGACCCGGCTCGCGCCGAAGCCCGTCCGCTGCGTACGCGGAAAGCCAGGGGGGCCTGTGCGCGGTTCCCGCGCCCGGAGCGAGCCTGTCACCCCGGAGTGGCAAATTGTCGTACTGAAGGAACGTTCGGCCGTCGCGGGGCCGGGCCGGAGAGACCGCCGGTCGGGCGACCCCCGCGCGCTGCCCGAGGACGCGCGCCCCTCGAATGATCCCGAGGGCTTCCATGATCCGGGTGAATCCGCTGAACTCGCCCGGCCGGGGCACCTGGAGGGACAGAATGGAGATCGCGGACCGAGACAACCGGTCGTGTCCGACCGGTGCCGGGCGCCCGGGGGACGAGGAGCAGCGCATGGCAGTCAAGGGCATCGACGTCAGCAGCTATCAGGATTCCTTCAGCACCGACGGCATGTCCTTCGTCTTCATCAAGGCGACGGAGGGCCGTTCGTACATCAACCCCAAACAGTCCGGACAGGCCAAGCGCGCCCGGGACGCGGGCTGCGTGGTCGGCTTCTACCACTTCCTGTGGCCCGGCAACATCCAGGCGCAGGCCGAGTACTTCGTGGAGAAGTGCGCGAGCGTCCACTACGACGTGCTCGCCTGCGACTGGGAGACCACCGGGGACGGCACCGCGGCGAGCAACGCGCAGAAGGACCAGTTCCTCCGCGCCGTGCAGAAGTTGCGCGGCGAGACGCACCGGGTCGTCCTCTACTGCAACCGCGACTTCTGGCTCAACCGCGACACCACCTCCTTCGCCGGGGACGGGCTGTGGATCGCCGACTACAACGGCAAACCCGGCAAACCCGGGATCAAGGCGCCCTGGCGGTTCCACCAGTACACGAGCACCCCCATCGACACGAACCTCGGCAACTTCGAGGACCGCGCCGCGCTCAGGAAGTGGGCGCGGAAGTAACCCGGCAGGCCCGCACCCGCCCGTCGTCCGCCCCCGCCTCGCCGAGTGCCCGGACCGCCCGTTCCACCACCGCCTCGCCCGCCGCCAGCAACGGCAGCCGTACGGCGGGCGTGGGGATCAGGCCGGCCCGGTGCAGCAGCGCCTTGACGACCGAGGGGTTCGGCTCAGCGAACACACTCGCGGAGTGGACCGACAAGGCGGGGGCCAGCCGCGTCCCGGGGCGCACCGGACCCTCGCGGAGTGCGGTGACCAGCCGTGGATCACCGCGACGGAGGGGACCCTGTGCCGCACGATGACCGTGCGGGCCTGCCGCTCCGCCGGATTCGTGCCGCGCACCCGGCACCGGGTCGACGACTTCGACACCGTGCTGACGCTCGTCGCAGCCGGGCAGGGCGTCGCCCTCGTACCGGAGTCGGCGGTGGAACAGCCGCCCAGCGGCGTCGCGTTGAGCGCCCTGGACACGGTCCGTCGTACCGCCGTCGCGCACCGGGCGGGTGCGGGCGGGCGGCCCGCCGTCGCCGTCGTGGCCGAGGCGCTGCGCGCGGCGGTGCCGGACGCGCTGCGTGAACCGGCGGGGCGGCGCTGACGGCCCGCCGTGTCCCGGGGGCCGTTACCGCGTGGCCAGTGGGTTCAGCGTCATCGGGGCGACCCGGCCCTCCAGCATCGCGCCGAGGCCCATCACCGCGCACACGTCGGGGCGTTCGGCGATCCGGACGTGCATGCCGGTGGCCTTGGACAGCATCTGGTCCAGGCCCGGCAGGAGGGCGCTGCCGCCGACCATCGTGATGCCGCTCTCGGCCAGATCGGCCACGAGGTCGGGCGGGCACACCCGCAGGACCCGGCTGATGCCGTCGATCACCGAGGTCAGCGGGGTGTGGATGGCCTCCCTGACGGCCGCCGTGTCCACCGTCACCGCGCGGGACAGTCCGGTGACCACGTCCCGGCCGTGGATCTCCGTGGAGTGCGGCCCCTGCGCGGTGAGGCCCGCGCCGCTCAGCGCGAGCTGGAGCGGGCGCACCGACTGGGCCGGGAGCAGCAGGGAGTGGCGCCGGCGCAGGTGCTGCACGACCGCGTTGTCGATCGCGTCCCCGCCCACCGGGACGCGCTGCGCCGTCACGATCGAGCCGAGGGACAACACCGCGATCTGCGTCGTCGCGGCCCCGCACACCAGGACCATCGTGGCCTCGGGCCGCTCCACGGGCAGTCCGCAGCCGACCGCAGCCGCGATCAGCGTGTCGACGAGTTCGACGCGGCGCGCGCCGAGGCCCACCAGGGTCTCGACGGTCGCCCGGCGGGCCAGCGGGTCCGACTCGTGCGGGGTGCAGGCGGCGGCGCGCAGCCGGGGCTTGCGGCGCAGGGTGCGGCGCAGCTTGTCGCCGAGCAGGTTGCGCAGCATCCGCTGGGCCATGTCGATGTCGACGACGGTGCCGCCCGAGACGGGCCGTACCACGCGGATGTAGTCGGGGGTGCGGCCCGTCATGCGCTCCGCGAACTCGCCGACCGCGAGGAGCCCCCCGGTCCTGGTGTTGACCGCGGCGACGCTCGGTTCGTCGACGACAAGACCGGCGCCCTTCACGAACACCCTGGTCCGCGCGGCACCCAGGTCGACCGCGATGTGACAGCGGCGCAACTGCTCAAGACTGACGGCCACGGCATTGCCTCCCGAGGAACCGGCCGGAAGGAGCCACCGGACGGCGCCCCTGTTCGCATCGTGGTACCGGACGGGCCGCGGCGCGCGCCGGACTGCTCCGGGCGGGCGCCCCGGACACCCGGTCCGCCGGGCCGCGCGCGGCCCGTGCGGCGCCGTGCGCACCGGTCCGCTCCCTGGCCCGTCCGGGTGAGCGCCTGTGGTAACGGGTTAACATCCCCTGTGACCCGTACAACCTCCGGGAGCGTCCCCTCCGGGGGGACCGAGCCCGCCCCGCCCGCCTCCACCGCCCCGCAGGCCCCCGTGGTCCCGGACGCCGAACAGGGCCTCGACCCCTCCGACGCCGCCGCGATACCCGCCGGGGCTCCGCGCCCCGCCGTCCCCTCCCAGCCCGTCCCGACCGAGGAGAGCGCCGGGGACGGCCCGCAGCAGCCCGGGCGTCGGCGGGTCTTCGCCGACCTGACCCCGCTGCGGGTCTCCGCGGACTTCCGGCGGCTGTGGGTCGGCAACACGATCTCCTGGATCGGGCAGGCGATGACCGCGCTGTCCGTCTCGCTCCAGGTCTACGACCTCACCGGATCCAGCTTCTCCGTCGGCCTGGTCGGCCTGTTCTCCCTCGTCCCGCTCGTCGTCTTCGGGCTGTACGGCGGGGCGATCGCGGACACCGTGGACCGGCGCACCCTCGGCCTGTACAGCGCGATCGGCTCGTGCGCGCTGTCCTTCGCCCTCGCGGGCGGCGCGCTGGCCGGCTTCCACCACGTGTGGTTCCTGTACGCGATCGTCGCGCTCCAGGCGGTGTGCGGGGCGATCAACGCCCCCGCCCGCTCCTCGATGATCCCGCGCCTGGTGGCGCCGGAGCACCTGCCCGCCGCGAACGCCCTCAGCTCGATGACCACGACCTCGGGCACGCTCGTCGGGCCGATGCTCGGCGGGGTGCTCGTCGGACTGTGGGGCTACCAGTCCGCGTACCTCATCGACGCCCTCGCCTTCAGCGTCTCGCTGTACGCGATGTGGCGGCTGCCCTCGATGCGCCCCGACCGCGGCCGGGGCGCGGCGAAACGCGCCTCGGTCCTGGACGGGCTGCGCTTCCTCGCGACCCGCCCGAACCTGCGCACCACCTTCGTCTCCGACCTGTGCGCCATGATCTTCGCCTCGCCGCGCGCGCTGTTCCCCGCTGTCGCGGTCCTCTGGTACGGCGGCGACGCGGGCACCGTCGGGCTGCTCGTCGCGGCGCCCGCCGTGGGCGCCCTGCTCGGCGGAGTGCTCTCCGGCTGGCAGGGCAGGGTGCGGCGGCACGGGCTCGCGATCCTGCTCGCGGTCGCCGCCTGGGGCCTCGCGATCGCCGTGTTCGGGCTCACCCGCAACCTCTGGCTCGGCCTGCTGTTCCTCGCCCTCGCCGGGGCCGCCGACTCCGTCTCCATGGTCTTCCGGTCCACGATGCTCCAGGCCGCCGCGCCCGACGACATGCGCGGCCGGCTCCAGGGCGTGTTCATCGTGGTGGTCGCGGGCGGTCCCCGGCTCGGCGACTTCCTCGCCGGTTCCGCCGCCGACCTGAGCTCGCCCGCGGTGACCGTGACCGGCGGCGGACTGCTGTGCCTCCTCGGCATCGGCCTCGTCGCCCTGAAGTGGCGGCGCTTCGCCCAGTACGACGCCAACGACCCGCAGCCGTAAGGAAATCGGCGTCCACGCGGGGGAGTGCGGTCCGGCCGCCGCCAACTCCCCCACGGCGCACGCCTCCTGGCGGGAAGGCGCCTGGCTGCTTCCCGCCAGCCCGCGCAACCACGCCGCACCACAAGTCGCCCCAGACTCTTCCGCAGTGCCGGGCCCCCCGACCCGGCCGTGGAGGAGAGGGCATCCATGACCAGAGCACCTTCGTGGCGCAGAGCCTCGCTGCTGCCCGCCGGGCTCGCGCTCGTCCTGCTTCCGGGCGGGTCGTTCGCGCACGCGGCTGTCCCGGACGCGGCGGGCGGGCAGGCCCGTACCGCCGTCGCCCCGGCCGCGCGGACGGTGACCCTGGTGACCGGCGACAAGGTCACCGTCACCGACCTCGGCTCCGGACGCAGCACGGTCGCCGTGGACCGGGCCCCGGGCGCGACCGGAACCGTGCGCACCGACACCGTCGACGGCCGCATCACCGTCGTACCCGCCGAGGCCCGGCCGTACCTCGACGCCGGGGTGCTCGACCCCCGGCTGTTCGACGTCACCGGACTCATCGAGCAGGGAATCGCCGCGCAGGCGGGCAAGAAGGCCGTCCCCGCACTGCCGCTCATCGTCGCCTACGGGGCGAAGACGGCCCGCGGCGCGCTCGCCGCCCCGCGCGGCACCGACCAGGTCCGCGCCCTGCCCAGCATCGACGCGGTCGCCGTCCGCGCGGACCAGCCCAAAAGCCTGTGGGACTCCCTCACACCGGCCGCCGCCCGATCGCGCTCCGCGCAGCCGCACAAGGCGGCGTTCGGCGGGGGCGTCGCCAAGGTGTGGCTGGACGGACAGGTCAAGGCCGACATGGCCGAGTCCAACGCGCAGATAGGCACCCCCGAGGGCTGGGCGGCCGGGCTCACCGGCAAGGGCGTCAAGGTCGCCGTCCTCGACACCGGGATCGACGCCGACCACCCCGACCTCAAGGGCAGGGTCTCCGACTCCCGGAGCTTCATCGAGGGCCAGCAGACCGCCGACCGCGACGGACACGGCACGCACACCGCCTCGACCGTCGGCGGCAGCGGCGCCGCCTCCGGCGGCAAGGAGAAGGGCGTCGCGCCCGAGGCCGACCTCGCCATCGGCAAGGTGCTCAGCGACGAGGGCTCGGGCTCCGAGTCCCAGATCATCGCCGGCATGGAGTGGGCCGCCAAGGACGCCGACGCCAGGATCGTGTCGATGAGCCTCGGTTCCCAGGAGGCCAGCGACGGCACCGACCCCATGGCCGAGGCCGTCAACACCCTGTCCGAGGAGACCGGCGCCCTCTTCGTCGTCGCCGCGGGCAACACCGGTTCACCCACCTCGATCGGCTCACCGGGCGCCGCCGACGACGCGCTCACCATCGGCGCCGTCGACTCCGCCGACCAGGCCGCCTACTTCACCAGCGCCGGACCGCGCCTCGGTGACAACGCGCTCAAGCCCGACCTGTCCGCGCCCGGCGTCGGCATCCTCGCCGCCCGCTCCTCGCTCTCCGCGGGCGAGGGCGCGTACACCACCATGAGCGGGACGTCGATGGCCACCCCGCACGTCGCGGGCGTCGCCGCGCTCCTCGCCCAGCAGCACCCCGGCTGGGGCTGGCGTGAGCTGAAGGACGCGCTCATGTCGACCTCCACCACGCTCGACGCCTCCGCCTACACCCTGGGCGCCGGCCGGGTCAGCGTGCCCGACGCGATCGACGCGAAGGTCACCGCCAGCGGCAGCGCCGACCTCGGCTTCCACGGCTGGCCCTACGACGAGGACAAGCCGGTCACCCGTACCGTCACCTACGACAACTCCTCCGGCGCCCCGGTCACCCTGGACCTCTCGGCGACCGGCGCCCCGGACGGCGTCGTGACCCTCGCCGACCGGCAGCTCACCGTCCCCGCCCACGGCACCGCGCACACCACCGTCACCGGGGACGCCGCCAAGGCCCCCGTCGGCACCACCTCCGGGCAGATCCTCGCCACGGCCGACGGGCGTACCGTCGCGCACACCGTGTTCGGGCTCGTCAAGGAGGAGGAGCGGTACACCCTCACCGTCCACGTCAAGGACCGTGACGGGGCCCCCGCGCCCGCCTCGCTCGCCGTGCAGGAACTCGCGGCGGACGCCCAGGTGGTGCCCGCCTCCGTGGGCTCCTCCGGAACCCTGCGACTGCGCCTGAAGCCCGGCTCGTACGCCCTGAGCACCTTCCTCGACGTACGCGGCGGCCACGGCGCGGACTCCCTCGGCCTCGGCTACCTCGCCGACCCCGGGATCACCCTCGACCGGGACCGCGAGATCACCCTGGACGGCCGGGAACTGCGCGAGATCGGCGTCGACCTCGACCGGCGCACCGAGACCCGGCAACTGCTCATGGAGGCCGACCGCTCGGCGAACGGCTCGGACTACAGCGCCGCGGTCCAGGTCCCGCTCACCTACGACAGCGTCTTCGCCGCGCCCACCCGCAAACCGGGCACCGGCACCTTCGAGTACCGCACCGTGTGGCGCCTGGGCAAGCCGCTGCTCACCGTGAAGGCGGGCGGCACCGCCCTCGGCGAAACCACCCTCCAGTACGGCTCCCAGAGCCTCGACGGGAAGCTGACCGCCGCCCTGTTCGACGCGGGCGACGGCGCCGCCGCCGCGTACGAGGGCCGGAACGTGCAGGGCAAGGCCGTCCTCGTGCACGCCGACGGCTCCCTCGCCGCCAACGAGCTGGCGCGGTACGCGGTGGACGCCGGGGCCGCCGCGCTGTTCGTCACCGACGACGAGCCCGGCCGGCTCATGGCGGACTTCGGCGGCGCGGACGGCCAGGAACTCGCGATCCCCGTGGCCACCGTGAACGCGGCCGACGCGGCGAAGCTCGCCCGGGCGGCCGCCAAGGGGAAGAAGGCGCAGCTCACCGGTGAGCCCAACTCCCCATACGTGTACGACCTGTCGGAGGGGTACCCGGGCGCGATCCCCGCGAAGGACCTGACGATCGCTCCGAAGGCCAAGGACCTCGCGGTCGTCGACACGACGTACTACGCGCCCAAGCCGCAGACCGGCGGCGAGTTCCGCTACTCGATCACCGACACCTTCCCCATCGGTTTCGGCTTCCCCGAGCGGGCCTCCTACCCGGGAAAGCGCACCGACTACGTGACCGCGGCCGAGGGACAGCGCTGGCACGAGTCGCTCACCGCGGGCCCCGGCCTGTCCCTGGAGGAGCGCGGCGGACTCGTCGCCTACCCGGGCGCAAAGCACACGAAGCTCGACTGGTTCAAGCCCGTACTGCATCCGTGGCTCGGCACGGGCCTGGGCTGGGGACAGACCCGGGTGGGCGACAGCCTGGCCTTCAACACGCCCGGCTGGGGCGACTCGGGGCCCGACCACACGGGCTTCGGCGACGTGTGGAACGACGACTCGCTGACCCAGACCACCGAGGTCCTGGTCGACGGCGTGAGCGCGGGCAGGCAGACCAGCTCCGGCTACAACCTGTGGGATGCGGACCCGGGCGAGCACACCTACAAGGTCGTCACCGACACGACGACGGACCCGGAGGTCTGGGGCTACGGCGGCAAGGGTCACACGGCCTGGGAGGTCAGGTCCGCGCAGACGCCCGAGGACCACTACACCTACCTGCCGATGATCAACCTCGGCTTCGACGTGGACACCGCGCTCGACGGCACGGTCAGGGCCGGGAAGAAGCTGCCTGTCGGCCTCGACGCCGCGTACGTCGTGGGTGCCTCGGACACCGGGACCCTCACCACCGGGGCGCTCGCCGTCTCCTACGACCAGGGCCGGAACTGGACCACGGTCGACCTCGCGAAGAAGGGCGCGAACTGGAGCGGCACCCTGTCGGTGCCGCGCGAGGCGCACACCGTGTCCCTGCGCGCCTCCGTCCGCGACAACCGGGGCGGCGCGGTGACGCAGGTGCTCACGGACGCGCTGGCCGTCAAGTGACGACTCCGGTAAGGCGCTTCGGCAGCACTTCGGCAGCACTTCGGCAGGGACTGAGTGACGGCGGCTCCTCAGCCGCAGGTCACGTGACGCACCCGGCGGCGCCGTCTCCCCGCAGGACCGGGGGAGGCGGCGCCGCGCGGTGCGGGAGGCGCGGTCAGGTGAGCGTCTGCAACAGTCCCCAGGTGAACTCCGCGACACGGGGCAGCTTCGGACCGCCGACGACCTCGGGGGCATCGAAGGCCAGCCGCCACCGGGTGGGGGCGGTGCCCTCCAGGGGCCGGGCGGGTGCGAAGGCCCGGGCCACCTCGTCCACCGTCGCCGACCACGGCAGCAGGTCCGCCGTCGTCCGCAGGGCCGGGGCCGGGGCGCCGGGGGCCCGTACCAGCCACTCGTTCCACACGGCGCCGCCCGGGCCGAGCAGCACCTCGAACCGCAGACCGGGCCAGAGCGGCACCGGCCAGGCCAGCGCCTCGCAGTCGAGATCCCCGATCCGCCGCCGCTCACGGGAGGCCGGGGCGCCGAGCACCGAGCGGTAGCGCGCCGCGGCCCCGCGCGCGTACCGGCCCCGCACCTTCGCCTGCCAGCGGCGGTTCGCCTCCCGCATCTGCGCCGGACTCACCCCGAGCGTGTGCCGGGCCCGGTCCACCAGGTCCGGCTGGTGGTCGGCCATCCGGCGCAGCAGGACGAGCTGGAAGTCGAGCGGGGTGAACGGGGGCGGGGGCGGGGAAGCGGCCATGCCCCCATCGTGCGGGATCGCGGACGCGAGGGCCCGGAGCAGGGTCCCGGGAGTGCGAGGTCCCTCCCGGGAGTGCGAGGTCCGGAGCCGGAGCGGCCTTCCGTACGGCTTCGCGCGGCCGGGACGGTGACGGCGGGAGCGGTCGCGGCTCAGTCGTGCCGGCCGGGTGCGGGGACGGCGCTGGGCGGCGTGACCACCGCGACGGCCGTTTCCGGTCCCGGGTCGTACCCCGGCGAGGACGTGACCTCGCGTGCCTCCTCCTCGCCGACCACCCGGATCAGGAGGTCGCGCAGCACGAGCCGCTCCGCACGGGACAGGCCGGCCAGGGGCTCACGCGCGAAGTCCAGCCCGTCCCGCAGCTGCCGCGCCGTCTGTCTGCCGCGCTCGGTGGGCGCCGCGAGCTTGACCCGCCGGTCGGCCGGGTCGGGACGCCGCTCGACGAGCCCGCGCGCCTCCAGCCGGTCGATGATGCCCGTCACGTTCGAGGGCTCGCACTTGAGCTTGCGCGCGATCCGGCGCATGGGCATCGGCTCCAGGGACAGGAGACCGAGGACCTTGGCCTGCGCGCCGGTCAGCGCGTGCCGGGAGGCCGCCAGCTCGTACTCCTCGTGGTAGCGGCCGACCACGGCGCCGATGAGCTGCACGACGTCGAGGGACAGGCGGTCCGTCCCCGACCGGTCCCGGGACCCGGAGGCGGGCGGGGAGTCGGACGCGGAGTCGGAACCGGCGCGGCGGGTACGAGTGGCCATGCCCCACAGTCTACCCATTTACTTGACAACGTAAAATATTCATGTCCATGGTTGTTTCAAGTAGTGAAACTTCTGGAACCTGAAGTAACGCGATGTCGGCGTACGGCTCCGGCGTACGGCTCTGACGTACGGCGAGCACCGCGAACTCCGGAGTACGGCGATCCCCGAGCAAGCAGGAGGCACCCGCATGTCAGCCCTTCCCACCACCAGCCGTGAATGGCACCTCGTCCGCCGCCCCGACGGCTGGCCGGTGCCGGAGGACTTCGCCCTGCGCGAGGTGCCGATCCAGCCGCCCGCCCCGGGCCGCGTCCTGGTGCGCAACCTGTACTTCTCGGTCGACCCCTACATGCGGGGCCGGATGAACGACGTGAAGTCCTACGTGCCGCCGTTCGAGCTCGACCAGCCGATGCAGGGCGGCGCCGTCGGCCAGGTGATCGCCTCGAACAGCGAGGACGTCGCCGAGGGCGACTACGTCCTGCACTTCGCGGGCTGGCGCGAGTACGCCTCGGTCCCGGCCGAGCACGTCACCAGGGTCGACCCGGACCTCGCCCCGCTCTCCGCCTACCTCGGTGTGCTCGGCATGACCGGTCTCACCGCCTACGCGGGCCTGCTGCGGGTGGCCGGGTTCAAGGAGGGCGACGCGGTGTTCGTCTCCGGGGCGGCGGGCGCGGTCGGCAGCCAGGTCGGCCAGATCGCCCGGATCAAGGGCGCCTCACGGGTCATCGGCTCGGCCGGTTCCGCGGAGAAGGTCAAGTACCTGGTGGACGAACTGGGCTTCGACGCCGCCTTCAACTACAAGGACGGCCCCGTCTCCGAGCAGCTCAAGGCGGCCGCCCCCGACGGCATCGACGTCTACTTCGACAACGTCGGCGGCGAGCACCTGGAGGCGGCGATCAGCAGCGCCAACGTGCACGCGCGCTTCGCGATCTGCGGCCTCATCGCGCAGTACAACTCGACCGAGCCGCCCGCGGCCCCGCGCAACCTCATGCAGGTCATCGGCAAGCGCCTGCGCATCGAGGGCATGCTCGTGCAGGACCACGCCGATCTCCAGGGCCAGTTCGTCGAGGAAGTGGCCGTCTGGGTCCGCGACGAGAAGCTCAAGTACCGGGAGACCCTCGCGGCCGGTGTCGAGAACGGGCTCAACGCCTTCCTCGGCCTCCTGCGCGGCGAGAACACCGGCAAGATGATCGTGGACCTCACGAAGTAACCGCGAGAACCCGCGTACCGCCCCGTGCGGCGGCGGCCCGTCCGCACGGGGTGCCGTCCGGTGCCGAACCGGCCGCGACCGTGCGGCAGTTCGGGCGTCCTGCCGTCGCACGGTCCGGCGGGCGCCCGTCGCCGGTCCGGGGACCTCGGCGCGCGGCCGGTGCGCGGCCGCGCACCCCGCCGCTACAGTCCTCCCATGCGTGATCTCGCCACCGGATTCGGTTACTTGTTGCAGGGCCAGCGCTGGGTCGGACGCCACGGAAAGCGCTTCGGCCTCGGCCTGCTGCCCGGCCTGATCACCTTCGTGCTCTACGCCGCCGCCCTCGTCGCGCTGGCTCTGTGGGGCGTGGACCTGGTCGGCTGGGCCACCCCGTTCGCCGACGACTGGTCCTCGCCCTGGCAGTCGCTCTTCCGCGACGCCCTCACCGTCGTCCTGTTCGCGCTCGGGCTGCTCCTGTCCGTCCTCACCTTCACCGCCGTGACCCTGCTGATCGGGCAGCCCTTCTACGACGCCCTGTCCGAGGACGTGGACCGCGACGTGGCCGGGTACGCGCCCGAGTCCGGGCTGTCCGTGGGGCGCGAGCTGTGGATCAGCGTCCGGGACGGGCTGCGCATCCTCGTGCGCGCCGGCGTCTGGGGCGTCCTGCTGTTCGCGCTCGGCTTCCTGCCGTTCGTCGGGCAGACCGTCGTCCCCGTCATCGGCTTCGGCGTCACCGGCTTCTTCCTCACCGAGGAACTCACCTCGATCGCCCTCGCGCGGCGCCGCGTCGACCTGCGGCAGCGGCTCGCCCTGCTGCGCGCCCGCCGCACCCTCGCCTGGGGCTTCGGCGTGCCGCTCGGCCTCGCCTTCCTCGTCCCCTTCGTCGCGGTGTTCCTCATGCCGGGCGCCGTCGCGGGCGCCACCCTGCTGGCCAGGGACCTGCTCCACGAGGACGAGGACGAGGCCGCGGGCGGCGAAGACGGACGAAACGGCCGCACCGCGAGCGAAGGGGTGCCCGCCCCGCACGGCACGACGGCCACCCCCGGGCGGTGAGCTGAACGCACGATGCGGCGTGAGGGGCCGGTGGCGCACCCCGCCACCGGTCCCTCACGCCTCGGCGGCGGGCGTCTGCGCGCCCTCCAGCAGGACGAGGAAGTCGCGGAAGGCGTCGGCCATGTCCACCGCCCCGGGGTCCAGCAGCCACTGGTACTGGAGCCCGTCCATCACCGCGACCATCAGCGCGGCGGCCCGCTCCGGCGTCAGCCCGCTCGGCAGCCGCTCGCCGTAGGCCCCGCGCAGCACCGAGGCCATGTCGCCGCGCACCGCGACATACCTGCGGGTGAAGAAGTCCTTGGCCGGGTGGGCGTCCGTGACGCTCTCGCCGAGCAGCGCGCTGAAGGTCTGCACGATCCCCGGCCGCATCGCGTTGTACTCCACGAGCGAGGCCAGCAGGTCCAGACGCCACACGCCGCTGGGCAGCGCGTCCCACTGGTCGCGCTCGGCGAGCACCGCGACGAGCAGCGCCTCCTTCGTGGGGAAGTGGTGCAGCAGCCCCTGCTGCGTCAGCCCCACCCGCTCCGCGACCGCGCCGAGCGTCGCACCCCGGTACCCCTTCTCCGCGATGACCTCCAAGGTCGCCCGGAGGATCTCCGCGCGCCGCCCCTCGCTCCTGGCCCTGCCCATGCGTTGTGCTTCCCCTTCCCCGGCTTCCCGGTCCCCGATTGCCTGTTCCCGCGCGAACCCGCGTCCCCGCGTCGGCGTCCAGGCCACGCACGCCGACCCCAGCATGACGCCCCCCTCGCACCACCGGGAACGCACAGCCCCGGAAGTAACGCGAAGGTTACGATACCTACCGCTCTACAAGCTCGCGGGTGCAAGATATGTCCGACCCGTTTCCTGGGGAGCCGCTCCAGACGGACCCCGGCAGGCAGCGACACGAGGAGTACGGCCGTGACAGGCTCATCCAGCACCCCCGAGGGGCGGCACGTCCCGGGACAAGCGATCACCGCCGGGCAGCAGGCGGCCCACGAGGCCGCCGTGGAAGCGGCGCTCGGCAAACTCGACCTCGACACCAAGACGCGGCTGCTGGCCGGGCAGGACTTCTGGTCGCTGCCCGCGCTTCCCGAGATCGGCCTCGACTCCCTGGTCATGTCCGACGGCCCGGTCGGTGTGCGCGGAGTGCGCTCCACCGCCGACGACCCGTCGATCGCCCTGCCGTCGCCGACCGCGCTCTCCGCGACCTGGGACCCGGACCTCGCCCGCCGCGCCGGACGACTGCTCGCCCAGGAGGCCCGCCGCAAGGGCGTGCACGTCCTGCTCGCGCCGACCGTCAACCTGCACCGCTCACCGCTGGGTGGCCGGCACTTCGAGACCTACAGCGAGGACCCGTACCTGACCGGGGCGATCGGCACCGGCTACGTCCAGGGCGTGCAGTCCGGCGGCGTCGGCACCACCGTCAAGCACTTCGTGGGCAACGACGCCGAGACCGACCGCTTCACCGTCGACAACCGCATCGCCCCGCGCCCCCTGCGCGAGCTCTACCTCGCCCCCTTCGAGACCATCGTCAAGAACGCCCACCCCTGGGGCATCATGACCGCCTACAACACGGTCAACGGCACCTCGATGACGGAGCACCGCTACCTCGTCAACGAGGTGCTGCGCGGGGAATGGCGCTTCGACGGGATCAACGTCTCCGACTGGACCGCCGCCCGCTCCACCGTCGGCGACGCCCTCGGCGGACTCGACCTCGCGATGCCCGGACCCAGGACCGTCTACGGGGAGAACCTGGCCGCCGCCGTCCGCGCCGGCGAGGTCGACGAGCCGGTCGTCGACGAGGCCGTGCGCCGCGTCCTGCTGCTCGCGGCCCGCACCGGCGCCCTCACGACCACCGAACCGGTCGTCGCCGCCGACGCACTGCCCGCACCCGTCGACGGGGACGCGCTCGCCCGCGAGATCGCCACCCGTTCCTTCGTCCTCGTCCGCAACGAGGGCGGCGTCCTGCCCCTCGACCCGGCCGGCCCCCGCATCGCGCTCAGCGGCGCCGCCGCCCGGGACGCCCGGGTGCTCGGCGGCGGCTCCGCGACCGTCTACCCCGACCACGTCGTCTCCCCGCTCGACGGGCTGAGCGCCGCGCTGCCCGAGGGCGCCCTGTCGTACGAGGTCGGCGCCGACCCGGCCAACGAACTGGACGTCGCGGGCAAGGGCTTCGCCCTGCGCGCGATCTGCCGCGACGCGGACGGCGAGGTCCTCGCGACCGTGCCGCTGCCCTCCGGGCACATCCAGTGGATGGGCAGCGACCTGCCCGAGGGCGTCAGCTACGAGACGGTGCACACCATCGAGGTCACCGGCACCTTCACCCCGCGCGAGAGCGGCAGCCACGCCTTCGGAACCCGGGGCGTCGGCGGCTTCCGGCTCACCGTCGACGGGAACCTCCTCTACACCGGAGAGATGCGGCTCGGCGACGCCGCCGACCCCTTCGAGGCGTTCTTCGGGAAGCCCACGGAACGCGGCCGCCTCGACCTCACCGAGGGCCGGAGCGTCGAACTGAGCCTCCTGCACACCGTCGCCAAGCCCGAGGGGCTGCCGATCCAGGCGATCGTCTTCACCCTGCTGCACCAGGACCCCGAACACGACGCCGACGAGCTGATCGCCCGCGCCGTCGAGGCCGCCCGGGCCGCCGACACCGCCGTCGTGGTCGTCGCGACCACCGAACGCGTCGAGTCCGAGGGCTTCGACCGCCGCGACCTGGGCCTGCCGGGCCGCCAGAACGACCTGGTGCGGGCCGTGGCCGCCGTCAACCCGCGCACCGTCGTCGTCGTCAACGCCGGCTCCCCGGTCGAACTGCCCTGGCGCGAGGAGGTCGCCGCCGTCCTGCTCGGCTGGTTCCCCGGACAGGAGGGCGGGGCCGCGCTCGCGGACGTCCTGCTGGGCGCCGCCGAACCCGGCGGCCGGCTCCCCACGACCTGGCCGAAGACCCTCGCCGACGCCCCCGTCACCCGCACCACCCCCACCGACGGGAAGCTGGAGTACGAGGAGGGCGTCTTCATCGGCTACCGCGCCTGGGAGAAGGCCGGCGCCACCCCCGCCTACCCCTTCGGGCACGGCCTCGGCTACACCGACTGGACGTACGAGTCGCTCACCGTGGAGCCCGCCGAGGACGGCCTGACCGTCACCGTACGGGTCCGCAACCGGGGTGAGCGCACCGGCCGCGAGACCGTCCAGGTCTACCTCGCCCCCACCGACCCGGTGCCGGACGCCCCCGAGAGCGAGCGGCCCGCGCGCTGGCTGGCCGGCTTCGCGGGCGTCGAGGCCGCCGCGGGACAGAGCGCCGAGGCGGTCGTCCACATCGCCCGGCGCGCCTTCCAGATCTGGGACGAGGAGGCCGGCGACTGGACGGCCGTCCCCGGACCGTACGCCGTCGAGGCCGGCCGTTCCGTCCTCGACCTCCGGGTCAGCGCGGCCACCGAGATCTGAGCCCCTGCGGCGGTGCCCCCACCGCCGCACGGCACCCGAGCCGACGGCTTTCCGGGGCGGACCCCTGACATCCGCCCCGGGGAGCCGTCCTACCGCCGTCCTGCCGGGGGCGCCCGCTCAGTCCCGGCCGGGCGCCCTGCGCGCGGTCACCACGCGGTAGGCGATCTCCGCGAGCTTCGACTGCCCGTCCCGGCTCGGATGGAACCAGTCCCACTGGCTGAGCTGGCTGCCGCCGAAGCGGTACGCGAAGACCTCACCGTCGTCGTAGCGGCACATCCGCTCTCGCGCGCACACCTCCCGCAGCGCCTCGTTGTACGCCACGACCCGCTTCTGCACCGCGTCCCTGCGCTCCGTCGCCGCGCTGTCCACGGCGTCCGGCGCGCTCAGCATCGACGCGCAGATCCCGAGCTTCCAGACCTCCTTGCCGAGCGGATTGGTGCGCCCCTCCGACCACAGCCGCTTCAGGTCCGGCACGCTCGACACGTACACCTCCGTCGTCGGCGACTTCTCCCGCAGCGTCCGCAAGGCCGTCTCCACCTGGGTGCGGTACTCGTCGACCGGGGTCATCGAGTCCACCGACGGGCGGCACGCGTCGTTCGCGCCCATCAGGACCGTCACCAGCGCGGGACGGTGCTCCGCCGCCCTCTCCATCTGCGCGGACAGCTCGGCCGCCCGGGAACCGCTGCGCGCGAAGTTCCAGCTGTGCCCCTTCACGCCGCCCGCGCCCAGCAGCCGCTGCGCGAGCGAGTGGACCTCGGGATCGGTCCCCGTGGACCACGAGACCTCCGGACAGTCCTGGAGGACCGAGCAGGCGTCGAAGCCCCGCGTGATCGAATCCCCGACCGCCGCGACAGAAGACGGACTGCGGTCCCAGCCCGCCTCCGGCGTCCTGGTCGCCGGCTGCCCCGGTGAGCCCGTGGAGCCCGAGCCCCCGGAACACGCGGGGACCACCCCGAGCAGAGCGGCGGCCCCCGCGGCCGTCAGCGCCCGCACGACCCTGCGACCCGGCGCACGGAAGCCCGGACTCCACCTACGCATCCCTGGCCCCTTCCCACAACCCCCGGCACGGGGCGTACGCCCGGCGCCCCCGAGGGCGCCCTGCCGGGTGAAAGCTTGGTGATTCCCACCCCCGGGACCGACGGTACGTCACACTGCTGTCGTTCCCGCACGGTAGCTTTGCCCGAGGCGGCGCAGTTCACCGCCACAGCCGGGCGACACGGCGACCGCACCTACCCGGTGACGTACCGCTGTGTAAGGTCGGCTAAATTACATCACGTCACATCTGTCCCATTTGGGAAAATTGCTCGGCACGGGCGCGAGGACCCTGGCACCTCGTCCCACACTGGAGGTACCGGTGACGACACGTGGAGTCCTGTACGTGCACTCCGCACCGCGCGCGCTGTGCCCGCACGTCGAATGGGCAGTAGCGAACGTGCTCGGGGTGCGGGTGAGCCTGGACTGGATCAGGCAGCCCGCCGCCCCCGGGACCTGGAGATCCGAGTTCTCCTGGCAGGGTGAGCCCGGCACGGCCTCCAAGCTCGCCTCCGCGCTGCGCGGCTGGCAGCTCCTGCGCTTCGAGGTCACCTCCGAGCCGTCTCCCGGCACCGAGGGCGAGCGCTACAGCGCCACCCCCGAACTCGGCATCTTCCACGCCGTCACCGGCATCCACGGCGACATCCTGATCCCCGAGGACCGGCTGCGCGCCGCCCTCAGCCGCGCCCAGGCCGGAGAGAGCGGCCTGGAGGCCGAACTGAGCCGCCTGCTCGGCAAGCCCTGGGACGACGAGCTGGAACCCTTCCGGTACGCCGGTGAGGGCGCCCCCGTGCGCTGGCTGCACCAGGTCGTCTGAGCAGCCGGGCCACGATACCCGCGACGAAAGCCCCCCGCCGGACCGGCGGGGGGCTTTCCTCGTAGGTGTCGTGGCTCAGACGGAGCGGAAGGCCAGCACCACGTTGTGGCCGCCGAAGCCGAAGGAGTCGTTGAGCGCCACGACCGGGCGCCCCTCGGGCAGCTTGCGCGGCTCGTCGCGGATGATGTCCGCCGAGCTCACCTCGGGGTCCAGCTCCGTGACGTTGATCGTCGGCGGGGCCAGCCGGTTCTTCAGCGCGAGGATCGTCGCGACGGACTCGACACCGCCCGCGCCGCCCAGCAGGTGGCCGGTCATGGACTTCGTCGAGGAGATCCCGATGTGGTCCAGCTCCGAGCCGAGCACCTTCTGCAGCGCCTTGATCTCGCCCACGTCGCCCTGCGGGGTCGAGGTGGCGTGCGCGTTGACGTACACGATCTCGGCCGGGTCGAGACCCGTGTTCGCCAGCAGGTTCTCCACCGCGTGCCCGATGCCCTCACCGGAGGGCTCGGGGGCGGTGATGTGGTGGCTGTCGGCCGAGATGCCCTGGCCCAGCGCCTCCGCGTACACGGTGGCCCCGCGCGCGGCGGCGTGCTCGGCGGACTCCAGCACGACGACCCCGGCGCCCTCGCCGAGCACGAAGCCGTTACGGGCCGTGTCGAAGGGGCGGGAGGCGCCCTGCGGGTCCTCGTTGTTCTTGGACATCGCCATCATGTTGGCGAACGCGGCGATCGGCAGCGGGTGGATCGCCGCCTCCGTGCCGCCCGCGACGACCACGTCGGCGCGGCCGGTGCGGATCATCTCGATCGCGTAGCCGATGGCCTCGGCGCCCGAGGCGCAGGCCGACACCGGGGTGTGCACACCGGCGCGGGCGTTGACCTGGAGGCCCACGTTGGCCGCGGGGCCGTTCGGCATGAGCATCGGCACGGTGTGCGGGGAGACGCGGCGTACGCCCTTCTCCCTCAGCACGTCGTACTGGTCGAGCAGGGTCGTCACGCCACCGATGCCGGAGGCGATCACGGCGCCGAGCCGGTCGGGGTCCACGGAGGCGTCCTCACCGGCCTTCGCGGTGAAGCCGGCGTCCTCCCAGGCCTGGGCGGCGGCGATCAGCGCGAACTGCGCGGACCGGTCCAGCTTCCTGGCCTGCGGCCGGGGCAGGACTTCGCCGGGCTCGACGGCGACCCGGGCGGCGATGCGCACGGGCAGCTGCTCGGCCCAGTCCTCGGTGAGGAGGCGGACTCCGGAACGGCCGGAGGTCAGACCTTCCCAGGTGGACGCTACGTCGCCACCCAGCGGTGTGGTTGCGCCGATACCGGTGACGACCACGGTGCGATTGGTCGGGCTCACAGGAATTCTTTCTCCACGGGATACGAGGGATTCAACGGCGCCACCGCCGGGTGGCGGTAGTCACGCGTGCGGGGACCGGTGCGGCACTGTCGTGCCGTACCCGCCCTGGCCCACAGCGGGGCCGGGCTCCGGGGCGGACCGCCTGCCGTGCGGAGGCAGCCGTCCCGGGGCGCCGGTTCAGCTCTGGTGCTTGAGGATGTATTCGGTCGCGTCGCCGACCGTCTTGAGGTTCTTGACGTCGTCGTCCGGAATCTTCACGTCGAAGCGCTCCTCGGCGGCGACGACGACCTCGACCATGGACAGCGAGTCGACGTCCAGGTCGTCGGTGAAGGACTTGTCCAGCTTGACGTCCTCGACCGGGATACCGGCGATCTCGTTCACGATCTCGGCGAGACCGGCGACGATCTCTTCCTGAGTGGCGGCCATGATGGCGCTCCTTCGTTGAGGTTCCAGAGGTGTGGCGGGCCCGGTGTCCCGCGTTGTCCGGCAGGACCCGCCCCGAGAGGCTGACCGGCGCGGATTCACGGTTGACACCGGAGAGTGTGCCTAGGGGAGGGTAACGACCGTCGCGGCGTACACGAGACCCGCCCCGAAGCCGATGACGAGCGCGGTGTCGCCGCTCTTCGCCTTCCCGGTCGCCAGGAGCCGCTCCATCGCGAGCGGGATCGAGGCGGCCGAGGTGTTGCCGGTGGTCTCGATGTCACGCGCGACCGTGACGTGCTCCGGCAGCTTGAGAGTCTTCACCATCGAGTCGATGATCCGCATGTTGGCCTGGTGCGGGATGAAGACGTCCAGGTCGGCCGGGCTGATCCCGGCCGCGTCCAGCGCCTGCTGGGCGACCTTCGCCATCTCGAACACGGCCCAGCGGAACACCGCCTGGCCCTCCTGCGTAATGGCGGGGAAGCGCTCGACCACGCCGTCACGGTAGTCGGTCCAGGGCACGGTCTGCTTGATCGTCTCGGACTTGTCGCCCTCCGACCCCCAGACGGTCGGGCCTATCGCCGGTTCCCGCGAGGGGCCCACGACGACGGCGCCCGCCCCGTCCCCGAACAGGAAGGCCGTCGCACGGTCCTCCAGGTCGGTCAGGTCGGAGAGCCGCTCCACGCCGATGACCAGCACGTACTCGGCGCTGCCCTCGACGATCATGCCCTTGGCGAGGGTCAGGCCGTAGCCGAACCCGGCGCAGCCCGCCGAGATGTCGAAGGCGGCCGGCCTGCCCGCGCCGATCTTGTCGGCGATCTCGGTCGCCACGGCGGGGGTCTGCTTGAAGTGCGACACGGTCGACACCACGACGGCGCCGATCTGCCCGGGGTCTATCCCCGCGTCCGCGATCGCCTTCCCGGAGGCCTCGACGGACATCGCCGTCACGGTCTCCTCGGCGTTCGCCCAGTGGCGGCTCGCGATCCCGGAGCGGGAACGGATCCACTCGTCGGACGAGTCGATCGTCTCCAGGATGACCTCGTTGGGGACGACCCGGGTGGGGCGGTAGCCACCGACGCCGAGGATGCGCGCGTACGGTGCACCCTTGGCGGGCTTGATCTTCGACATGCTCTCGGGGCTCCTTGTCGTCCGGACTGTCACGCCGTGGTCGGGTGCTCGGCGGCGAGGGCGCGCGCGGCCTCAAGTTCCTCGGGGGTCTTGAGGGCGAGCGTCTTCACGCCGGGCAGGGCACGCTTGGCGAGACCCGTCAGGGTGCCACCGGGGCACACCTCGACGAGAGCGGTCGCACCGAGCTCCTTGAAGGTCTCCATGCACAGGTCCCAGCGGACCGGGTTGGCCACCTGGCCGACCAGCCGGGACAGTACCTCGGCGCCGGAGGCGACGCAGGCGCCGTCCTTGTTCGACACGTAGGTGAGCGCGGGATCGGCCGGGGCCAGCTCCGCGGCCGCCCCGGCGAGGCTCTCCACGGCCGGAGCCATGTGCTCGGTGTGGAACGCGCCGGCGACCTTGAGGGGGACGACCCGCCGCACACCCTCCGGCTTGTCCTCGGCCAGTCGCGCGATCTGCTCGGCGGTGCCCGCGGCCACGATCTGCCCGGCGCCGTTGACGTTGGCGGGGGTCAGCCCGAGCTTCTCCAGATGCGGGAGGACGGCCTCCGGCTCGCCGCCCAGGAGCGCCGCCATGCCGGTCTCCCGGATCGCGGCGGCCTCGGCCATCGCGAGACCGCGGCGGCGCACCAGGCGCAGCACCGCCGTCTCGTCCAGGACTCCGGCGAAGGCGGCGGCGGTCAGCTCGCCGACACTGTGACCGGCCACGGCCCCGGGGCGCAGAGCGCCCAGCAGCGGGCCGGAGCCCGTGCCGGGCGGCACGGTCTTCGCCTCGGGGGAGAGGGTCTCGGCGAGCGCGGCGGCGGACAGCAGACCGGCCGCGACCAGCAGCGGCTGTGCGACGGCCGTGTCACGGATCGCGTCCGCGTCGGCCTCGGTGCCGAAGTGGACGAGGTCGAGGCCGATGGCCTCGGACCACGCCGCGACACGTTCGGCGGCGCCGGGCAGTTCGAGCCAGGGAGTCAGGAAGCCGGGCGTCTGAGCGCCTTGGCCGGGAGCGACGAGTACGAGCACTCTCACACTCTCTCTTGTGGACGGCCGGAATCACCCGTGGGGACAGGGACGAAGAACCGTCAGGGGAATTGTAGTAGTCCTACAAAAGCCTAGGACTGGGAATCCGCATCGGCCAAGCGCCCCAGGATGAGCGCGATCCGCAGGGTGAAGGCGGATCGTACATCGGACGGGGACCAGCCGGTGACGTCAGTCACACGTCGGAGCCGGTAGCGCACGGTGTTGGGGTGCACAAACAGCATCCGTGCGGCCCCCTCCAGACTGCTCGCCTGTTCGAGATACACGCTCAGCGTTTCCAGCAGAGCCGAACCGGCCTCCTGGAGCGGTCTGTAGATCTCCTCCACCAACTGTTCGCGGGCCGCGGGGTCCGAGGCCATCGCGCGCTCGGGCAGCAGATCGTCCGCGAGGGCCGGCCGCGGGGCGTCCTGCCAGGCGGCGGCCGCCCGCAGTCCGGCCGCGGCGGCCTGCGCGGAACGGGTCGCCGCCAACAGGTCGGGCACCACGGGCCCGGCCACCACGGGACCCGCCGCGTACGGGCCGATCACCGACTTCGCGACGTTCATCGGGTTGTCGCTGCCCCCGGCGATCACCACCAGGCGGCTGCCCAGCACCCCGGTGAGGACCTGCAGCTTCGCGTGCCGGGCGGCGCGCCGGATGGCCTCGACCGTCAGTTCGCTGTCCCCGTCGGGCGCCGTGCCCAGGATCACGCACACGTGCTCGGGGGAGTTCCAGCCGAGCGCCGCCGCCCGCGACACGGCGCCCTCGTCCGCCTCCCCGGACAGCACGGCGTTGACGACCAGCGACTCCAGCCGGGCGTCCCACGCGCCGCGCGCCTCGGCGGCCTGCGCGTACACCTGCGCGGTGGCGAAGGCGATCTCGCGCGCGTAGACCAGCAGCGCCTCGCGCAGCACCGACTCGTCACCGGGCGCCGCGACCTCCTCGATCGCCGACTCCATCACCTCGATGGTCGTCCGCACCATCTCCACGGTCTGCCGCAGCGTGATCGCCCGGGTCAGCTCGCGCGGCGCCGTCCCGAACACGTCCGTCGAGATCGCCTGCGGTGCCTCTGGCCGCCGGAACCACTCGGTGAACGCGGCGATACCGGCCTGCGCGACCAGGCCGATCCACGAACGGTTCTCCGGAGGCATCGCCCGGTACCACGGCAGCATCTCGTCCATACGCTGGATCGCACGGGCGGCGAGCCGCCCGGAGGACTGCTCCAGCCGCTTCAGCGTCGCTGCATGCGGGTGGGACTCGGGCACTGCGGGATACGTGGATTCGGGTTCGGGCACGGGACAAGACTGCCTCATCACGGCCCGAGCGTGGGCGCGGGGCCCAAGCGCGAGCCCCGAGCGGGACACCGCACGCCCGGCGGCCCGCGCTGAGGCCCCGGGGATTCGCTCGCCGGGGAACGGGCGGGAACGGGCGGGGACGGGCGGGGACGGGCGGGGATGTGCGGGGAGGGGCGGGGGAGGGGCCGCAGGAGGGCCGGAGCTTCCAGGGGCCGAACGGCGGCGGCGCGGGCGGGAGCACTGGCGCCGGTCATGGAGGCGGGCGGGTACGGGGGCGGCAGGGGTGAGGGCTGGTGGCGGGCACGGGCACGGGCACGGCAGGGGCGGGACTGGTGCCGGTTACGGGGACGGGCGGGCCGCGGGCCGCAGGAGGGCGGGAGCGGTCAGGGGCCGAAGGGCGGCGGCGCGGGCGGCAGGGGCTGGGCTGGTGCCGGGTACGGGCAGGGCGCGGGAGGGGCTGGTGCCGGGCACGGGAGCGGGCGGGGCAGGGGTGGGAATGGTGCCGCATACGGGGCGACGGACGGCGGCGGGCGGGTGGAGCTGCTACCGGGCACAGGGGCGGGCGGGGCGCGGACGGGGTGGGCGGACTCACGGTCCGGCCCGGCTACCGTGGCAGCCGTGATCGACGTACGCCGCGCAGCGGACCGCTACCGGGGAGGGGACCCGGAGGCCGGGATCGACTCCCTGCACTCCTTCTCCTTCGGGCCGCACTACGACCCGGACAACCTCCGCTTCGGCCCCCTCCTCGCGTGCAACGAGGAGCGGCTCGCGCCGGGCTCCGGCTTCGGGGAACACCCCCACAGCCACACCGAGATCGTCACCTGGGTCCTGTCCGGGGAGCTGACCCATCGCGATTCGGCGGGCCACACGTCCGTGGTCCGGCCCGGCGACCTCCAGCACCTGAGCGCGGCAGACGGGGTCCGGCACGTCGAACGCAACGACGGCCCCGAACCGCTGGTCTTCCTGCAGATGTGGCTGGCCCCGCTCGACACCGCTGGGCAGCCCCGCTACCAGGTGCTCCGCTCGCTCGCCGACACGGCCCCGTACGCGCTCCCCGAGTCGGGCGCTCTCCTGCGCGTACGGCGTCCGGCGGCCGGAGAACGCGTGGCCCTGCCCGCCGCGCCCCGCGTCTACGTCCACGTCGTACGCGGCGAACTCTCGCTCGGTCGCTCCGACGGCAGCCCCGGTGACGACACGGCGGTCCGCCTCGGCCCCGGCGACGCCGCGCGACTGACGGGGGAGGGCGCCGCCCGTGCCACGGCCGACACCGATGCCGAACTCCTCGTGTGGGAGTTCCGGGACGCGATCGGGGGCTGATGTGAGGACATGCGAGAACAGAGGCGACCGGGGCTGCCGCGGCACGGCTGTGCGCAACGGGGCTGAGCGCGGCAGGGCTGAACGCGGTGGTGCCGCCGTGGCGGGCCGAGCGCGGGGGCGTGGGCTGACCGGGCGCGCCGGGCGGGCAGGGCGGGCCGGCGAGGCTTTCGGAACGGCCCGAGGGGAGACCGGCGAGTGGACGAGTGAACGAACGGACCCGAAGGCTCAGCCGCGCAGCTCCGCGAGGACCGCGTCGGTGAACGGCGGCCACACCTCTACCGCCCAGGGCCCGAAAGCCCGGTCGGTGAGCGCCACGCAGGCCGCACCCGCGTCGGGATCCACCCACAGGAAGGTGCCGGACTGGCCGAAGTGCCCGAAAGTCCTCGGCGAGGAGCCGGCGCCCGTCCAGTGCGGGGACTTGCCGTCCCTGATCTCGAAACCGAGCCCCCAGTCGTTGGGCTTCTGGTGTCCGTAGCCGGGCAGGACACCCGCGAGCCCCGGGTGCACCACCGACATCGCCTCGGCGACGGTACGGGGATCGAGCAGCCGGGGTGCCTGGAGTTCGGCGGCGAACCGCACCAGGTCGTCCACCGTCGACACGCCGTCCTTGGCGGGGGACTGTCCGCCCTCCAGTCGGGTCGCCCGCATCCCCAGCGGCTCCAGCACGCCCTGGCGTAGATACTCCGCGAAGGGGATGCCGGTGGCCTTCGCGAGGTGCTCCCCGAGCACCTCGAAACCCGCGTTCGAATACAACCGTCGCGTACCGGGGGCGCTCGTCGCCCGGTGCTCGTCGAAGGCCAGCCCGCTCGTGTGAGCCAGTAGATGGCGGACCGTGGACCCCTCGGGCCCCGCCGGCTCGTCCAGCTCGACAGCGCCCTCCTCGAAGGCCACGAGCACCGCGTAGGCGGCGAGCGGTTTGGTGACCGAGGCAAGCGCGAAGGCATGGTCCCCCGGGCCGTGCCGGCCCACGACGCCTCCGTCCGCACGCACCACGGCCGCCGCCGCGGTGGGGACCGGCCAGTTGTCGATCGACGCCACGCTCTGCATGCCGTCGAGTCTAAGCGCAGCCCGATACGCTCCCGCGGGCCGCCCGCACACCCGGAACGCGCACGGGGCCGGGCATCGGCGGGGCCGCCCGTCGACCGGGCGGACGCGGGTTCCCGCCGTCGGTCGTGGGCACTGATTGAAGGTGCTGGTTGCCCACGTCGCTTGCTTGGAGTGCGCTCTAAGGTTCTAGCGTGGGGAACACGACGGATCACCGGGCCACCACCACGTGGCCGACCGCCGTGCCGGGACCGCGCCGTCGGCCGTCGGCTGCGCACTGGACTTCCCCACTGAGAAGGAGTGAGGCGGGCATGACCGCTCTGCACACCGCCGCACGCACCGACGTGACACGCACGGCACCCCTGGGTGACACCGGTCCGGGCCGTAGCGTCCCCGGCGTCACCAGCCCCGGCCACACCGACCCGGCCGATCCGGACCCTGTCGGTGCCGCGGGTGCCGCGGGTGCCGCGGGTGCCGCGGGTGCCGCGGGTGCCTCTGGTGCCTCTGGTGCCACGGGCGTCGCCGTTGTCGATTCGTGTTGCGGGGTGAGTGCCGGCGCTGACGGCGGGACCAGTCGTGGTGACACCCCGGTCGCCGCGCTGAGCGGCAAGGACCTGAGCGCCACGCGGGCCGGTGGCTATCCCCGGCCGAACGGGGAGGACCGCTACACGATCAGTGAGGTCGTCGCCATCACGGGACTGACCGCCCACACGCTGCGCTGGTACGAGCGGATCGGCCTCATGCGCGACGTCACGCGCTCCCACACCGGGCAGCGCCGCTACACCAACCGCGATCTCGAATGGCTCTCGCTGGTCAACAAACTCCGGCTGACCGGCATGACGGTGGCCGACATGGTGCGCTACGCCGAGCTGGTCCGCGCGGGCTCCCACACCTTCGCCGAGCGCCACGCTCTGCTGGAGGAGACCCGCCGCGCCGTGCACGCCCGGATCGCCGAACTCCAGGACACCCTGGACGTACTCGACTTCAAGATCAACTTCTATGCCGAGGCCGTGCCGGCCCCGGAAAGGAACTAAATCGTGAGCACTTCCGCTCCCCTCTCCACCGTCCGGCTCGGCTCCACCGGTCCCGAGGTCGGCGCCCAGGGCCTCGGGTGCATGGGCATAAGCTTCGCCTACGGCCCCACCGACGCCGATGCGGCCCGTGCCACGCTGGAACGCGCCCTGGAACGCGGTGTCACCCTGTTCGACACCGCCGACGCCTACGCCAACGGGGACAACGAGCAGTTCCTCGCCCCCTTCCTCAAGGCTCACCGCGACGAGGTGAGCATCGCCACCAAGTTCGCCCTCGGGATTGACCCGGCCGAACCGACCCGGCGCACCATCAACAACGAACCGGACTACATCCGCGCCTGCATCGAGGGAAGCCTGCGCCGACTGGGCACCGAGGTCATCGACCTCTACTACATGCACCGTCGCGACCCGGCCGTCCCCATTGAGCAGACCGTCTCCGTCATGGCCGAACTCGTGGAGCAGGGGAAGGTCAGGCACCTCGGCCTGAGTGAGGTCACGGCCGAAGAGCTCCGTGCCGCCCAGTCCGTCCACCCCATCGCCGCCGTGCAGTCCGAGTGGTCCGTCTTCAGCCGGGACATCGAAGCCGGTGTCGTGCCCGCCGCCGCGGAACTCGGCGTGGCGCTGGTGCCGTACTCCCCCCTGGGGCGCGGTTTCCTGACCGGAGCCTTCGTGCAGGCCGAGAGTGAACTGTCCGCCGACGACTTCCGGCAGCAGCAGCCCCGTTTCACCGGGGACAACGCCCGCGCCAATGCCGCCCTCCTCGCGCCCCTGCGGCGCATCGCCGAGGCGCACGGAGCGAGCACCGGCCAGATCGCCCTTGCCTGGGTGCACCAGCAGGCCGAGCGGTACGGGCTCCCGGTCGTCCCGATTCCGGGGACCCGCAAGGCCGCCCGGGTGGACGAGAACACCGCGGCCGCCGCCATCCGGCTCAGCGCCGCCGAACTCGACCTGCTCGAACCGCTCGCCGGCCAGGTCGCGGGCGATCGGTACGCCGACATGAGCTTCACCTCGGCCGGGCGCGAAGGAACCGCGCCTCGCGGCTGACCCCGCATCTGTGGGTTCGCCGGCCTCGCCCCGGGCTTCGCGCCAGTCCCGGGGAGGGGGCGGCGACGCGCGTGGGGAGCAGTCCGCCGATTGCCCCGCGCCATCGCCGGGGTCGAGCAGACCGAGCCGACCGAGCAGACCGAGCAGACCGACGCACCGCACCCACCGAAGCCGGTCGCTGCCTTCGCGAGCCGCTCGCAACCGGTCCCGGGCTCGGGCGGGTCCGGTCAGGAAACAGTCCGGGGCTCGGGCGGTCCCGGTCCGCGATCGATCCCGGGTCGGCGTGGTCAGCAACACCCGCTCGTCTCCGACGTGCCCGCCGGGCCCGTCGTGTCCGGCGTCTGCCGAGGGGCGAAAGCGCCCCGGCGCGCCGCCGGGATCGTCGACGGCGGCCGCCGGGTGATGACTGAGCAGTCCGTCTCGCCTCTGCCCGCTCAGCCCCGAGGAGTACCGAGGCGCATCCTGCACGGTGGCCGAGACCGTATCGGGCGGCGGTCCGTGCCCACCGTGCCCTGCCCACTCGGCCGATGTTCCGACCGGCGAATCCGCGAGCCTTTGCTTCTGCCCGCGCTCCCACTCCCGCTGGGACCGCATGCCGACCCACCTGCTGGTCAGCAGCACCGCACCCGCCACGAGCGCGCCATGCGCCAGTGACCGCCTTGCCTTCCCCGCCCACGCGCCGAACGCGTCTTCCTTGAACACGACCGATGCCTCTCGTCCGTTCTTCGCCGACGAGGAAAAGGTAGGGAGACGGTGCCCCCGCGGGCCTCACACCACGGAGCCAACTTGTCCCTCATACCCAGGTAGGGGTGGTGGGGCGCGCCGTGGGGCAGACACCGCACACGGCGGCCGACAGCTCCGGGGCAGGCGGGGAAACGCCGTGGTGGCTCAACAGCGTCAGGAGTCACCCGGGGTGATCAGCCCGGACTCGTACGCGAAGATCACGGCCTGCGCGCGATCACGGAGCCCGAGCTTGGCGAGGACCTTGCCGATGTGTGTCTTCACGGTCTGCTCGGCGAGCACCAGGCGTTCAGCGATCTCCTGATTCGACAGCCCACGGGCGATCAGTTCCAGCACTTCCGTCTCCCGAGGCGTGAGCCCGCGCAACCGCTGAGCGGGACGGTCCTTGCGGGCCGTTGGACGCTGCTTCACGAACTCCCCGATCAGCCGACGCGTCACCGAAGGAGCGAGCAGTGCCTCACCGGAAGCCACCACGCGGACAGCGGCGATCAGATCAGCAGGCGGGGCGTCCTTCAGCAGGAAGCCCGAGGCCCCCGCGCGCAGTGCTTCGTAGACGTAGTCGTCGATGTCGAAGGTGGTGAGCATCAGTACCTTCGGCACGTGTGTCACGCCGGGCGGCGGGCTCAGCAACTCGCGCGCGGCCGCCAGCCCGTCGAGTTCCGGCATCCGTACGTCCATAAGCACCACGTCCGGATGCTTCGACCGGCTGACCGTCACTCCCGCCCGGCCGTCCTGCGCCTCGCCCACCACGTCGATATCGCTCTGTGCCGCGAGCAGCGCGGCGAAACCCGCCCGGACCATGGCCTGGTCATCGACGATGGTCACCCGGATCGTCATGTGGGGCGCACTCCTTCGGCTCGTTCACGTCCAGCTCCGTCACAATGCCAACTCCGCCTGTCGGCGTCATTACTGATCTCCACTTGGCGGGGCGGGTCCTTCCGTGCCTCCGCCCCGCACGGCGGCCCGCTCGCTCAACCCGGCAGGCTCTCGGCGTCCGCCCCGAGGGGGAGCAGGGCCGCGACCCGGAAGCCGCCTCCCGGCAAGGGCCCGGTGTCCAGCTCCCCGCCCACGAGCCGTACCCGCTCCCGCATCCCGGCCAGCCCCTGCCCCGAACCGGCCGACACCTCCTCCACCCGGGACGCGTCCGAGCGCGCGGGACCGTTGACGACGAGGACGGTCAGGTGTTCCGCGGTGAGCCCCACCGACACAGAGGTGAACGAACCCGGGGCGTGACGCACCACGTTCGACAGCGCTTCCTGCACGATGCGGTAGGCCGAGAGGTCGACGGCCGGGCTGAGTTCGGCCAACTGCCGTACGAGTATCAGTTCCGGCACCGACATTTCCACCGAGACGCCCGCCCGCACCGTGGCCCGCACCAGTTGTTCGAGCCGGTCCAGACCGGGCTGCGGGGTCCGCTCTCCGTTCGCGCCGTCACTGCGCAGGACCGTCAGAAGCCTGCGCATCTCGGCGAGCGACTCCCGCGCACTCGCCGCGATCGACTCGAACTCGGCCCGCGCCAGGGGCGACAGTTCCGCGATGCGGTACGGCGCCGAGTCGGCCTGCACAGTGATCACCGACATGTGGTGAGCCACCACGTCATGCAACTCCCTCGCGATCCGGGTGCGTTCTTCCAGCAGTGTGCGCCGGGCGCGTTCCTCCTCGCTGATGGACTCCTGCTCACTGAGCCTGCGCTGGACGTCGAGTCGCTCCCGTACCGCGCCGCTCAGCGCCAGGAACCCGCCGCTGAGGAAGAGCAGCAGCACCCAGCTGCCGTGGCTGCGCTCCGGACTGGTCACGTGGAAGGCGAGGCCGACCGCTCCCGTTGCCAGCCACACCGCGATCAGCGTCCTTCTCCGCTCCCGCAGCCCCAGGGACACCATCAGCACCAGATAGCCCACGATGACGGGAGGGGGCCACGGCCAGGAGCGATCCTCCAGCCCGGGCATCCGGAGCAGGGCGATCGCCGTCATGACGTCCGCGCACAGGACGATTCCCCATGCGAACACCGGGCGGGTCACGGCGAGCAGGAGCGGAGCCGCCTGCAGCACGGCGGCCGCTCCCGCGATACCACCGTTCAACCGGTAGTCCTGCGTGAGGACGTTCATGGTCGACGGCAGGAGAATCACCGCGAAGACGGACGCCACCCCGTAAGGCGCGACGCGCACCCAGGCGTGTGGCGAAGAGGCCATCAACGGTTCCTGGCGCCGGCCCGGGGAGCGCGTCGCGGTCACGATCGCGCGGCCGGCCCCGAGCAACGCGGTCGCGACACGGCGCGAGTGGGCGCCGCGTGGCGACCGAGGAGCGGGCCCGGGTCCCGTTCGAGGCGGAGAGTTCAGGGGGTTCATGGCCCGCTCAGCGTAGGCAACACACCCCCACCGGCGCCTCATACCGCAGTGCTGAACCGCATCTGATACCCCGGTATGAGAGGGCGGTCCTCAGCCGGCACCCTTCTCGGTGGCTCTCCTCGGTCGGCCCCACGTACCCGGTCCCGGTGGCGCGCAGCCCGCCGGCCCGGCGACTCACAGCTGCGCCAGCAACTCCGTCTTCTTCGCCGTGAACTCCTCGTCGGTGAGCAGTCCCGCCCCGTGCAGTTCCCCCAGGTGACGGATGCGTTCCGCGATGTCGGCCGGGTCCCGGCGCAGCTCGGGAACGTGGGGCAGTACCTGCTGCGGCGGGCGCGCGCCCCCGGTCCGTACCGCTGCGAGGACGGCGGCGGCGAAGGGCAGCGACTCGTGCACCGGCCCGTATCCCAGGCCGAACACCACGGAGGCCGGATCGTGGTCGGCCGGACCGGAAGGGGAGGCGTCGCCCTCGCGGGGCAGCAGCCGCAGGTAACCGTCGAACGCCTCGGGGGAGCGCCACTCCACTCCACTCAGCGCCCCCACCGGGAACGACTGGTCGCCCGCCTTCCACTTGGTGGAGGAGGCCCCGGTCCAGAACCAGCGGAACGAGACGGCGGAGCCGTCGAACGTCGCCTTGCCGTCGTAGGCCTTGAACTGGAGCGGCGCCTGCGGAGCGGCCACCAGGTGCTCGGTCGCCGGCTCGCCCGCCGCGGGGCCGAGCAGTCCGCGCAACTCCTCCACGTAGTACTCGGCGAGCGTCTCCCGCTCCGCGGGCAGCACCAGCCGGTACGGATCGCAGCTCTGCTTGAGCTGACCCGCCGCCGCCTCCATCAACGGATCGGCACCCGGCCGCGGTATCGCGTGCAGAACGACGGTGCCGCGCCGGCCCGGGGTCAGCGTCACCGCGGCCAGCGCCTCCAGGGGCACTCGCCGCTCTCCCAGCGCCTGGAAGAGCTTCGGCGTGCGGATCCCCCGTTCGAAGCGGATGAGCACGGAGTCGGCATCGAACTCCCAGGCGGCATGAAATCCGGCCAGAACATCACCCATGCGGCTCATCGTATGCGGCACGCGCGTCCCCGTCCCCTCTCGTGCTGAGCTGCGGTCTCCCCGTCTCTACGCGCGTCAGGCGGCTGCGCCGGGTTGGCCCTGTCGGCAGGTCTTGTTTCCGTGCTGGCAGATCACCGAGTGGTAGGCGCCCACTCCGATCTCCGCGAAGTTCTTCAGACTGGTCGTTCCCGGTACGAAGTAACCCCCGTGTCCCACCGCGCCGTGCGCCGACATCAGACGTGCGCCGAAGCCCTCCGACACGGGGTCGGCGCCATGCCCGAGACCACCGAACTCCAGGTGCGGGATGTCCCTGATCCAGTCGCCGTTGTCCCGGGTGGCCCAGATCCTGGCGGGGGTGCCCAGCTGGTCCGCGCTGCGCGTGCGCATGCCCGGACTGCCGGCCACCGCGATGTCCGTCACCCGGTCGGGCAGCGAGCGCGCGGCCACCCCGCACAGCACGGAACCGTAGCTGTGGCACACCAACGCCACTGAGCCGGAGCCCGGCAGCGCGTGGATCAGGGCGGTCAGCCGGGTGGCGCCGTCCTCGGCCCGCATGGCGGTGGCCGCGTCCATCCCGATGCCCTCCGGGGCCGTGTAGTCGGCCCAGGCGATGACCGCGGTACGGGTGCCGGGGCCCGCCGCGCGCTCCGCCGCGTACAGGGAGCGGGCCATGCCGACGGGCGCGGTGAACGGGCGGTCGCCGCGCTCGAAGGTCATCAGCGCGGTGTCCACCCCCGGCACGACGACCGAGACGCGGCGGGCCCGGGCGAGGTCGCCGAAGACCTCCGCGATCCGGCCGCTGCCCGAGGGGTCGAAGGCGAGGAAGTGGCGGTCACCACCGAGCATCGAGGTGAACCGCTGCATCCGGTCGCGGGCGTCGGCCCGGCCGTCGGCGGAGAGCCTCGGGTCGTGTATGCGGTGTGCCTCGACCCCTCTGGCCTTCTCCATGGCGAGATGGTTGGCGCGATAGCGCAGGGTGACCGGGGCGCCGTTCATATTGCCGACGGCGAGCGGGTAGCTCCGCACGAGCCGATCGCGCTGACGCGCGTCGAGCGAGGAGAAGAACGTGTGGAGCCGATCCGGCGGGGCGGTGGCGGACGGCAGCGCCCGGCCGTCGAGGCTGCCGTGTTCCCAGGCGTTCACGGCGGCCTGGAGCGGACCGCTGTTACCGCGCTGGTCCCGTACGGCGGTCCAGCCTGTCGTCGCCAGCATGATGAAGACGACGGCCAGCGCGAGGGCGGCGCGCCAGACGTTCAGTTGGGGGGACGAGTCGAAGGAAGTCACTGCGGGACACCCTAGGAGACAGCCGCCCTCGATCGCGAAGCCGGTGAGACACATCACGTCGCCGTGCCGAAGCAGAGGCAAACGGCGTGGACCAGCGGCGCACGGTCCTGCCGGAGGGCGTGAACACGGGAGAAAGGACAGTAGCGCGCCCCCTGGCGACAAGGTTCGTGACCTGCCGACGGTGGGGGAACAACCGGCTCCGGGCGGATTCCGGGCCGCCCGCCCCGAAGCCCCCACTCCTTGCGAGACTCCCTGCGCATCCCGGCTGGGGAGCCTGTGAGCCCGGGGTGCCCGGCAGGTGCCAGTTGGTGAAAACGTCTGTTCGCCGCAGGTGGCCCTGACTAGCGTGAGCGGTATGACTAGTCAGACCACGCTCGGCAGGGCGGACGAAACGCCTGACGCTGCGTCGACCGCTCCGTCCCGTAAAGGTTTGCGCGGTCATCCCTGGTTGACGCTGTTCAGCGTCGCGCTCGGGGTGATCATGGTCGCGCTGGACGGGACCATCGTCGCGATCGCCAATCCGGCGATCGCCAAGGATCTCGGTACGTCCATGGCGGGCGTGCAGTGGATCACCAACGGCTACCTCCTGGCGCTCGCCGTCGCCCTCATCACCGCGGGGAAGCTCGGCGACCGGTTCGGGCACCGGCAGACCTTCCTCATCGGCATCGCCGGTTTCGCGCTGGCCTCCGGAGCCATCGGCCTCTCCCAGAGCGTGTCGCTCGTGGTCACCTTCCGTGTCGTCCAGGGACTTTTCGGGGCGCTGCTGATGCCCGCCGCTCTCGGGCTGCTGCGGGCCACGTTCCCCGCCGAGAAGCTGAACATGGCCATCGGGATCTGGGGCATGGTGATCGGTGCCTCGACGGCAGGCGGCCCGATCGTCGGCGGTCTGCTCGTCGAGCACGTGTCCTGGCAGTCGGTGTTCTTCGTCAACGTCCCCGTCGGCGTGCTCGCGCTCGCGTGCGGAGCCGTGATCCTCAAGGACCACCGGGCGGCCAAGGCGCCCCGCTCCTTCGACATCCCCGGCATCCTGCTGCTGTCCGGGGCCATGTGCGCACTCATCTTCGCGATCATCAAAACGGGTGACGGCTGGGGATGGGGAGACGGCCGCACCTGGCTGCTGCTCGGGCTGTCCCTGGTGTGCTTCGTGGCCTTCGCCCTGTGGCAGACACGGGCCAAGGAGCCACTCGTCCCGCTGGCCATGTTCCGTTCCCTGCCGCTCTCCGCGGGCGTCGTGCTCATGGTCCTCATGGCCATCGCCTTCATGGGCGGAATCTTCTTCGTCACCTTCTACCTGCAGGGCGTCCACGGGATGAGCGCCGTGGACAGCGGGCTGCACCTGCTGCCGCTGACCGCCATGATGATCGTCGCCTCTCCCGTCGCCGGCGCACTCATCACCAAGCTCGGCCCAAGGGTCCCGCTGGTGGGCGGGATGCTGGCCACGGCCGCCGCGATGTTCGGGATGTCGACCCTGGAGGCCGACACCGGCACCGTCACCATGTCCCTGTGGTTCGGGCTGCTCGGTCTCGGCCTGGCCCCCGTCATGGTGGGAGCGACCGAAGTGATCGTCGGCAACGCCGCTCTGGAGCTGTCCGGAGTGGCCGGCGGCCTTCAGCAGGCGGCGATGCAGGTCGGTGGAGCCTTCGGTACGGCGGTCCTGGGCGCGGTGATGGCCGCCCGGGTCGACGACGTCCTGCCGGGCAACTGGGCGGAGGCGAAGCTGCCGCCCCTCAAGCCGGCCCAGCTCGACCAGGCGTCCGACGCGATCCAGCTGGGCGCGAGCCCGGTACCGCCCGGCACTCCGAAGGGGGTCGCCGCCCAGATCACCTCGGTCGCGCACGACACCTTCATGTCCGGCATGGGGCTCGCCTGCACGGTCGCCGGTGTCGTGGCCCTGGTCGCGGCAGGCGTCGCGACGCTCACCAAGCGCGGCGAGAACGCGGAGGCGGATCCGTTGGCGGCGCACGTCTGAGAGCCCGCGGCCCGCCGGGCCGCTCTCCACACCATCGGTTCATCGTGTTCCTGGAAATCCGCCGAGCCCCGCCCGGCGGGATTTCCCCTATCAGGATGAAGAGCGCCGCGGCCCCTTCCGGAGACGTCGCCGAGCAGGTCAGAGTGCCGTCACAAGATCCACACCGACACGGGGGTACCTCGACATGCGTACGACCACCGCGGCAGCCGTCCTCGGCCTCGCCCTCTCCACCCTTCTCCTCGTTCCCGCCCGTGCCGCCGCTCCGGCCCATCCGCCGGCGCCGAGCCGGCCGGCCGCCGGTTCGCCGAAGCCGGCCGCCGGGTCCTCCGGAACGTGCGCGGCCGGGGAGCTGTGCCTGTGGCAGAAGGAGCAGTACCAGGGCAAGCGCGTCACCTTCGAACTCTCCTCGATCGACATCGAGAGCTGCGTGCCGCTGGCCGCGGGCGCGAGCGCGCACGCCCTCGCCAACCGCACCGGTCGCCCCGTCACCACCTACCAGTCCGCCGAATGCGCCGAGACCGGGGAGTTCGAGACCTATCCGGGCGGCGGTACCTGGCTGCCCCAGTCCCCTTACCGCGTCCGGGCCTTCAAGGTCTGGGAGCACTGAGCGGCCCGGACCGCGAGAACACGGCGGCCCGGCCCGCGACACGGAACCGGGCGGGCTCAGAGCTGAGCCCGCCCGGAACTTCCCCCCGCTCCTTCAGCGCGTGATCCGCGCCTGCTTCAGCGCATGACCCACGCCCGGTTCAGCGGGTGCCCGCCCTACGCGTCACCGCCGGCCGCGCCGGGATCAGCCGCCCGGACGTCGAGCAACTCGTACCGGTCGATGGCCTGCTTGAGCACCGAACGGTCGACCCGGCCGTCCTGTGCCAGCTCGGTCAGCACCGCCACCACGACCGACTGCGCGTCGATGTGGAAGAAACGCCGCGCGGCACCCCGGGTGTCGGCGAACCCGAAGCCGTCCGCGCCCAGCGACTGGAAGCGCCCCGGCACCCACCGCGCGATCTGGTCGGGAACACTGCGCATCCAGTCCGAGACCGCGACGAAGGGGCCCTGCGCGTCCTGGAGCTTCCGGGTCACGAAGGGGACCTGCTGCTCCTCCTCCGGGTGCAGCAGGTTGTGCTGCTCCACGGAGACCGCCTCGCGTCGCAGCTCGTTCCAGGAGGTCGCCGACCACACGTCCGCCCGGACGTCCCAGTCCTCGGCGAGGATGCGCTGCGCCTCCAGGGCCCAGGGCACGGACACCCCCGAGGCCAGGATCTGCGCCGGCACCGAACCCGCCGTACCGGTCCGCAGCCGGTACACGCCCTTGAGGATGCCCTCGACGTCCACGTTCTCCGGCTCGGCCGGGTGCTGGATGGGCTCGTTGTAGACCGTCAGGTAGTAGAAGACGTCCTCACTGTCGGGCCCGTACATGCGCCGCAGACCGTCCCGGACGATGTGCGCCATCTCGTAGCCGTACGCCGGGTCGTAGGCGACGGCGGCCGGGTTGGTCGAGGCGAGCAGCTGCGAGTGCCCGTCCGCGTGCTGAAGGCCCTCGCCGGTCAGCGTCGTACGTCCAGCGGTCGCCCCCAGGACGAAACCGCGCGCCAACTGGTCGCCCATCTGCCAGAACTGGTCACCGGTGCGCTGAAAACCGAACATCGAGTAGAAGACGTAGACCGGGATCAGGGGTTCCCCGTGCGTCGCGTACGCCGAGCCCGCCGCGACCAGCGAGGCCGTACAGCCCGCCTCGGAGATTCCGTCGTGCAGCAACTGCCCCGTAGGGGACTCCTTGTAGGCCAGCAGCAGGTCCCGGTCCACCGACTCGTACTGCTGCCCCAGCGGGTTGTAGATCTTGGCGCTCGGGAAGAAGGAGTCCATGCCGAAGGTGCGGTACTCGTCGGGGGCGATCAGCACGAAGCGCCGGCCGATCTCCTTGTCCCGCATGAGGTCCTTGAGCAGGCGGACGAAGGCCATGGTGGTGGCGATCGACTGCTGTCCCGAGCCCTTCTTGACCGAGGCGTACGCCTTGTCGCCCGGCAGTTCCAGCGGCTCGGCCCGCACGACGCGGGTCGGCACGTAGCCACCGAGGCTGCGCCGGCGGTCGTGCATGTACTGGATCTCCTCGGAGTCCCGGCCCGGGTGGTAGTACGGCGGGAGCCCGCCCTCCAGATCCCGGTCCGGGATCGGCAGGTGCAGCCGGTCGCGGAAGCCCTTGAGGTCGGCGACCGTCAGCTTCTTCATCTGGTGCGTCGCGTTGCGGCCCTCGAAATTGGGGCCGAGCGTCCAGCCCTTGACCGTCTGCGCGAGGATCACCGTCGGCTGCCCGCGATGCTCCTTGGCGGCGGAGAAGGCCGCGAAGATCTTCTTGTGGTCGTGCCCACCGCGCCCCAGGTGCAGGATCTGGTCGTCGCTCATGCCCTCGACCATCGCCCGCAGCCGCTGGTCGTCACCGAAGAAGTGGTCGCGGATGTACCCCCCGGTCTCCGTCGCGTACGTCTGGAACTGGCCGTCGGGCGTCGTGTTCAGCCGGTTGACCAGGACGCCGTCCCGGTCCTGGGCGAGCAGCGGGTCCCAGGAGCGGTCCCAGACCAGCTTGATCACATTCCAGCCGGCCCCACGGAACTGGGACTCCAGCTCCTGGATGATCTTGCCGTTGCCGCGTACCGGCCCGTCGAGCCGCTGGAGGTTGCAGTTGACCACGAAGGTCAGGTTGTCCAGGCTCTCGCGCGCGGCGATCGACAGCTGGCCGAGCGACTCCGGCTCGTCCATCTCGCCGTCGCCGAGAAAGGCCCACACGTGGGAGCGCGAGGTGTCCGCGATCCCCCGGGCCTCCATGTACCGGTTCATCCGTGCCTGGTAGATCGCCGACAGCGGGCCGAGACCCATGGAAACCGTCGGGAACTCCCAGAAGTCCGGCATCGACCTCGGGTGCGGATAGCTCGGCAGCCCGTTGGGCGCCTTCGACTTCTCCTGCCGGAAACCGTCGAGCTGTGCCTCGGAGAGCCGGTCGAGGAGGAAGGCGCGGGCGTAGATCCCGGGGGAGGCGTGCCCCTGGAAGAAGATCTGGTCCCCGCCGTCACCGCCGTCCTTGCCGCGGAAGAAGTGGTTGAAGCCCACGTCGTACAGCGAGGCGGAGGAGGCGAAGGTCGCGATGTGACCGCCCACCCCGATACCCGGGCGCTGTGCGCGCGAAACCATGACCGCCGCGTTCCAGCGGGTCGCGTTCAGGATCCTGCGCTCGATCTCCTCGTTGCCCGGGAAGAACGGCTCGTCCCTGGTGGCGATCGTGTTGACGTAATCCGTGCTGCGCATCTCCGGCACGGCCACACGCCGCTCACGGGCGCGCTCGATCAGGCGGAGCATCAGATAACGGGCACGTTCACGGCCGCGTTCGTCGACCGCCGCGTCGAGCGAGTCGAGCCATTCCTGGGTCTCCTCCGGGTCGAAGTCCGGGACCTGACTGGGAAGGCCGCCAATGATGATCGGATTGCGATCTGCTCCGGAAGCCACGCTGTTCCTTCACTGTCGGGTACTGCTCTGCAGAGGTCTGTTCGTCGGTACGCCGCCGCCCATCGTGTACCTCGCGAGAGGGGAACGTCACTTCTGCCGGACTTCAGCCGAGCCGTAGTCGACGCGTTCCCGCAAGCTTCGGAGGTAACCCGATCGGCCTGTCGCCGCCCGAGGGGCGAACGTGGCGGAACGGTAACAATACGTACTCGCGTGATACCCGCGGCGCGGCCCGCGAACCGTGCCCGGGCACGTGCTCGCGAGGGCGGCGCGCGAGCGGGCGGCGGTTTTTTCTGGCTTTTCGTGAAAAGGGTGCGTCCGTTGCGAGGGGTGCCGAAGTGCCCCGTACCGGATGTGGGCAACAATGAGGGGGTCCACCGGGAGTCCATTGCAGAGAGACGGGCAGACGGGAAGTGAGGAAACGAGCCGAATCCTGTGGCATGAGTCACCGGGCGGTGCTCGTTCATGTCCGAAGTTGCGACGACACCGTCAGGAACGTCACCGTTTCGGCGGTCTCGGCAGCCGGGTACTTGCGCGATCGGTCCCGCCCGTGTGGACTACGGCCAATGCCACGCGCACGCGCGTGGCCGAAGAACACCCCAAAACGATCAGGAGGCAATCCGTGAGCGCGACCGCGGACCACGCGGAGGAGCGGACCAACCCTGCCGCCAGGCTGGGTTTCCAGCCCGAGCAGGTGGTCCAGGAGATCGGCTACGACGACGACGCCGACCAGGAGCTCCGCGAGGCCATCGAAGAGGCCATCGGCAACGAACTCGTGGATGAGGAGTACGACGACGTCGCCGATGCTGTGGTGCTGTGGTTCCGAGAGGACGACGGCGACCTGACGGACGCGCTGGTCGACGCATCCCAGCTGGTCGACGACGGAGACCCGGTCTGGCTGATGACGCCCAAGACGGGCCGCACCGGTTACGTCGAGCCCAGCGACATCAACGAGGCGGCCCAGACCGCCGGGCTGTCCCAGACCAAGAGCATCAACGCGGGCAAGGACTGGACGGGCAGCCGTCTCGTCACCCCGAAGGGCACGAAGAACAAGCGCTGAGGGGCAGCGAACCGAACCGGGCCCCCGCCGCCATCGGCCGGCGGGGGCCTGATGCGTAGGGTGGTGCCGACCGCCCGGCGCGGTCACGGGCCCGCGAGGGCCCGCACGTGGTTCTACACCCGAAGGGATCGGCACCCATGGCGATCGAGGCAGGCACCCCGGCTCCGGACTTCGAACTGAAGGACAACCACGGCAGGAGCGTCAAGCTCTCCGACTTCCGCGGTGAGAAGAACGTGGTCCTGCTCTTCTTCCCCTTCGCGTTCACCGGGGTCTGCACCGGAGAGCTGTGCGCCCTGCGCGACGAGCTCCCCTCCTTCGTCAACGACGACACCCAGCTGCTCGCGGTCTCCAACGACTCCATGCACAGCCTGCGCGTCTTCGGGGAGCAGGAGGGTCTCGAATACCCGCTGCTGTCCGACTTCTGGCCGCACGGCGAGGTTTCGCGGGCCTACGGCGTCTTCGACGAGGACAAGGGCTGCGCGGTGCGCGGCACCTTCATCATCGACAAGGAGGGCGTGGTGCGCTGGACGGTCGTCAACGACCTGCCCGACGCCCGCGATCTCAACGAGTACGTGAAGGCCCTCGGAGCGCTCTGACCAGCCACTTCGCGTCATCTGCGGTCCTGGACACCCGACATCCGGTGCCCTCGGGACGAAGAGTCTGTTTTGGCCGGGAACCGGTCACTAGTATCCACACGTTGATCCGGTACCAACGCACGATGGGGGCGTTCGGCTCTCGCCACCCCCTCGAAACCTATTGGGAGGAACCGTGGGAGTCAGCCTCAGCAAGGGCGGCAACGTCTCGCTGACCAAGGAGGCCCCGGGCCTGACCGCGGTCACCGTCGGTCTGGGCTGGGACGTCCGTACCACCACCGGCACGGACTTCGACCTCGACGCGAGCGCCATCCTCACCGGCGCCGACGGCAAGGTCAGCGGCGACCAGAACTTCGTCTTCTTCAACAACCTCAAGAGCCCCGACGGCTCCGTCGAGCACACCGGCGACAACATCACCGGTGAGGGCGAGGGGGACGACGAGCAGATCAAGGTCAACCTCGCGACGGTCCCCGCCGACGTCGACAAGATCGTCTTCCCGGTGTCCATCTACGACGCCGAGAACCGGCAGCAGTCCTTCGGCCAGGTCCGCAACGCCTTCATCCGTGTCGTGAACCAGGCCGGGGAGCAGGAACTCGCCCGGTACGACCTCTCCGAGGACGCCTCCACCGAGACCGCCATGGTCTTCGGCGAGCTGTACCGCAACGGAGCCGAGTGGAAGTTCCGCGCCATCGGCCAGGGGTACGCCTCCGGCCTGCGCGGTATCGCCCAGGACTTCGGCGTCAACGTCTGAGGTACGGGCCGTCCGGCCGCCACGACCGCGGTCCGGGCGGCGGTCCCGTGTGCCGTACCCGGGTCCCGCTCGGCCAGGTGCCGACCGGGGCCCGGGGCCGTCCCGGGCCGCCGCCGCTCCGGCCGCCACGTACACCTGCCCCTCCCGTGCGCACCTCTGTCCACCGGGCCTCGTTTCCCGGCGTTCGGGGGTGAGGGGGCCCGGGGTAGGTCACAGCAGCGGGGGAGCACACGGGCCCCCTCACCCCCGGAGAGGAATACGCAGATGGGTGTCACGCTCGCCAAGGGAGGCAATGTCTCCCTCTCCAAAGCCGCTCCGAACCTCGCCCAGGTCCTCGTGGGTCTCGGCTGGGACGCCCGCTCCACCACTGGCGCGCCCTTCGACCTGGACGCCAGCGCCCTGCTGTGTTCCGCGGGACGCGTCATGGGCGACCAGTGGTTCGTCTTCTACAACAACCTGAAGAGCCCGGACGATTCGGTGGAGCACACCGGGGACAATCTCACCGGTGAGGGTGAAGGCGACGACGAGTCGCTGATCGTGGATCTCACCAAGGTGCCGGCCGAGTGCGACAAGATCGTCTTCCCGGTCTCGATCCATGAGGCCGACAATCGAGGTCAGACCTTCGGGCAGGTCAGCAACGCCTTCATCCGGGTCGTGAACCAGGCGGACGGTCAGGAACTCGCGCGATACGACCTGTCGGAGGACGCCTCGACCGAGACGGCGATGATCTTCGGCGAGGTCTACCGGTACGGGACGGAATGGAAGTTCCGTGCTGTGGGACAGGGGTATGCGTCAGGCCTGCGCGGTATCGCTCTAGACTTCGGGGTCAACGTTTCGTAAAGCCGGTCACGGCGCGGGGGAGACCCTCCTCCAGACTCCGTCCGGGGGGATCTCTCCATACGATTGGGTAAGCAGTGCTACTGAAAACCTTCGGCTGGTCCTTCGTGATCACGGCCCTCGGCCTGGTCGCGGCGGTGTTCTACGGGGGGTGGACCGCGTTCGGGGTCGTGGCGATCCTGGTCGTCCTGGAGATCTCGCTCTCCTTCGACAACGCGGTGATCAACGCCGGAATCCTCAAGAAGATGAACGCATTCTGGCAGAAGATCTTCCTGACGATCGGTGTGCTGATCGCCGTGTTCGGCATGCGGCTGGTCTTCCCCGTTCTCATCGTGTCCGTCAGCGCCAAGATCGGCCCCTATTCGGCCGTCGACCTGGCGATCAATGACAAGGACCGCTATCAGGAACTGGTGACCGACGCGCACCCGTCGATCGCCGCGTTCGGCGGGATGTTCCTGCTGATGATCTTCCTTGACTTCATTTTCGAGGACCGGGACATCCAGTGGCTCAAGTGGATCGAGCGCCCGCTGGCCAAGCTCGGCAAGGTCGAGATGCTCTCGGTCTGCATCGCCCTCATCGTGCTGCTCGTCAGCTCCATGACCTTCGCCGCCCATGCCCACCAGCACGGAGGCGTCCACGAGGACAAGGGGCAGACCGTCCTGATCGCCGGGATCGCGGGTCTCATCACGTATCTCGTGGTGGGCGGGCTCTCCGGTTTCTTCGAGAACAAGCTGGAGGAGGAAGAGGAGGCCGAGGAGGAGGCGGAGAAGGCCGCCAGGCGTCAGGGCAAGCCGGTGATACTGCTCGCCGGACGCGCCGCCTTCTTCATGTTCCTGTACCTCGAAGTCCTCGACGCCTCCTTCTCCTTCGACGGAGTCATCGGCGCCTTCGCCATCACCAACGACATCGTGCTGATGGCGCTGGGCCTGGGCATCGGGGCCATGTACGTCAGGTCCCTGACCGTCTACCTGGTCCGTCAGGGCACCCTGGACGACTACGTCTACCTCGAACACGGCGCGCACTACGCGATCGGGGCGCTCGCCATCCTTCTGCTGGTGACCATTCAGTACGAGATCCCCGAGGTCATCACCGGGCTCATCGGCGTCGTGCTGATCGCCCTGTCGTTCTGGTCCTCGGTCCGGCGCAACCGGACCCTGACGGCGCAGGGCGAGCAGCCCGTCATGGACAAGACCGAGGTCTCCTGACACCCGCGGGGCCGCCGCGGCCAGGTTGCGGCGGGCCTGACCGAGACCGGTGCCCGGCCGGGGTGTGAGCCGGACCCGGGTGAGGAACGCTCTGAACGGGGCGGTCATGAGGGGAAGTCCCCTCCTGGCCGCCCCGTGGAGTGTGATGTGGCCGAACGGGACTTGTGGGGGTGGGGATGTCCTTTCTGGACGGACTGTTTCGCGGCAAGGCCGCGGAATTCGACAGCGGCAGCGCGTCGAACAATGCGATCGAACTGACCAAACGGAGTCCGGCGATTTCGCTCACCAAGCAGGGAGCGGCCACCGGAAACCTCCGGGTCAACCTGTCCTGGCGCATGCGGACTTCCGACATCGGCGGTCCCAAGCGCAGCAGCGGTTCACTGCGGCATCCGCTCAAGTTCTTCCAGCCCGAGGTGGTCCAGGCACACACCCAGGGGGTCGTGAACGTCGACCTGGACCTCGGCTGCCTCTACGAACTCGCCGACGGCACCAAGGGGGTGGTGCAGCCCCTCGGGAACTTCTTCGGCGACCTGAACTCGCCGCCCTTCGTGAAACTCAGCGGGGACGACCGGTTCGGTTCCGCCTCGGGCGAGACCGTTTACGTCAACCTCGACCAACGGGACGCCATCAAGCGGCTTCTGGTCTTCGTCTACATCTACGACCAGACGCCGGCCTTCGACCGGACGCATGCCTTGGTGACGCTCTATCCGAGCAACGGGCCGCGCGTCGAGATCAACCTCGACGAACGGGCCCCGCAGGCCCGGTCCTGCGCGGTGTTCCGGATGGACAATCTCAAGGGCGAGATCGTCGTCCACCGCGAGGTCAGGTTCGTCTACGGGTTTCAGGAGGAACTGGACCGGCTCTACGGCTGGGGGCTCCAGTGGGGCAGGGGCTTCAAGCCCAAGGTCTGAACACCGAAGCCCGTGGCTTCACCGGTTCAGGAATTGCGGCCCCATCGGCGGAAGAACGAACGCGGGCTCCGGCGCCGGGCCCACCGGCTGCGGATAGCCGTAGCCGGACTGCGGCGCGTGCGCCGGCGGCTCCTGCACGGCTCCCGTCGGATATCCGTATGCCGGGGCCGGGGCCGGGGCCGGGGCCGGGGCCGGGGCCGGGGCGGAGACGGGCGCCGGCGGGTGCGGAACGCTCGCGGGCGGCGCCTGCGGGTAGCCGTAGCCGGGCTGGGCGGGGGACGGGAGAGGGGCGGCCGGAGCGGGATACGGGCTGTTCCGGGGCGGAAGCTGCGGCGGGTCCAGGTGGGGCGGTGTGAAGGGCTGTTGGAGCGGTTCGGTGACCGCGGCCGAGTCCTGGCCCGGGCCTCGCCCCGGCGTCTGCCACGCGGCTTCCCCCGAGACCGCGCTGGGCTGCGGCGAGGCCGGCGCCGAGGGATGTCCCGTCTCGTCCGGGGGGCCGGCGTCCGGCTCGGCGTCCGGAGCGGACTCGTCGACCATGATCCCGAAGTCGGTCGCCAGGCCGATCAGACCGTTGGAGTAGCCCTCACCCAGGGCCCGGAACTTCCAGTCCGTCCTGCGCCGGTACAGCTCCCCGCAGATCAGCGCCGTCTCCGCACCGGTCTCCGGCCGTACGTCGAAGGAGGCGTACGGTTCCCCGTCGGGCGCCGCCGCGTCGTAGAGCAGGACCCGCAGGTCTCGCACCCCCTCGAACGGCTGGTTCTCAGCGGAGGCCACGATGAGCACACGGTGCACGGCCGGGTCGATCGCCGCCAGATTCGCCTGGATGGTGTCGCTGACCCCGTCTGGCAGTCGTCGCTTGCCCAGACTCCACACCGTGCCCGAGGGGTGCCTCGGCTGGTTGTAGAAGACGAAGTCCTCGTCCGAACGCACACGGCCCTCGGCGTCGAGCAGCAGAGCCGAGGCGTCGACCACCTCTCCGCCCGGCCCCGGGGCCCAGCGCACGACGGCTCGAACCGCCGTGGCTTCGAGCGGTACGTTCGACCCCTTCAGCATCGCGTGCGTCATGCGGTCATCCTGCCTTCCCGAAGTGGCCGCGGACAACGCGGGTGGGCCTGGTCGCTTTCCGCCCCGATCACATGACGCGAGCGGGTTACCTGAATTTCACCCCCCTCGGGAACCTTGGACACAGCTTTCTACGTACTATTACCGGCCACCCTTATTCGAACAGTCCCGCCATGCAGGGGAGTCAAATGCGTCATTTTGGGCATATAGCCCCTGCGGAACGGGAGCGACTCTTCCACAGGGAGCCGGTCACCTTCACCGCCGACTCCTCGCCCCGAACCCTGGCGGCAGCCCTCGGCGCCACCCTCTACAGCCCGGCCACCCGCCTCCACCTCGCCGAAGACGTACGCAAACAGGCCGGGCGCGGGGTCGTCTCCATGGTGCTGTGCCTGGAGGACTCCATCAGCGACGCCGACGTGCCCGCTGCGGAGGACAACCTCGTGCGGCAGTTCGCCGAACTGGACGGGCGAGCGGCCGAACTCCCCCTTCTGTTCGTCCGGGTCCGCACCCCGGAACAGATCACGGAACTGACCCGCCGCCTCGGCTCCTCGGTCCGTCTGCTGTCCGGCTTCGTGCTGCCCAAGTTCACCGAGGGACGCGGCGTCAAGTTCCTGGAAGCTCTCCGCGCCGCCGAAGCCGAGAGCGGGCACCGGCTCTACGCCATGCCCGTCCTCGAATCCCCCGAACTGCTCCACCTGGAGACCAGACGGGAGACCCTGGCCGGCATCGCCCGTACCGTCGGCAGCTACCGCGGCAGCGTGCTCGCGCTCCGGCTCGGCGTCACCGACTTCTGCTCCGCCTACGGACTGCGCAGACCCCCCGACATGACCGCTTACGACGTCCACATCGTCGCCTCCGTCATCGCCGACGTCGTCAACGTCCTCGGCCGGTCGGACGGCACGGGATTCACCGTCACCGGACCTGTCTGGGAGTACTTCAAGGTCCAGGAGCGCATGTTCAAGCCCCAACTGCGGCGCAGCCCGTTCCTCGGCGAGGCCGAGGAACTGCGCACCTCGCTCATCGAGCACGACATGGACGGCCTCCTGCGCGAGATCGAACTCGACCGCGCCAACGGTCTGCTCGGCAAGACCTGCATCCACCCCTCCCACGTCGCCCCCGTGCACGCGCTGTCCGTCGTGAGCCATGAGGAGTACAGCGACGCGCAGGACGTCCTGCGCCCCGAACGCGACGGCGGCGGGGTGATGCGTTCCTCGTACACCAACAAGATGAACGAGGTGAAGCCGCACCGCGCCTGGGCCGAACGCACCCTCCAGCGCGCGGAGGTCTTCGGCGTCGCCCGGGCCGGTATCGACTTCGTGGACCTGCTCGCGGCAGGACTCCCCGACTGAACCATTCGGCCGAGGTCACACAACGAACCGAGGCGCCCGGTACGCCCCGCAAGGCGCCACGGACCGCTGGAACCACGCCCGGCCGCCGATGCAGCGGCGAAGGACGGAGGCACCAGGGCTTCGGTAAGGCCGCGACCCACCGGCACGAGCTGAACGACCAGGCAAGGCGACCGGGCCGGGCGCCCAGGACTTCCGAGCAGGACCGCCGCCGGAGCAGAAGCGACGGCGGACAACCAGGAAAGAGACGAACGACGTGGTGTGGACCGGGACATGGGTCGCCGAGCGACTCGGAGTGGAGATCACCGGTGACACGGGGATCAAGGACCTGCTGGGACTCGCCCTGCGCCGCAACCCCAAACGCGCCCACTTGCTGGTCTCCCATGTCCTCGGCAAGCACGTCCCCCAGTCGCCCCGGGTGATACGGGCCCACGGCCTCGCGCTCGGCGAACGGGTCCGTGCTCTCCTCGGCCCGGAGGCGGACCGCGCCACCGTCCTCGGCTACGCGGAAACGGCCACCGGGCTCGGCCACTGCGTCGCCGACGGCCTGGTCAGGGCCCCCTATCTCCACTCCACCCGTCGCCCCGTCCCGGGTGTTCCACGGGCCGCCGGCTTCGAGGAGTCCCACTCGCACGCCACCACGCATCTGCTCCTGCCCGAAGACACGGCGCTGCTCTTCGGGAGCCACCACGGTGCGCCCGCCATCGGTGCGAGCGCCGCCGACGGCTCGGCAACGGACAGCAGTGAGGCCACGGAGCCGGGGCCGCTGGTCCTGGTCGACGACGAGTTCTCCACCGGCACCACCGTGCTCAACACCATTCGCGCCCTGCACGCCCTGCGGCCCCGCGCCCACTACGTGATCGTGGCGCTCACCGACATGCGCGCCCCGGAGGACCGGGACCGGCTCGACGCGTTCTCCCGCGAAACGGGCGCCCGCGTCGATCTCGTGGCCGCGGTGACCGGAACCGTGCGGCTTCCCGTCGGAGTCCTCGAAGCCGGCCGGGCTCTCGTCCTTGAGCACGAGGCGCGCACCGCCGGGGCGGCTGCCGCAGGCCTCGGGCCCCAGGGAAGCGGGACGGCTGAGGGGCGCGTCCCCCCGGCCCGAAGCCCGGGCCTCCGCGAGGACGCGGACGAGGACGGTTTGCGGGCCGACTCGGGCGGGCCGCGCCAGGGGGGTGTCCTCCGGATCGCTCTCGACTGGCCGCGCGGCCTCCCCGACGGCGGCCGGCACGGATTCACCCCCGCCCATCGCGACCGGCTCGAAAAGGCTCTCCCGAAGCTCGCGCGGCAGCTCGCCGAAGCCGTTGGTAACGCGAGACGCGTTCTTGTCCTCGGCACCGAGGAACTCATGTACGCGCCCCTGCGGCTCGCCTCCGCGCTGGAGGACCGCACGGACGCGGAGGTCTGCTTCTCCACCACCACCCGCTCGCCCGTCCTCGCCGTGGACGATCCCGGCTACGCGATCCGCACCGCCATCGTGTTCCCGGCGCACGACACCCCCGCCGACGGCCCGGGCCCCCGTTACGCCTACAACGTGGCGGGCGCCGGCTTCGACGCCGTGGTGGTCGTCACCGACTCCACGGGCGACACCCCCGGACTCCGCGCCCCTGACGGGCTCCTGGCCGAGCTTGCCCGGCACACCGGGCGCGTGTGCCTGGCCGTCATCCCCTCGTATGTTCCCGACCACCCCGCAGGACGTGGACAACTGATGCTGCCCGAGCCCCTCCGAGGCCCCGCCTTCTCCTCTTACGCCCCTGAGGACGTGGGCTGGCTGCTCCAGGATCTTTCCGACGTCGCGCTCGAGGCGCCGACGGAGGAGCGCGAGGAGGCCGTGCAGAACGGAGGCGCGCACTACGCCGAGTCGCTCCCGGTCGAGTACCAGCCGAGCCCCGCGTACCAGCAGCTCTACCAGTCGGCCCTCGCTTCCTCCGCCGGACGCGTCGCCGAAGCGGTGGGTACCGTCACCGAGGCCGTGCTCGCCGAGCGTTCCGCCCGTCCGGTGCTGGTGTCGCTCGCACGAGCCGGCACCCCGGTCGGCGTCCTGATGCGGCGCTGGGCCCAGGAGCGGCACGGCCTCGACCTGCCCCACTACGCCGTGTCGATCGTGCGGGGGCGCGGCATCGACGCGAACGCCCTGCGCTGGCTGGCCGCCCACCACGATCCCGCCGACATCGTCTTCGTCGACGGCTGGACGGGCAAGGGCGCCATCACCCGTGAACTCGCCGAGGCCATAGCCCCGTTCGGGAATTTCAACCCCGAGATCGCCGTACTCGCCGACCCGGGCTCCTGCGTCCGTACCTTCGGCACCCGCGAGGACTTCCTCATCCCTTCCGCCTGCCTCAACTCCACGGTCTCCGGGCTCGTCTCGCGCACCGTGCTGCGTGCGGACCTGGTGGGCCCCCACGACTTCCACGGGGCGAAGTACTACCGCGATCTCGCCTCCGCCGACGTCTCCCGCGCCTTCCTCGACACAGTCGCCGCGCGCTTCCCGGAGGCCACCGGAGCGGTCGACCGACGAGTCGTGAACCTCCTCGCCACCGACCGGACCCCCACCTGGGAAGGCTGGGCCGCCGTCGAAAGGCTCAGCACGGAGTACGGCATCCACGACGTCAACCTCGTCAAGCCGGGCGTGGGTGAGACCACACGGGTGCTGCTGCGCCGGGTCCCCTGGCGGGTTGTCGCGCGTCGCGGAGCCGGCGCCGATCTGGACCACATCCGGTTGCTCGCGGAACAGCGCGACGTACCGGTCGAAGAGGTCGACGACCTCCCCTACAGCTGCGTCGGACTCATCCACCCCCGCTTCACGCGCGGGGCCACCGGGGCCGACGGAAAGGCCGTGAGCACGCTGTGACCTCCGCCCCCTCCGCCTCCAACGAGCCCACCACCGCGAACTCCTCATCCCTTTCTCCTGATTCTCCTGACGCGTCACCAACCCAGGCTGTCCTCGCAGACCGGGGCGGGGCCCGGGCGCCGGCGAGGGGTACGGCGGGTGCCGGACCGGGAGCCACGGCCGTCCGGCCTGCTTCGGGGGCCAGGCCCACCCTGATCGCCAGCGACCTCGACCGCACACTCATCTACTCGGCGGCCGCCCTCGATCTCCGCATGCCCGACGCACAGGCTCCCCGCCTCTTGTGCGTCGAGACCTACCAGCACCAGCCGCTCTCCTACATGACCGAGACCGCGGCCACCCTGCTCACCGAACTCGCCAGCAGCTCCTTCTTCGTGCCCACCACGACCCGCACCCGCGAGCAGTACGCGCGCATCCAACTCCCCGGTCCGTCACCCCACTACGCGATCTGCGCCAACGGCGGTCATGTACTGGTCGACGGTGTGAGCGATCCGCGGTGGCAGCGGACGGTGCGGTCCGCGCTGATCGAGGAATCGGCTCCACTGGACGAGGTACGTCGCCATCTCCTCTCCCGGACCCACCCCGACTGGCTGCTCAAGGAACGCGTGGCCGAGGAATTGTTCGTCTACCTCGTGGTGGACCGCGATCGCCTTCCCACCGGCTGGACCGAGGAACTGTCCGACTGGGCGGCCGCCCACGGCTGGACGGTGTCGCTCCAGGGCAGAAAGGTCTACGCCGTCCCACGCCCCCTCACGAAGAGCGCGGCACTGCGCGAGGTCGCGGAGAGGACCGGAGCGGGCCTCACCCTCGCGGCCGGCGACTCCCTTCTGGACGCCGACCTCCTGGAGGCCGCCGATCTGGCCTGGCGGCCGGGACACGGAGAGCTGGCACAGCAGGACTGGCACGCTCCACGGGTGACCCCCCTGGCGGCCAGCGGGGTTCTCGCAGGGGAAGAGATCCTTCGTCGCTTCGCCCACGCCGCTTCCCGCGCCCGCGCCGCAGCACCCGCACGAGAATAAAACCGAGCACCGTGGCGACGGCCACGACGAGGACCACCGCCGAGTACGCCGAGACGTAGCCCGAGACCTGTTCCCAGTTCTCGCCCAAGCTGTAACCAGCAAGAACAAAGAGGGTGTTCCACAGCGCGCTGCCGAGCGTCGTGAGGGACAGGAAGACCGGCAACGGCATCCGCTCGATCCCGGCAGGTATGGATATGAGGCTACGGAAGACGGGAATCATCCGGCCGAGGAGTACCGCCTTCGTGCCGTGCCGCGCGAACCAAGCCTCCGTACGCTCGATATCGGCGACCTTCACGAGGGGAAGCCGCGCCGCTGCCGCCACGGTTCTCTCGCGCCCCAGCCAGGCTCCCAGGCCGTAGAGCGCGAGCGCGCCGAGAACGGAGCCGGCCGTCGTCCACACCAGTACGGCCGCCAAGTGCATCTCTCCCGCGCTTGACGCGAAGCCGGCCAGCGGCAGGATGACTTCGCTGGGTAGGGGAGGAAACAGATTCTCCAGGGCGATGGCAAGACCGGCCCCCGGAGCGCCCAGTGTTTCCATGAGTGAGGTGATCCACTGCGGTGCGCTGCTCTCGATCATGTTCATCACGCTAGAGACCCGAACCTGAAGAGGCACTGAAGTGCACCGCAGGATTCACTTGCGGTGCACCGCAGGGTGAAAGTGCGGTCTGCCTCAGGGTGTTCGTTGCTTGTGCCCGGCTAGCGTGCGGGCATGAGATCAGCCGTACGAGGCGGGCGCCGTCTCGCCACAGGAATCATGCTCGGGTCGTTCACAGCCGTCGTCGAGCTGGCTTTTGTCGTGCTGTCCGGCTGCGCCGTCCTCGCGGTGCAGACCTGGCCGTCCGGAAGACGAGCCCTGCTCGCGCGGGTGTTCTCGGGCGCCCGCAGGCTCGTCGAGGTCGAGCGGATCAGGCTCTCCCTCTATATGCGGGCCCCTTCGGCCGGAATGTACGAGGACGGCCGAGCATTCGCCTATCTCGCGGCTCGTTGGCCACTCGGTATTCTCGGTGCCTTTGTACTCGTCGGGGTGTTCGCCGGCCTCCTGATCGGCACCTTGTTCCTCTACATCTGGTTTCTCACCGATGTGCGCTATCCAGGAGACGTGATCCGCACCAGCCTGCTGGGCCTTCTCCTGCTGTTCATGGCGCTGCAAGGGCTGATCGGCGTGAAGACCCTGGAACAGAGGCTCGCGCGAAGGCTTCTGGGCCCGGGGCAACAGGAGCAACTGAAGCGCCGTATCGACCAGCTCTTCAGCAGCCGCGCAGGTGTGGTCGAAGCCGTCCATGAGGAGCGCCGGCGAATCGAGAGAGATCTGCATGACGGAGTGCAGCAACGTCTGGTGGCTCTCGGCATACTCGTCGGCCGCGCTTTGCGTAGTGAGGAGCCGGAACGCATGCGGGAGTTACTGATGCAGGCCCACGCCGAGAGCAGGGAAGCGCTCGTCGATCTCAGGGAGGTCGCTTGGCGGGTCTACCCTCAGGCGCTGGACGAATCCGGTCTTCGCACAGCCCTGGAGACAGTCGCGGAACGTGCGGCGATTCCGGTCAGTGTGGAATGCCGCGTCCGGGGCGAGCCCCCGCAAGCCGTCGCGACCGCCGTCTACTTCGTCGTCTCCGAGGCAGTCACCAACGCGGTCAAGTACTCCGCCGCCCACAGGATCAGGGTCAGAGTCGACGAACAGCCTTCGCGCGTCATCCGTTCCGATGCCGGTGACAGGGGGATGGCACTCCTGGTCACGGTCGAGGACAACGGGAAGGGAGGTGCGAACCCCCACGGCGGGGGACTCATAGGCTTGGCGCAACGGGTGGCCGCCCTGGACGGAAGTCTCGATGTCTGCAGTCCCGTCGGCGGGCCGACCATCATCACAGCGGAGGTGCCGTGCGACTGATTCTCGCCGAGGACTCGACTCTGCTGCGTGAGGGGCTCGTACGCCTCCTCGCCGAAGAGAGTCACACCGTGCTCGCAGCAGTGGGCAGCGCTCCTGAGCTGCTGAAAGAAGTGGAGAAGGAACAGCCCGATGTGGTGATCGCCGACGTGCGCATGCCGCCCAGCCACACGGACGACGGGCTTCGTGCCGCGATGGAGATTCGCGAACGGTGGCCTTCGGTTGGCGTGTTGGTGCTCTCGCAGTACGTCGAGAGGCGGTATGCCGCCGAGCTGATGAAGGGGGACACGGGAGGGGTGGGATACCTCCTCAAGGATCGCGTGGTGCAAATCGACGAATTCCTTGACGCGCTGGAACGTGTGGCGGGCGGCCGGACGGCTTTCGACCCCGAAGTCGTACGGCAGCTACTGGGCAGTGGTAGCCACGGCGACCTGCTCGCGAGGCTCACGGAACGGGAAAGAGCCGTCCTCGCCGAAATGGCGCAGGGCCACACGAACCCGGCGATCGCCGACCGGTTGCACATCTCGCTGAGCGCTGTCGAGAAGCACATCAACGCGATCTTCGACAAGCTGGAACTCACGGGCACCACTGGGTACTCGCGGCGCGTGGTGGCGGTGCTCCGCTACTTGGGAAGCTGACGCGTGTGGTGCGAGGTGTGCGGTGCGGGATACGTGCCGCACCGCGGTCCACGATCCCTTTCGCCGAGTCGTCACGGGGAGGAGAAGAAGAGAGAGGGGGCACCGTAGGCCGGGGGCTGACCGCTGGTCTCAGCGACGAGGGTGGGACGGCCTCAGCGGGAGAACGGCACCGGGCCGCGTGCGACCGGAGACGCCGGTCGCACGGGCCACACGATGCGGGGAATCGGCGTCAGCCGCAGCAGCCGCCACCGCAGCAGCCGCCTCCCCCACCCGCCGGCGCAGATGCGGGAGCGGACGAGGAGCTGCCACCCACGGCCACCGTGGACAGCAGTTTGACCGTGTCGTCGTGGCCCACAGGGCAGGAGGCGGGAGAGGAGGACTCGGACATGGGGCGGCTGAGTTCAAAGGTGTCACCGCAGGACCGGCACCGGTACTCGTATCGAGGCATGGGGACAGCGTAGAGGCAGCGAGGGAGGAAGAGAGGGGAGAGGAGAGGGGTACAGCGGCGCCGCATAGGTGCCAGACCAGCGTGCGCAGGGGTCGGCCCCCACGGGGCGCGACATACGGGGAGGCAAGATTGCCGGAGCCGGAGCCGCGGGGTACGAGGCGCTTGCGGCTGGGGATCGCTGGAGCCGCGTCAGCCGAGGATGTCCGGCCTGTACGGCCCGGATGTGGGTGTCTGTCCTGAGCCGGCTCTTGACGCGACCGAGAGTTGCTTTGTCGAGCTTCTGTCGGTCCGGGCGCCCAGGGACGAGACCGACCGCTGGGCGGCGAGGGGAGTGTGAGACAGGCTTTTGGGCCAACAGCTCCCGGCCGAACCGCATCGAGGCTGTTCGCGACCGTGCGACTCCGCACTCCGAGGCGCTGACCAGGCCGGCCACAAGGAGTGGGGCAGCACGATGCGCCGAGGCATCACCTCTCGGACCATCACGTCGCCCCGACCAATGCCTCTGAGGGGCGCTCGACGGAGAAGGCCCTCCTGATGCCGCACCAGTCGCCGGTGAGGAGCGGCGAGTCACGCACATCGGTACGCCTCAGCAGCAGGCAGCAGGCAGCAGGCAGCAGGCAGCAGGCAGCAGGCAGCAGGCAGCAGGCAGCAGGCAGCAGGCACTGGCGGTCGTGGGTCTGAGTCGTTGGGTCAGCCGGTGGCGCCGCGGTCCTCGCGGATCTGGCTGACGACGCGGGCCACGGTGCGGCGCACGGCCTCTGTCTCGGTGAGGAAGTGCCAGTAGTCGGGGTGTCTGCCGTCCAGGTCCGCTACCGCGCGGTCGAGCCGGGCCACCGAGTCGTCCAGGGGGCGGGCGTGGCGTGGGTCGGGGGTGCTGCGGCCGGCCATCGCGAGGCGTTGGGCGTCACGGATGGCGAAGCGGGTCCGTTCGATCTCCTGCTGGGGGTCTTTGGACACGGAGTTGAGCTGCTGGAGGCGCTCGCCTGCGGCGGAGATCGCTTCGTCGGTGGAGTTGAGAAGGGCGCGGACGGTGCCCAGGCTGCCGGTCGCGTCGGGCCAGCGCTGCTCTTCCCTGGCCTGCTTGGCCTCCTTCAGTTTCTCCCCGGCCTGCCGGAGGCTTGCGTGGGCCTGTTCGGGAACGTGCTGGAGGTCCTGCCAGCACGCGGCGGTGAATCGCCTGCGCAACTCGCTCAGGACGGGTTCGACCTGAGACGACCGTGTGGTGAGCGCCTGGGCGCGGGTGCGCAGCGAGACCAGGCGGCGGTCGATATCGGCCGCGCGCTCGGGGAGTCGCTCCGCTTCGGTGCGTATGGTCTCTGCGTCACGCAGCACGCGGTCCGCGCGTTGCAGCGTCTCCGCGACGCCGTGGCGGCCGGCGCCCTGGTTGAGTTTGGTCAGCTCGGGGCCGAGGGCGGCGAGACGTCCGGCGAGATCGTCGGCTCGCAGCCCGGCGGCGCGCGCGGCGTCGAGCGCGGCGGTCGCGGCGAGAAGGGACTGGCGGGCCCGTTCGACGGCGGGGGCCAGTCGGGCCAGCTGGGTCTCGGCCTTGCCGAGCAGTGGGCCGAGGCTCTCCGAGAAGCGGTCGAGGTCCGCCTTGACCTTCTGCAGTTCGTCCTTGGCGCGGGACAGTTCCTGCTGGGCGCGTATGGCCGTGGAGGAGTCGAGGTCGTCACGGTCGAGGTCGTGGGCGTCGACCGCGTTGATGTACTGACCGCTGGCTTCGTCGATGCGGAGACCGAGGGCGGCGAAGTCCGTGGCCGCACGGCGGCCGGCAGGCGAGTCGTCGACCGCGCCGATGGTCTCTATCGAGATCCGGAGATCCCGCTGTGCGGTGTCCAGCTCGTAGAAGGCGGCCGCTGCGGCGTCCTTCGCGGCTTGCGCCTCCGCCCGCTGGCTCTCGCTGCGGCCCCCGAACCAACGGCGTGTGCCTCCGCCGGCGAAGGCCGCGGGAACGGCGGAGAGCACCACGGGAATCAGCGGCAGGGGGAGGAGGGCGAGAGCCAGTGTTTCGCGGAAAGGAGTCGTCCACGCACGCCTGGGCGGGCGCTGCGCGGTCGGTGTGCACGGCTGCGTGGATGTCGCCGTCACGTATCCCTCTCCAGTGCTGTCATCGCGTGTCCGGCTGCCATTCTCCCACCCGTTAAGAACGAACACACGGGCCCGATGGTTCGCGATCCGACCGTGACCTTCGGCAGGGCGTCCGTCGAGGGACTTCCTCGGGGGCGGCTCTGCGAGCTTCGCGGAGGTGCCGTGACGTGCGGAGGAGAGGGTGGGCGGGCAGGGAAGAGAGGCCGGTCGGGGGGTGGTGTGCGCCGGGTCGGGTGTTTGCCAGGGAGCGGCGGGGGCCATGTAGGCTGTCGACTCGTCCCGGGCGCGTAGCTCAGGGGTAGAGCGTTGCCCTTACAAGGCAAATGTCGGCGGTTCGAAACCGTCCGCGCCCACCGGGAGAAGGACAGTGGTTTCCGTGAGGAATCACTGAGCGAGAGGCCCTCAGTCGTTTCGGCCGGGGGCCTTCGTGTTGCCCGCCGAGATCTCGGACGTCCGTCCAAGGGCTTACCTCTCGGTCGACCGCCCCGGGGCTCGCCCCTCGGCCGTGCCCGCACCCTCGTGCTTCCGCGCCGTCACCTTCCGCATGCATCATCCTGCGCCGTCACGCCGTCACCTTCCGCATGCACCCGCGTCCTCACGCCGTCACGCCTTGACGTAGTCACGTCGGCGCAGCCATCCGCCGCTGGCGCCGTCATCAGCCCGTGGCGTGGCGCATCCCGTGACCCCGCGTCTTCCCTTGGCCCCGTGCCCCTCGCGGCGTCGGCACGGCACGGCACTCGTCCTGCCCGATCACCCCTCGGCTTCGTCGGGGCGGACGTCCTCCGGGCCGGCGGAGGAGTGCTTCAGGCGCATCCGGGCCGATACGACCTCGGTCGGCGCGACCTTCCGCCAGAACGGGTGGGAGGTCACGAGGACGGTGAGTTCGAACTCTCTGGCGCGCAGCTTCTCGACCAGGGCCTGGTCCTCCGTGGTCCAGCCGGGGGAGGCCGGACGCTCCACTTTCCGCCAGCCGTTGTCGTCGCTGAAAGCGTCGAGCGGCGTAACGGACCAGGGAAGTCGTCTGAGCAGGTCGAGCAGCTCCGCCCGCACCTGGTGCAGTTCCTCCTGACCGGAGCGGAGGTCGTCGGGAAAGTCGTAGGTCTCAGCCACACGCGAATAGTACGCCTGTTCGAATTTTCGAAGCGAACGCGGCGTGGCGCGGCGGCTAGGTGGAGATTCAGGAGGGTGCGGCGATGGAGGAGATCCCCGCGGGGCGGCCACCACATTCATTCGAACGTGTGATCGCCAAGCGGGGCTTGCTGGTCCACACTGGAGACATGTGCCGGAGTATCAAGACCCTCCGCCCGCCGGCTCTGCCCGAGCGGGCCACCGACGACGACGTCCGCGCCGCCGCACTGCAGTACGTGCGGAAGGTGTCGGGGTTCCGTGCGCCCGCGGCGCACAACCAGGAAGTGTTCGACCGGGCGGTCGACGAGATCGCCCGGGCCACGCGTGAACTGCTCGACGGGCTGGAGATACGGGGCGCGGCCGGGCGGTCCGGGGGCTGACGGCCGGGGATCGGGGCGGGAAGCGTCAGGAAGTGGGGCTCGGGCGGCGCATCATGAACGCCGCTCCCGCGCCGGCGCCGAACAGTGCGAGCAGGGACACCGCGGTACCGAGCCAGGTGGCGCCGAGCCACTGGCCGCCGAAGTACCCGAGGGCCACGCTGTAGGCCGCCCACGCCACTCCCGCCACGGCGGACCAGGGCAGAAACTCGCGTACCCGGCGGTGGGCGGCCCCGGCGCCGAGGGAGACGACGGAGCGTCCGGCGGGTGCGAAGCGGGCAACCACCACGAGCACCCCGCCGCCCCGGGACAGGGCCCAGCCCAGGCGCTCCTGCGCGGTCGTGAGCCGTCGGGACTTCGCGATGGCCCGGTCGAGCCTGGCGCCGCCGTGCCAGGCGAGCCGGTAGGCGACGAGATCACCGAGGACGGAGGCTGAGGCGGCGCTCAGCGCGAGAGCGAGGACGTCGGGGACCTGGTGGACGTGCGCGGATCCGGTGCTCGTCGCCGCCGCGGCCGTCGCTGCCATGATCACCAGGACGCCGCTGGGCAGCACGGGGAGAAAGACGTCGAACACGACGGAGACGGCGACCACGGCATAAATCCACGGGCTGCCGGTCAGCGGCCCCAGACTTTCGAACACCGAATCTCCCCGGTCATGAACAGCGCCGCGGTGTCGCAGGGGAGCGGCAAGGGCGGTCGGATACCAGCCAGTCAGCGTACGCCGAAGGATCGCTTGAATTTCTCGCAGGGGGCTCATGTGTTCGCTTTGTCACGTTCACCCGCCTGCCGCGTCGGAGCGGCGGCCCGGCCCGGTCTCCCGTACGAACGGATTGACGTGCGGTACCCAACGGGATCAGAGCGAGGAGCTGGAACATGGTGTCAGGAGTGCTCGCCGGGGCTGCGGCCGCGGTCGTGCTGGTGGCGGGCGGTGTCACGGGTCCGGTGGCCGTCGCGGCCGACGTGGGCGGTCCGAGGGTGGCTGACCGGCCGGCGGGCGGTCTGGTGGAAAGCGCCGACGCGGGGCCGGAACTGCGTCCTCGTCCTCGGCCGGTGCTGTCGGGCGGTGCGGGAACGAGTACGAGGGAGGGCATCAGACCCGGTGCGAACGGAACGTCCGGGGCGTCCTCGGCCGCGCTGTTGCGTCCGGTTCCTCTCGCGCGGGGAGGAGGCGCCGGCGCCCCAGCCGGTTCGACGGGTACGGAAGACGCCGGCACGGTCGGACCCGACGGGAGCCACGCGCTGCGCGTGGTGTCACGATTCGCGGAGCCGGGGAAGCAGGGCGCCCAGGCCGGGAGGGGGAGGGCGTTCACGTACGACACCTCGTTGGTGCCCTCGGGGGCGGGCGTGGACGTGGAGCAGCGGACGGACGGTCGCGGCACCACCGTCATCCTGCGGGTCGCGGGGCTGGCGGCCGGCCACGGCTTCGGGGCGCACGTCCACACCGGGACCTGCGCCGCGGACCCTGCAGCGGCGGGCGGTCACTACCAGAACAGACGCGACCCCGAGCAGCCCTCCAAGGACGCCGCCTACGCCAATGAACGCAACGAGGTCTGGTTGGACCTCCGGACGGACGACCGGGGCGCGGGGACGGCGAAGGCCCGGCACACCTGGCACTTCCGGCCGGGTGAGGCGCGGTCCGTGGTGCTGCACGAGGCACCGGGTGGGGCGGGCGAACGGGTCGCCTGCTTCACGGTTCCGTTCCGGGGCCAGTGACCTCGGCGTCGTGGGGGGGGCCGCGGGCACGCGGTTCCCCACGACGCGACGACGCCGGGACGGGGATCGAGCCGCGCCCGGGACCGCGGTTGCGGCCTGGGCTCAGGAAGCGCTGAGCCGGGTAATGGTGACGCGCACCAGGCGGGCGGCGCCGTCCTCGGGACCGGGTTCGGCCCGGTCCAGGGCGAGGGAGCAGTCACGGCCCTGGAGGCGCAGGGTCATGAGCTGGTTGCCGAACCAGGGGCCGCCGGTGCGCTCCCAGCCGACGGGGGCGGGGGCGACTCGCCCGTGCCGGGTGAGGCGGCGGCCGAGTGCCCGTCCGGCGCCGCTCCAGCCGAAACGGAAGCCGAGCTTGATGGCGGTCGGCACGGTGTTGTGGACGGGCGAACAGGTCAGCTGGTGGACCTGTGCCGTGGGCGGGGCGGGGGTGTCCCAGCCGGCCTTGGCGGTGTAGGCGTGGTGGACGTCACCGGAGAGCACGTTGATGGTGGCGGGGGCGTCGGGACCGCTGCCCGCCTCCCGGAGGAGAGCGGCGAGTCCGTCGAAGGAGGTGGGGAAGGCCGCCCAGTGCTCCAGGTCGCTGCGGCGCCGCAGGTACTCGCCGCGCCCCGCCCACCGGGTGCCGCGTTCGCCCCGGCACATGGCGGCGTTCCATGCCTCCAGGTCGTGGATGAGGTGCGGCAGCAGCCAGGGCAGCGAGGTGCCGATCAGCAGGTGGTCGTAGGAGCCGGGGGCCTCCAGTACCTGCGTCCGCATCCAGCGGGCCTCCTCGGGGTCGAGGAGGGAGCGGTGGTCCTCGTCGAGAACCCGGGCGGCGCGCGAGTCGATCATCAGCAGGCGGACCCTGCCGAGATCCCGGCGGTAGCTCCACCGGGTGCTGAGCGGGTCGGCGTCGGCCTCGGCCGCGAAGGAGCGCAGGGCTTCGGTGCCGTCGTGTTCCTCGCGCGGGGCGTGCGGGGTGCGCTGCCGGTGATCGGCGGTCGCGCCGTGGTGGGCGTCGGCGCGGCTCTCGGCGCCGGGCCCGACCCGGGGGCCGGGAATCCTGCCCGTAGGTGCCTCCGCTCCCGGCGCCGACTGCGCGTCGGTCTCGCGTTCGGCGTCCGGCGCCGGCTGACGGGCGGCTCCTGTGCCGGTCTCGGTGCCGTCGTCGCCGGGCGGGCGCTCTGTGGTGGCTTGTCCGCGCACAGCGGCGTAGAGCGGGTTCGCGGCGAGTTGGGCCGGGCTGAGGTTGCCGAGGTGCTGATACACCCAGTACGACATGAGGCCGCTGACGATGCGTTCGTTCCACCACGGGGTCGCGCGCATCTCGGCGACCCAGGAGGCGCTGGTGTTCCAGTCGTCGATCACGTCGTGGTCGTCGAAGATCATGCAACTGGGCACGGTGGACAGCAGCCACCGGATCTCGGGGTCGAGCCAGGACTCGTCGTAGAGACGGGTGTACTCCTCGTAGTCGGCCACCTGGCTGCCCGGGGCCTGTTCGAGATCGCGTCGGGTCGCGAGCCAGGCCCGGGTGGCGTCGGAGGTCTCGTCGGCGTAGATCTGGTCGCCGAGCAGGACCAGGAGGTCCGGGCGCGTCTCCTGCGGGTGCCTGGCCAGTCGGCCCGCGAGGGTGTCGAGGGCGTCCGGGCCGACCGGGTCCTTCTCGTCGGGCGGCGGTGCGGCCCAGCGGCAGGAGCCGAAGGAGATGTGGAGCGGGGCCGGGCCGGTGCCCGTGGACTGGGGAACGGGGCGGGGCCCGGCCGTCGTGCGCGCGGTCAGGGCCCGGGATGCGGACAACTCCGGTTCGAGGGGCGCCGCCTCGGCCGCCGAGGCGTCCGTGCCGTCGGAGCGGGGCGCGCCGGAGACGGTGGGGCTCTCGGAGACGGTGGGGCCCTCGGAGACGGTGGGGCCCTCGGGGACGGTGGGCAGGGCGGAAACAGTGCGGACGGCGGGCAGTGTGCGGATGACGGAGGGCGGGAAGGGCGAGTCCGGCTCGGGCCAGACCAGGCGAGGGTTCCCGTCCGGGTGGGCCCCGCGCGGACTCCGGCCGAAGCGCTGATGTCCGTGGTCCGGACGGTCCCGGCCCTCCCTCTCCTCTCCGGCTTCTGCGGAGCGGGCCCTGGGTGCCGTGGGGAGGTGACGGCTGTCGTCGAGGGTGACCCGGTACTGCGTCTCCGTGCCCGGGGGCAGCCCCTCCACCACTACCAGGGCGTAGTGGTGCCCGGCTATTCGGAAGGTGTCCGCCGCACCGTGCGGACCGGCCGTGCACTCCACGTGGACGGCGCACGGCCGGTCGGTCTCCACCCAGACCGTGGCCGAGGTGTCGTCCACGTACCTCAGCAGTGGTCCCAGGCGCAGCCCTGCCATGTGATGGTCCTCTCCTCGTCGGGTCCGCACGGTAGGGGACGACGGGGAGAGGCCGCGGGGTTCCGCCCCGCGCCGGGGCCCAAGACGTGCGGGGGCTGTCCGGGCGGGGCGGGGCCGCGTCGGCAACCGCTCAGCGCCGCGTCGGCAACCGCTCAGCGCCGCCTCAGCAACCGCTCAGCGCCGACTGGAGGGCGCTCTTCTCCGCCGAGTCGACCGTGAGGTCGTAGTAGTGCTTCACGTGTACCCACATACGGGCGTACAGACAGGTGTACGAGGAGAGCGGGGGCATCCACTTCGCCGGGTCCTTGTCGCCCTTGGACTGGTTGACGTTGTCGGTGACCGCGATGAGCTGCGGACGGGTCAGGTCGTTGGCGAGTTGCTGACGCTCGGCGGTGGTCCAGCCGCTGGCTCCGGAGCGCCAGGCCTCGGCGAGCGGGACGACGTGGTCGATGTCGAGATCGGAGGCCTGCGTCCAGGTCGCACCGTCGTAGGCGGATTTCCAGGTGCCCGAGGTGGCGGCGCAGCTGGAGTTCTGCGCCACGTTGGTGCCGTCACGTTTCAGCACGACCTCGCGGGTGTCGCAGGCGCCGGACTGGGTGATCCAGTGCGGGAACTTGTCCCGGCTGTAGCCGCTGGCGGAGCCCTCGGCGGCGACTGTCAGGTCGGAGAGATACCCGCGGGCGGTGGACGCGGAGACGGGGGTCGGGGGAGCCGCCTGGGCGGGAGGGCCGGTGAGCAGGGAGGCGGCGGCGACCGTCGCGGTCAGGGCGCCGAGCACGCCGAGCCTGCGGCGGAGGGAGAGACGGCGGCTGGGGCGTGCGTCCTCGTCTCGACGCGCGTAGATCCGAGGGCTGGCGGGGGTGCCGGACATAGCGTGCATGGGGACTCCTCGTGTGTGGGGGTGCGACCGTGAGGCGCGGCCATCCTGGCGCTCCCGGGTTTCCGGGGGGTGGGCACCAGGTAACAGCGTGGCGTCATGCGCACGTCACATCAAGGGGAGTGAGGGGACGTCAAGGGTGCGCGGGCGTGCGGGTGTTGAGTACGGGGCGTGAGGAGCGGGCTGTTGCGTGAAGGGGTGGGGGGGTGGCGTGAAGGATGTCCGCCGGGGCTTGCGGCCGGGCCTCGGAGGGCTCAGGAGTGGCGGTGTGCGGGGACCTTGACCGCGGCCGCGGGTTCTCGGGTTCTCGCCGTCGTCCGGGCGGGAGGCGGTGCGTACGATGGTGCGTCGCGGGCGCGAGGTGGCGCGGGTGTGAAACCTGGCCGGGGCTGTTGCCGGTCTCGCCGGGCCGGTGACCCTCGGCGCCGAGACGTTCAGGTGGATGTGGGCGGCCGGGGCCGGGTGGGGGCTCGCGCGAGACGTGCGGAGGGTTCCGACGGAAGCCCGGAGATCCTTGGAGGGCGTGGAGCCGTGTTCAGCCTCAGCGTGACCGCGCTGACCTTCGGGGTGATCTTCCTCGCCGAGCTGCCGGACAAGACCGCGCTCGCCGGGATCGTCCTCGGGACGCGGTACCGGGCCTCGTACGTCTACGCGGGGATGGCGGCCGCCTTCCTGGCCCATGTCGTCCTCGCGATCGCCGCGGGCAGTGTGCTGACCCTGCTTCCGCACCGCATTCTGCGGGCGCTGACCGGTGTTCTCTTCCTGTGCGGGGCCGCGATGCTGCTGCTCCAGAAGCCCGATGAGCAGGCGGCGGCCGAGGCGCGGGAGCCCGGCGGGCAGAACTTCTGGAAGGTGGCGGGGGCCGGTTTCACGCTGATCCTCGCCGCCGAGTTCGGCGACCTCACCCAGGTCCTGACGGCCAACCTCGCCGCCCGCTACGGGGAGCCGCTGGCAGTGGGTACTGGCGCGGTGCTCGCGCTGTGGGCCGTCGGGGCCCTGGGCGTCCTCGGCGGGCGCACGCTGATGCGGAAGGTGCCGCTGGGGCTGGTCACCAAGGCGGCGGTGATCGTGATGCTCGTTCTCGGTGCGCTGAGCCTCGTCGAGGCCGTGGTCTGAGGGCTCTGTCTGAGGCCGTTGCCTGAGGCCTTGTCTGAGGGTGACCGGAGCGGGTGGCCGGAGTGGACGACCGGAGTGGACGGCCGGAGCGGCGGGCTCACGGCCCCGGCCCGCCCGGGCACCCTGGTGGGGCCGTGCGCGCGTCCGTCGCGTCCCGTCCGCGTCGGCGTTCGCGCCCGCGTCGGCGCCCGCGTCCGCGTCAGTCCGTCACGTCCGTCGGTTCGTCCCGTTCGGGTGGCGGCTGGCTTTTTCGGGCTCTGTTTTGTATCGTGGCGAAACAAAGTGGTTCCCGTCCGCATTCCCTGACCGGTGGGCGGGGCCACTTGTTTTGTTCGGTGCGGGAGCTGTCGATGACTTTCGAACTCGGTGCGCGGGCCGTCCTGTTGGACATGGACGGGACCCTCGTCAACTCGGACGCCGTGGTGGAGCGTTGCTGGCGGCGGTGGTCCCTGCGTCAGGGGCTGGACGCGGACGAGGTGCTGCAGGTCGTGCACGGACGTCAGGGGTACGCCACCATGGCGGTCCTGCTGCCGGAGCGGCCCATGGAGCAGAACCTTGAGGACAACCGGCTCATGCTCGCGGAGGAGATCGCCGACACCGACGGGGTCGTCGAGATCGCGGGTGCCGCGGCGTTCCTCGCCGGGCTCGCCGGGGTCCCGCACGCGCTCGTGACCTCGGCGAACACCAACCTGGCCCGCACCCGTATGGAAGCGGCGGGGCTGCCGATGCCCCGCGTGCGCGTCACGGCGGAGGACGTGAGCGCGAGCAAGCCCGACCCCGAGGGTTTCCTCAAGGGCGCGGCGGGGCTCGGCGTCGCCCCGGAGGACTGCGTGGTCTTCGAGGACTCCGAGGCGGGCATCGAGGCCGGACGGGCAGCAGGTATGCGAGTGGTCGGGGTAGGGCCGCGCGCCGCCCGCTTCGGTCCCACGGTCCACGTGCCGGACCTCGTCGGCGTGCGGGTGCGGCACGACGGCGCGCGCGGGGACGGAACCTTCCGGATCATGACGAACACGGACGGCCTCCGCGCCTCCTGAACGGCCTCTTTCGCCGGCCCCCCGAGCCGTCTTGGACGGCCTCTTTTGCCGGCCCTCCCCGCCTTCTGAACGGCCCCTTCGCTCGGCCCTGCCCGTCCCCTGAGCGGCCCCAGGCCCAGCGCCCCACTCCATCCGGCTTACGCCCACGTCCCGGAGTGCCACGCGCCCGACGCCCGCCAGCCGTTACGCCCGACGCCCACGGGTCACCCCCCACCACGGGTCACCCACCACGGGTCACTGGAGCTGTGAGGTCTCCCCTTCGAGTTTGGTCCGGGTGTCGGGGCCGTAGACTCCGCGCTCGTCCGTCGCGCCCCGGGTCCACTGGTACGCGGTGAGGGTCTGCTCCAGCCGTGAGTCGAAGCGGCCGTTCGGCTTGCCCGGGTAGAGGTGGACCAGTTGCAGACGGCGCTGGAGTTCCTCCACCTCGGGGCCCTCGTCGCCCCGGCGCAGGACGGCCGGGTCGGCCGCCAGGCCCGGAGGGGCGGGCTGTGAGCTCTGCGGGGGAGCGGAGGCGGACGGAGCGCCGGGCGGTGGCGCGGGCAGGGAGGCCGTGTCCCCCGGCGTCGAGGACGGGCCCTCGCCGGCCCCACCGGAGGCGTCGGCGGATGCGGAAGAGGACGGGGACGCCGCCGAGGACGGGGCGGACGCCGAGGAGGACGCGGACGGGGACGTACTCGACCGTCCCTCCCGCGCGCTGCCCGGAGCGTTGCCGCCGCTGCTTCCGGCCGAGTCCCCCGGGGCGGGGGAGCGGGAGCCCGGGGGTGCCGCGGCCTCACGCGCGGTGGCAGGTGCCTCGTCGGACGGGGAACCGCCCGCGACGGACACCGCGACCAGGGTGCCCGCCGCGAGGACGAGACCGGCGGCGACCGCCACCACCGTCCGCCGCCTTCCGTGGCCTGGCGGGCCCGTCCGCCGCTCTTCGTGTCCTGGAGGGCCTGGAGAGCCTGACGGTACGTCGCCGGGGTCCGCCGCCGGGCCGGGGGCCGGTCCGGTCGTTGCCGCGCCTGAGGCGGCAGTCCCCGCCGGGACGCGCGGCAGAGGTGCGGTCGCCGCGTCGGACAGCGGGCCGCCGTGGGTCTGATGGTGGGACGAGCCCTCCGTGTCGGCGGCGGTTGTCCCGGCAGCGCCTCCCGTGGCGCCCTCCTCCGTGTCCTGCGCCTCCCCGGCGAGCGTGACGTAGGGGCGGATGCGCAGCGGGCTGAACGCCTCCGCCTCCGCCAGCTCTCCCGAGCGGGTCTCCCGGATCGCCTCGGCGGTGCGCTCCGCGCAGTCGCAGCGCGCGGTTCCGGCGGCCGGGGAACGCTTCCCGGCCGCGCGGGGTCTGCCACATTCAGGACATGTCTGTCCGCTCACCTTGTGAGTCCCTCCCCGAGACGAACTCAGGTGATTATGCCGACGGTCGCGGCCCCGTGTGGCCGCGCGCCCGGCGACCGGGGCCCTGCGGCCGCTCCCGCAGGGCCCGCGACAGCGCGGCCCCGGGAGCCTCGCCGCAGGCCGCCAGGGCTGGTCAGCCCGCGGCGGAAAGCCCTTCGGGGCGGGCCCCGGGAAGGGCCCCGTGACCTCGTCCGGGCGCGTCGAGGGCCTTGTGGAACCAGTGTTCCGCGTACTGGTGGCGGTACAGGGGACCCGTCTCGGTGTAGCCGTGCCGCGCGTACAGGGCGCGGGCCTCGGTCAGGTCGTGCCGGGTGTCGAGGACCAGCCGGCGGGCGCCGAGGGAGCGAGCGGTGTCCTCCACCGCGGCGAGCAGGAGCGCGGCGCCCCCCTTGCCTCGGTGGCCGGGCCGCAGGTACACGCGGGTCAGTCCGTACGCCCCCTCGTACTCCCCGCTGACCTCCGGCGCGGGCCGCACCCCGGCACAGCCGACCGCCTCACCCCCGTACCACGCGACGAGCAAGGCCCCGTGCGGGGGCGCCAGTTCCGACCCGGTCTCCGCCGCCAGGCCCCGCTCCAGCTCCGGCGGCGGCGTGCGGCGCCCCTCGTGCAGGAGGAACCAGCGGTCGGACACCTCGGTGTAGTAGGCGCGCCACAGGTCCAGGGCCACGGGCGAGTCGAAGGGTTCACGGGCGACGGTCCACGGGGTCATCCGGCGATCCTGCCCGCGGCCGGAACCGTGCGCCAGCTCTTTTGACCCGGCGGCCGGAACCGTACGCGAACGGTTTTGACTCGCCGGACGGGGTAACCCGGAGTGCCGGGCGGGACACACCTGTTCCCGCGATTCACATCCACCGGGAGGGCACACATGTCCACCGCCTTGATCGTCGTACTGGTCGTGGTCGTCGTCGCACTCGCCGTCGGCGCCCTCGTCTTCGCGAAACGGGGCAAAGAAGGCGGAGGCTCGCTGCGGCGACGCTTCGGCCCCGAGTACGAACGAACCGTCGCCCACCACAACGGAGACGTGAAGGCCGCCGAGCAGGAACTGGCCGAGCGCGTCCGGCGCCACGGTTCGCTGCGTGAACGCCCGCTGGACCCCGCGGCGCGTGAGCAGTACCTGGCCCGCTGGACCGGCGTCCAGGAACGGTTCGTCGACGCGCCCCGGCAGGCCGTCGCCGAGGCGGAGCACCTGGTCGACGAAGTGGCCGGCGCGCGGGGCTTCCCCGAGGGCAGCGGCCACGCGGAGCGGGTCGAGGCACTCTCCGTGCACCACCCGCACCACGTCCACAGCTACCGCAAGCTGCACGACGCGGTCGCCGTCGGCGGCACCACGCCCGCTGCGCACGGCTCCGAGCACGCCACCGGCGCCCAGGAGGCCGGCGTGACCGGCCCCGGCGCCAGCACGGAGGACCTGCGCGAGGCCATGGTCGAGGCGCGTGGCCTCTTCGAGGAACTGGTCGGCGCCGGTGTGTCCAACGGGGCCGCCACGGGGCACCACCACGGACGTACGGCGGCGGGGGACGGGCGTCACGACGGCGCCCTGCCCGGCGCCGCGACGGGAGCACCGCCCGCAGCCGGCCCGGCCTCACAGGCCCCGGCGCCGGGCCAGGAACCCGTGACGCCCGCACCCGCCGCCGAGACGGCTCCGTCCCATTCGCGTGACCTCAAGGGGAATTGATCGCCATGACCGCTTACACGAACGAGCACGTGCCCGGCGAGCAGTACGAGGAGCAGCCCGGGCGGGGCGTGGGACGCGAGCGCCCCGCGTACGGCGAGAACGAGCGGCACAACGGCCGGGGCGCCGGTGAACACGAGCGCTTCGTCGCAGGAGACGTCCGCCAGCAGTTGGGGCAGCGGCTCCAGCAGGCCCTGAACGAGTTCGTGGACTCTCCGCGCGCCGCCGTCGAGGAGGCCGACCGGATACTTGAGGACGCGGTGGCCCGCCTCACCGAGGCGCTGTCCCACCGGCGCGGCGACCTGCGCGCCTCCTGGGACGGGTCCGCGGCGCCGGGCTCGGCTGGAACGGACTCCGTCGCGCCGGGCTCCGCCGTACCGGGTTCCGGTCCGGCCGCTGGTCGGGACGGTGCGGCGGGTGCGAAGGGCGGCGGGCTCCGGGACGGTCTCGGGGCGCGGGACCGTCATCACGACGGTGACACCGCCACCATGGCGCCGGTCACCGACGGCCCGGGTGCGACCGGCACGTCCCCCGCGCCCGGCGGTTCGGCGCGCAGGACGCCGGCCGAAGGCGCCACGGGCGGACCGGGCGTGGCCGGCGGAGCGAGCGACACCGAGCGGCTGCGGCTCGCCCTGCGCGAGTACCGCGAGACGACCGAGCGCCTGCTCGGCCTCTGAACCGGTTCCGCGCCGGGGCTCCGAGGCAGGACGGCCGACGCGGGCCCCACAAGCCGAGGAGGGGCGGTACGACGGGTGGGACCCCGTCGTACCGCCCCTTCTCACGTGCGGGCCCGTCCTGTCGCCAGACGCCGTGGCGCGGAACGCCGGACTACTGCGCGGGGCCCGCCTGCTGGACGACGTCGAAGGACCAGAGCGTGGCGTCCGAGGAGGCCGGCCGGGGCCTCTCCCCGCCCTGCGCGCCCGCCCCGTCCGGCGCACCGCCCTGCCGGTCGTTGCCCTGGTGGGCGGCCTGCATCGGGCCCTTCATCCAGGCCTGGAAGGACTCCTCGTCGCGCCAGCGGGTGTAGACGAGGTACTGGTCGGTGCCCTCGACGGGCCGCAGCAGTTCGAAGTGCTCGAAGCCGTCGGAGTTCTCGACGGCGCCCGCGCGGGCGGCGAAACGCTGCTCCAGGACCTCGCGGCGCTCGGCTGGCACGGACAGGACGTTGATCTTGACGATGCTCATGCCGTCCATCCTGCCCTGCCCGCCACCGGTCCCGGGCGGGGGTACCGGCGACGGGCCGGGGAGGTGTCCGGGATCAACCGCCGTGGGAGGCCCGCCACTCGGCCGCGAGCGCGTCCACGTCGTACGGGACCAGGCCGAGCGGCGGGCCCTCCAGCGGAGCCCGCAGCGCGGCGGAGATCTTCTGGTTCAGCGCGGCCACCAGGCGGCGTGCCTGTTCCTCCGTGGGAGCCTCGGCGGCGGCCGCCAGGGTGTCCTCGGCCTCCTTGCGCAGGACCAGGGAGGGCGGCAGGTGGGAGAGTCCCTCGCGGGCCATCTTCTGCTTGACCCACCACAGTTCGTCGTAGCGGGGGGACTCGTCCGGCAGGGGCTTGCCGCGGCCGGCGAGGGCCGCGAAGTCGCCGCGCTCCTCGGCCTCCCTGAACTGCCGGTCGACCCACGACTCGAAGTCGAGCCCGGGCGGTTTGCGCTCGGTCATCCGGTGTTCTCCCGTCGTCCGTCGTCGCCTCGTCCGCCCCATTCTCCCTCCCGGAAGGAGGCACGGAGAGGGCTTCGGAGCAGCGGCCCGGGACGGTGAGGCGACATGGGCCGGGTGCCGGGTGCCGGTCAGGCGAGGACGCGGGCCAGGGCGAAGCCGTCGTAGCCCTTGGCGCCGACGGTCTGCACGGCGGTGGCGCTGAGGCGGGGTTCGGAGGCGAGGAGGTCGAGGGCGGCGCGGGTGCCGATGACGCTCGGATCGGTGCTCTGCGCGTCCTGCACGGCGCCCGAGCGCACCACGTTGTCGACCACGACGACACTGCCCGGCCGCGTGTGGTCGAGGGCCCAGGCGAGGTAGTTCGCGTTGTTCACCTTGTCCGCGTCGATGAACACGAAGTCGAAGGGCTCCGTGCCCTCCGCCGCGAGCCGGGCCAGGCTGTCGAGGGCCGGGCCCACCCGGATGTCCACGTTCTCGGCGAAGCCCGCGCGGTCCAGGTTGGCGCGGGCCACCGCGGCGTGCTCCGGCGCGTACTCCAGGGTGACCAGGCTGCCGTCCGCCGGGAGGGCGCGGGCCAGCCAGATGGTGCTGTAGCCGCCCAGCGTGCCGATCTCCAGGATGCGGCGGGCGCCCTGGATCTCGGCCAGGAGCTGAAGGAGTTTGCCCTGGTTGGCGGCCACGTTGATGGCGGGCAGGCCGGCCTCGTCGCTCGCCGCGAGGGCGTCGGTGAGGGTCTCGTCCGCGAGGGAGAGCCGGTCGGTGAAGTAGGTGTCGACCTCGGTCCAGAGCTGCTCAGACATGGTGCGGAATCCTTCGTCGAATCCGGGGGGACTGGTTAGTTCCGAAAGGGAACCTAGCAGGGGTGGCCGGTCTGCGAGGTGCCTGCCGGGTGCTTCCGGGGCGGAGCCGCACCGGTCCCGCCGTTCGGCTCCGGCCGGTGTCGTCCGGCGGTTTCCGGCCGCAGGGGCCGGGCCGGCGCCTTCCCGGTGCTGTCCGGCCAGGGCTGCTCCCGCGTCCCGGTGAGCGGACTGTCAGCGGCGTCACGTAGAGTGACCACTCTGTTGCCCAGTGGGCGGGCCGACGGCGTGAGCGGCGTCTGCGGCTAGGCTTTCTCCGCCCATGAGCCGGGCAACTGGGGGCGTTCCTTCACGTATCCGGGGGTTTCGGGTACCGAAGGGGTGGCTGAGTCAGCTGTTCCCGTCGCAATCCGGCCAAGTTCAGGTCAACGGGCGGTCAACAGTTGGACGAAAGAGAAGCGGCTATGAGGCGAACAGGGGGTTGGCTGCGTCTGGGTCCAGGGGTAGTGCGAGCCTCTACAAGCCGGGGCGGACCGGAAATGGATGACGGACGGGGCGGGAGGCCGCAGGACGTGGCGAATGCGGAACATGGTGGAGCGGGCGGCCCCTTCGGTCCAGGAAGGGCCGCGGAGACCGGGAAACGGCTGCGCGTGCTGGGCATCCTGTCGTGGGCGGTGGTCGCCGCCCTGCTCGTGCGGCAGGTCGCCGCGGTGCTGCGGCTGCCTCCGGGGGACCGGCTCACCGACCTGGAGACCTGGATCGGGCCCGAGGGAGTGCTGCACGTCTCCGGCTCCCTCTACGACACGGGCAAGTTCACCGGCACCCCCTTCTACGGCCTCGTCCTGAAGCCGCTCAGGGAGTCCGCGCAGGACGCCCTGGGAGTCGCCTGGACCTTCGGCAGCCTGCTGCTCGTCGTCGCCCTCGGCCTGCTCGTCGCGCGCGCCGTGCCGCAGTCCGCCGCCCCGCGACGCAGTTCGCTGCTCGTCGCGCCGGCCGCGATCTGCCTGTTCATGGTCTCGCTGCCGGTGCGCAACGCGCTGCACCTCGGTCAGCTCAGCGTCCTGCCCGTCCTGCTCGTCGTGATCGGCTGCTTCGCGACGCGCGGGGAACGCGCGGCCGGACTGTTCGTGGGGCTGGGCGCCGCGTTCCAGCCGACCATGCTCCTGTTCGCCCCGCTCCTGTGGCTCACCGGGCGGCGCAGGGCGGCCGTCTCCAGTGTGGTGACCTTCGCCGCCTCCACGGCCGTGGCGTGGATCGTCATGCCGCACGACTCGTGGACGTACTGGGTGCACCACCTCGCCGGGGTCGGCCTCGGCAGCGGGGACTCCCTGGCCAACCAGTCCCTGCACGGTGCGCTGCTGCGCTTCGGGCTGCACGGACCGCTGGAGATCGCGCTGTTCCTGGTGCTGGCCGCCGCGGTCGTCGTGCTCGGGCTGCGGCGCGCGGTGCGGTACGCCCTCGACGGACAGGTGCTGCTCGCGGTGGGCGTCACGGGGTGCGTCGCCGTCGCGGTGTCGCCCACGTCCTGGCAGCACCAGATGCTGTGGGTCCTGCTGACGGTGATCGGCCGGGTCGGGAAGCGGGCGGCGGACCGCTACGTGTGGCCCGTCGCCGTGGTCCTCGCGATGTCCCTGTCGCCCAAGGTCCTGCTCCCCAACATGACCAGCCTGGACCCGGTCACCCAGAACGTCATCCTCGTCGCGGCCCTCGCGGCGGCCTGCGTCGTGCCCTTCCTGAGCGTGTCCGCACCGGCCTACGCGCACCCGGAGCCGACCGCGTACGCGCCCCGCCGGCCCTCGCGCTTCTCCAAGGTGCCGCTGGTGCCCGCGTGGCGCTGGGTCCTGCGCCGCCCCAACCTGCTGCTGGAACTGCTGCTGATCCGCGTCGCCTACTCCGCGTACTCGGAGGTCCGCAAGGCGGCCCGGGGCGGGCGGCCGACCGCGGAGCACCACGGCGAGATCGTCCACTCCATCGAGAAGTTCCTGCACATCGACATAGAGCACTGGGCCAACCACGCGGTCGTGAAGGTGTCGTGGCTGGAGAACTTCTTCAACTTCTACTACGAGTCCTTCCACTTCGTGGTCCCGCTGACCGTGCTCGGTGTGCTCTACGTGCGCCGGCCCGCCGAGTACCGGTGGGCGCGCAGCGCGCTGGGCTTCGCCACGATGCTCGCACTGCTCGGCTTCTGGCTCTTCCCGCTGGCCCCGCCCCGGCTCATGCCCGACCTCGGGTTCATCGACACCGTCCACGGGGTGCAGGACTTCAGCCAGCCGGACTACGGCGCGCTCACGGCCGTGACGAACCAGTACGCGGCGATGCCCTCGCTGCACTTCGGCTGGTCGCTGTGGTGCGGCCTGGTCATCGCGATCCTCGCGCCCAAGTGGTGGATGAAGGCCCTCGGCCTCCTGCACCCGTTGTTCACCGTCTCGGCGATCGTGGCGACCGGGAACCACTGGGTCCTGGACGCGGTGGGCGGCGCCGCCGCCGTGGGCCTCGGCTTCGCCCTCGTCCACCTGCTCGCCGGGCCCCGGGCCAGAACGATCCGCGCGGGTACGGGAGCGGGGCTCGCGGTCGGCGGCGCGGGCGGGAGCGCGGCAGCCCCCGAGGGGCCGGGCGATCCGGTACGGCCCGCGCCGGGAGCGCGACCCGACCTGGTGAAGGACACGGGGGCGACGGCCTCCGTGGCGTCCGGTACCGAGCGGGGGCCGGGTTCGGCCGGCTAGTAGGGCCTGGTCAGGTCGGTTGTAGGTGAGCGTGTCCTTTTGGGTGGTGTTGCGTTGAGGGGGGTGTGACTCCGGACGAGATTGCTGCTGTGCGTGGTGAGTTGGAGGGCTTCGCGGCGGAGGTTTTCGAGCCGTTTGCGAGGAACGACCAGCGTCGGTGGGGGCAGGTCTACCTGCGGGGCCTGCTCACGGACGGGCGGCGCA
>NZ_JBFALS010000004.1:0-113160 GCF_040656295.1 Streptomyces sp. NPDC049954
CCCCCCCCCCCCCCCCCCGCCCCGCACCCCCCCCCCCCGCCGACGACCGACGGCCCCCCCTCCCGCGCCCGCCGCCCCAACCACGGCACGCCCTCGCCGGCCATCCAGGCCAGATCCTGCCGCCAGCTCGTCGGCAGCCCGCCGCTCGGCTCCAGCGACGGCGGCTCGAAGGTGAAGCCATGCGACACCAGCTGCTCCCCGAACGCACGGGCCATCCGCCGATGGCCGAGCTCGGAGGGATGCAGCCGGTCGGCGGCCCAGAACCTCCGCTCGTGCAGGTCGGGCACCGCACCCAGGTCGAGCCGCAGACCCCCGTAGGTGGCATGGGCCTCGTCCCAGATGGCGTTGAGATCAGCGGTCCGCCGTTGGATCGACCGCTTCATCCAGCCCGGCATCGGCCACATCACCGAGTGGTCGTGGAAGCGCGCCGTCATCAGCAGCGCACCCTGGCCGGCGAGCGCGTCGGCGCAGGTCATCAGGTCGTCCCGCAGCCGCACGGTGTCCCAGGACGAGCGCATCACGTCGTTGACCCCGACGATCAGCGAGGCCACGTCGGGCCGGTGCGCCACGGCATCGGCGAGCAAACATCGACCGCATCGACCACCTCTCAGAGCGCTCTGCGTCCCCCCGGTCGCGGCAGCGATACGAGCCGTCCTGGGCGCCCTGGCCCTGGAAGAGCGCCCAGGGCTCGTCCGTCCGTGCGCCGGCACCGCCGTCGCCTGGCCATCGGCGGGGTGGCGGCTGCCGCCCTCGGTTTCGGATCCCTCCTCGTCACATCGCTCATGGGTAATGACGAGCCACCCGCTGGACGGCCTTCCGCGCAGAGCCCGCTGTTCTCGGGGCGGTCCCTGCACTCACGAGTCGACTCGATGCTGCGCGAGACCGCCCCACTGCAAACGCCTCCGGACAGCGGCAGCGGTTCAGCCGGGACAGCTCCGGACAGCAGCACCAGCAAGACCGATGGTGCTCCGGAACCCGGCATGGCCAGCAACACACCCATGCGGGCTCTGACGCCCCAGGTTCCCTCGTGCGTCATGGTCGGCATTGGCCGCAGCGAGTCGGCTCTGGCCGTGGACAAGGGCACGTATCACGGCCGTGGCGCCTACCTCGTGCTGTTGCCCCATACCTCCGATGCCACCCGGGTCGCCGCCTACGTCGTGGACGCGTCCTGCGTACGCAACCACACGACCACCCCGGGCAAGGTCCTGCTCTCCGCCTCCTACACGCGTCGCTGACGACACGGGCTGCTTCGCAACGGCGGGCTCTCACAGCGCTTCGGCGCACCTCCTCGGCGTCCGTCATCGTGGACTGGTGCCTGCGCGATCTGCGAGCACCGTCGGCGTGCGTGGCGAAGCCCGTGAGGCACGGGCTTCGCGGGAATGTGGGCCCCGTAGGATCGGTTGGGTGGGATAGGAGGCTTGAGAAAGCCTCCTTCAGGCAGTAGGAAGCAGTCGGCAGAGACGAGGAAGCAAGCCGTGAGCGACGTGCGAAACGTGATCATCATTGGCTCGGGGCCCGCCGGTTACACCGCGGCGCTGTACACCGCCCGTGCGTCGCTCAAGCCGCTGGTGTTCGAGGGCGCGGTGACAGCCGGTGGGGCACTCATGAACACCACGGAGGTCGAGAACTTTCCCGGCTTCCAGGACGGGATCATGGGTCCGGAGCTGATGGACAACATGCGGGCGCAGGCTGAGCGCTTCGGCGCGGAGCTGATCCCCGACGATGTCGTCTCGGTCAACCTGACGGGTGAGATCAAGACCGTCACCGACACCACCGGCACGGTGCACCGCGCCAAGGCCGTCATCGTGACGACGGGTTCGCAGCACCGCAAGCTCGGTCTCCCGAAGGAGGACGAGCTGTCCGGACGCGGCGTCTCCTGGTGCGCCACCTGCGACGGCTTCTTCTTCAAGGACCAGGACATCGCCGTGATCGGGGGTGGCGACACCGCGATGGAGGAGGCGACCTTCCTCTCCCGGTTCGCCAAGTCCGTCACCATCGTCCACCGTCGTGACACGCTGCGTGCCTCCAAGGCCATGCAGGAGCGCGCCTTCGCCGACCCGAAGATCAAGTTCGTCTGGGACAGCGAGGTCGCCGAGATCCACGGAGAGCAGAAGCTCTCGCACCTGACCCTGCGGAACCTCAAGTCGGGCGAGACCTCCGAGCTTCCTGTCACGGGTCTGTTCATCGCGATCGGCCACGACCCTCGCACTGAGCTGTTCAAGGGCCAGCTGAACCTGGACGACGAGGGCTACCTCCGCGTCGAGGCGCCCTCCACCCGCACCAACGTCACCGGCGTCTTCGCCGCCGGCGATGTCGTGGACCACACCTACCGCCAGGCGATCACGGCTGCCGGGACGGGGTGCTCTTCCGCCCTGGACGCGGAGCGCTACCTGGCAGCTCTCTCCGACGCGGAGGAGACCCCCGAGCCGGAGAAGACTCCCTCGGCCGAGCAGACCGCCGCCGTCTGACCTCTCCCTCCCCCGACCGCACCACCAAGCAATGAAGGAGCCCGCTGTGGCCGGCAATCTCAAGAACGTGACGGACGACAGCTTCGAGCAGGACGTCCTGAAGAACGACAAGCCCGTACTGGTGGACTTCTGGGCCGCGTGGTGCGGTCCCTGCCGTCAGATCGCCCCCTCCCTGGAGGCCATCGCCGCCGAGTACGAGGGCCAGATCGAGGTCGTCAAGCTCAACATCGACGAGAACCCGGCGATCGCTGCCAAGTACGGCGTCATGTCGATCCCGACCCTCAACGTCTACCAGGGCGGCGAGGTCGCCAAGACGATCGTCGGCGCCAAGCCCAAGGCGGCGATCCTGCGTGACCTTGATGGCTTCATCGGGGACGCCAAGACTGCCTGACGGATGCCACAGACGGCATCACGTCCGTCGTGCCGATGTTTCACGTGAAACATCGCGTGGATGTTTCACGTGAAACATCGCGTGGATGTTTCACGTGAAACATCGCGTGGATGTTTCACGTGAAACATCAGGGGCTGCCCACCAGGGCAGCCCCTTTTCGTTTCTGTGCCGACGTCCGCTTCTGTGCCCGCCATCCGCCGAGCGAACCTCGCCGAACGTCCCTGCCTCAGAGCGGCCGCAAGGAGGGTTCCTTCTGGACGGCGCCGAGGAGACGGTCGAGCGCGATCTCCATGTCTTCCTTCCAGGAGAGCGTGGTGCGCAGTTCCAGACGCAGCCGCGGGTGCACGGGATGTGGCCGCACTGTCTTGAACCCCACCGACAGGAGATGGTCCGCGGGAAGCAGACAAGCGGGCTTCTCCCAGCGGGCCTCTCCAAAGACCTCGATCGCTTTGAAGTGTCGACGCAGGAGGTCCTTGGCGACGGCCTGCACCAGCACGCGCCCCAGCCCTTGCCCCTGGAACTCCGGGGTGATCCGGGCAGTCATGAGCTGCACAGCGTCCGGGCTCACCGGGCTGGTGGGAAAGGCCGTGGAGCGAGCCACATAGGCCGGCGGCGCGTACATCACGAAGCCTGCCGGCGTCTCGTCCACATAGACCACTCGACCGCAGGAGCCCCACTCCAGCAGCACAGCCGAGATCCAGGACTCCTTCTCGGACGGAGCGCTGCCGTCCCGGACCGCAGCCTCGCCGCGAACAGGATCCAGTTCCCAGAAGACACAACCCTGGCAGGGCGCAGGAAGGTCGGCCAGGTTGTCGAGTGTGAGCGGTACGAGCCGGCGCCCCATGAAGGCTGTTCCTCACTTCCTCGGCTATCGCTCGAAGGCGAGTGACAGGGCATCACGTTTCCTGCGCGGTCACTGACAACGCATCTTCCGGCGCCTCCGGCGCAGCGCTCCAAGCGCACCTGCTGCGACGCTCCACCTGGAGGCCGTCAGGCCTTCCTGTCCAGCCTGTCCCGGGTGCCTCGCCCGGCGCCACCAGGCAATAGCCAAGACCCGATCGCATCGTATCCACGATGCGATCGGGTCGATACCGCGAGAGGGCAAAGAGCGGCTCAGGCTTCGCTGTTCTCCTCGGCGCTGTTCTCTCCGTCGCTCTCCTCCGCCTCACCGGCGGGGAGAACAGGGCCTTCGCCCGGTGCGAGGGAACCCAGGATGCGCTGAAGATCATCCATCGAGGCGAACTCAACGACGATCTTTCCCTTCTTCTGCCCCAGGTCCACCTTTACCCGCGTCTCGAAACGGTCCGAGAGACGGTCAGCGAGTTCGGTCAGGGCCGGTGCGATACGCCCGCCCGCGCGAGGGCCCTTGGCCCTGACGCTGCTCTTGGGACGCGAGCGCATGAGATGAAGGATCTCTTCGACAGCGCGCACCGTGAGCCCCTCGGCCACGATCCGATGAGCGAGCCGGTCCTGTTCCTCGGTGTCCTCCACGGACAGCAGCGCCCGAGCGTGCCCGGTGGAGAGCACCCCCGCCGCAACCTTCTTCTGCACCGAAGGCGAGAGCTTGAGCAGCCTCAGCGTGTTGGTGACCTGCGGCCGTGAGCGACCGATGCGGTCCGCGAGCTGGTCATGCGTGCAGTTGAAGTCCTGGAGGAGCTGGTCGTAGGCAGCCGCCTCCTCCAAAGGGTTCAGCTGTGCCCGATGAAGGTTCTCCAGAAGGGCATCGAGGAGGAGCTTGTCGTCCTCGGTGGCGCGCACGATTGCGGGGATCGCTTCCAGCCCCGCTTCGCGGCTGGCCCTCCAACGCCGCTCCCCCATGATCAGTTCGTACTCGGCGTCCGCCACCTGGCGCACGACGACCGGTTGGAGCAGTCCCACCTCCTTGATGGAGATGACCAACTCCGAGAGAGCCTCGTCGTCGAAGATCTGTCGCGGCTGCCGCGGATTGGGCTTGATCTCGTCGATCGGAATCTCGGCGAAGTGTGCACCCATCGGCGCCGGAGGAAGTCCGTTCTCCTCAGCGGGCGCCGATGTTTCACGTGAAACATCGCTGTCGGAGAGCCCAGCCACCTTGGCTGCGGCCACTCCCCGTTCAGCCACCAGTACAGGGCCGGCGGCGGCGGGCACCCTGGGTCCGCCATGGTTTGCGGACGGGCCCACCTTCTCGCCGGTGGGCGCTGCCGGGATCAGCGCACCCAGCCCCCGGCCGAGCCCCCTTCGTCGTTCGCTCACTGTGTCCCCTCCACCATCGTGTGCTGGTCAGTCGGTACACCCACGGCGTGGGCGTATGTCGAGTCGTAACGCGCCCCCACCCCGCGCAGAGCGATCTCCTTCGCCGCTTCGAAGTAGGAGAGGGCGCCGCTGGAGCCCGGGTCGTAGGTCAGTACGGTCTGCCCGTAACTCGGAGCCTCGGAGATCCGCACGGACCGCGGGATGCTGGTCCGTAGAACCTCCTCGCCGAAGTGGCTGCGCACCTCGTCGGCGACCTGCGATGCGAGCCGGGTCCTGCCGTCGTACATCGTCAGCAGGATGGTGGACACATGCAGGGCCGGGTTCAGATGCCCTCGCACCAGATCCACATTGCGCAGAAGCTGCCCCAAGCCCTCCAGCGCGTAGTACTCGCACTGAATAGGGATCAGCACCTCCGCACCGGCCACCAAGGCGTTCACCGTCAGGAGGCCGAGGGAGGGAGGGCAGTCGATAAGGATGTAGTCGAGCGGCTGCTCGTAGGACTCGATGGCTCGAAGGAGACGGCTCTCCCGGGCCACGAGTGACACCAGTTCAATCTCCGCACCCGCCAGGTCGATCGTGGCAGGAGCGCAGAAGAGCCCCTCGACATCGGTGACCGGCTGGACGACCTCGGAGAGCGGCTTGCTCTCCACCAGGACGTCGTAGATGGACGGGACTTCGGCGTGGTGGTCGATCCCGAGCGCTGTGGAGGCATTGCCCTGCGGATCGAGGTCGATCACGAGGACTCTGGCCCCCAACAGGGCGAGCGATGCGGCAAGATTGACCGTGGTGGTGGTCTTCCCAACCCCACCCTTCTGATTGGCCACCACCATGATCCGAGTGCGCTCGGGTCGTGGCAGACCATCGCCGGTGCGTCCCAGGGAGTCCGCAGCCGCTTGGGCGGCAGCTGGATCAATGGGGGTGTCGTCTACCGGGGGCAATGTTTCACGTGAAACATCGTCCCCCGATTCAGTGCGGGGACCGGGGACCGGTTCGGTCATCGGTCCTGCGATATGGGCGTCGGACCGCAAGGATTCACTCTCCTCGGCTTCAGGCTCGCGATGCACAGAGCCTGCCATGCCATCGGGGTCGTGAACCAGCGAGGCCCTGTCTTCTGTGGATGAACGTGCCCTGACGGAAAATCCCGCCCCCCTTTCGGGGGACTTCTGCGGGGTTTTCCCCAGGGGCTTGCGGTCACGCGGATCTGCCGCTGTGCGACCGCGGCTGATGATGCCCTGCAGTAGTGAGCGACGTTTCACGTGAAACACGATGCCGAGCGCGGTCCGTCCTGGACGGAAGACACTCCGACGGGCGCACCCCGGCAGCTTGGCTGGAGTACACCCGCCGGTCGGCGGTGCCCCCGAATCGGATCAACGAGTATCGCCGGGATGGACCAGCGTCATCACCAGGACGGCGCAGGCGGCGGCCCTCCGGGCGGAGGACCGGACAAAGCGTGGCGCCTCCGGCGGCACCACAGATCCCGGCAAGCCGGCCCGTTCCGCAGATCGCCATCCCGATAGCGCCCACACAGCCGCGTCCCCAGAGGCGCTCCACCAGAGCTTCGACAACCGCTCGGACAACCGCACTTGAGCGACCACTCGGACAACCGTCTGCCACCGTCCCGAAGAAGGCCACGAAGAGAGCGAGTGCCACGAAGAGAGCGAGGAAGCAGAGGTTATCCAGCCGGCAGAGCGCCCCAGCCGAGGAACCGCTGACAGCCGAGGGACTGCCGACAGCCGAGGAACCGCTGACAGCTGAGAACTGCCGGCAGCCGAGGACCGTCGGTAGCCGGGCCCACCCGGATCAACGGCGGCGTCGGGTCCTTCCGGTACGGGCGGCCTTGGCCCTCTTCGCCGCGAAGCGCACCCCGCCCGGACTCTCGCCCACCTCGACACGGACCACGGTGGACAGCGGGTCCACGAGGCCCTCGCCGACCTGGACGACCGAGGTCCGCACCGCGCCCAGCTTGCTGAGGGCCGCGCCCGCGTTCTTCACCTCTTCCTCCGCCGTATCGCCCTTGAGCGCCAGCATCTCCCCGTAGGGACGCAGCAGAGGCACCCCCCAGGCCGCGAGCCGGTCCAGAGGAGCGACGGCCCGGGCAGTGACCACGTGAACCGGGGGGAGCGTGCCAAGAACTTCCTCGGCGCGGCCGCGCACCACGGTCACGTGGTCCAGGCCCAGGAGCTCCACGACCTCGGTGAGAAACGTGGTCCGCCGCAACAGCGGCTCCAGGAGCGTGATCCGCAGGTCAGTCCGCACAAGCGCCAGGGGAATGCCGGGCAGCCCCGCCCCGGAGCCCACATCGCAGACCGTGACTCCTTCGGGGACGACCTCGGAGAGCACCGCGCAGTTGAGGAGGTGGCGCTCCCACAGACGCGGGACCTCGCGGGGACCGATGAGCCCACGCCGCACCCCCGCGTCCGCGAGCAGTTCCGCGTAGCGCACCGCATCGGCGAAGCGCTCACCGAACACCTTTGTGGCTTCCTCCGGGGCCGGGGGGAGCTGTGCTGCCTCCGTCACGGGGACCGTCCTTCCGTACCGCGATGGGGGAGCGCCTTCCGAGGACCTGCCCCGGGGACACTCACTTGCTGAACAGCTTCAGTGATCATGCACGGCATCCGTGGGATGCCCCACACAGACCGGCCCCGTCTGAGAACAGACGGGGCCGGGTGCGCTTACTCCGGTCGGCTCCGGCGGACGATGGCCCTCCGGAGCGGCTGCCGGTTCAGGCGGGCAGAACGACGACGAACCGCTGCGGCTCCTCGCCCTCGGACTCACTGCGCAGCCCCGCCGCCTTCACCGCGTCATGCACGACCTTGCGCTCGAAGGGCGACATCGGCTTCATCCGGACCGGTTCACCGGAGTCCCTGGCCTCCTCGGCGGCGCGGGCCCCCAGTTCGGTCAGTTCCTGCCGCTTCCCGGCCCGGTAGCCGGCGATGTCGAGCATCAGCCGACTGCGGTCACCGGTCTCCCGGTGGACCGCAAGGCGCGTCAGCTCCTGCAGAGCCTCCAGGACCTCTCCGTCCCGGCCCACGAGCTTCTGGAGATCGCGGCTGCTGCTGTCGCTGACGATCGACACAGCGGCGCGGTCGGCCTCGACGTCCATGTCGATGTCGCCGTCGAGGTCGGCGATGTCGAGCAGACCCTCGAGGTAGTCCGCTGCGATCTCCCCTTCCTGTTCGAGACGGGTGAGGGAGTCGCCACCATCGATGGTGGCTTCCTCAGGGGCGGCGGAGGTGGCTTCCGTCACGGGCTGGGCTCCTTCTTACTTCTTGGACGGGTGCTTGGGCCGCTGCGGGCCCTTGCGCTGCCCCGACTTGGCTTGGCCTGCGTTACCCGACGCGGACTTGCTGCTCCCGCCGCCCGACGTCGACTTGCCCTTCGCGGCTGAACCCTGTGCGGGCTTGCCGCTGTCCTTCTTCTCCAGCGAGGGCTTGGCCTCCCCGGAGCCGGAGCCGGTGCCCGTGGCAGCGGCGTCGGAACCCGTACCACCGGTACCCGCGGTACCCGCTGCGGACTGGCGCTGCGACTTGCTCTGCCGCTTCGGCTGCTGCCGACGCGGGGCGCCGCCGACACCCGGGGCGCCGTCCTCGGTCTCCGCCGTGGCCACGGAGCTCTCGCTCTTCTGGACGGTGCCGTCGGCCTGGGCGGCGAGGCCCGCCTTGGTGAGCCCGTTGATGAACTTGCGCTCAGCCTCGTTGCGCTCGCGGCCCTTGGCGACGATGGCCTTCACGGCGCCACGCTCACGCTTGTTGCGGATCTTGCCGGTGTGCGAGACGTGCTTGAGCAGACGCTCCAGGAACGCGGCCTGGGCCTTGGAGCCGGGCGTCGGGTTCTGCCGGATCACGTACATCTGCTGGCCCATGGTCCACACGTTGGTGGTCAGCCAGTAGATGAGGACACCCACGGGGAAGTTGATGCCGAAGACGGCGAACATCACGGGGAAGACGTACATCAGCATCTTCTGCTGCTGCATGAACGGCGTCTTCACGGAGGTGTCGACGTTCTTCGTCATCAGCTGGCGCTGCGTGAAGAACTGCGAGGACGACATCAGGACGATCATGATGATCGTCACGACGCGCACATCCGTCAGCGAGGCGCCGAGCTGCTCGACCTTGTCCGCGCTGGTGGTGAACTTCGCGGCCAGGGGAGCACCGAAGATGTGTGCCTTCTGCGCCGAGGCCAGCAGATCGCCGTTGATGACCCCGATCTGCTTGTTCGAGGCGATGCCGTCGAGCACGTGGTACAGCGCGAAGAAGAACGGCGACTGCGCGAGGATCGGAAGGCACGAGGAGAGCGGGTTGGTGCCCGACTCCTTGTACAGCTTCATCATCTCTTCGGACTGTCGCTGCTTGTCGCTCTTGTAGCGCTCCTGGATGCGCTTCATCTCGGGCTGGAGGGTCTGCATCGCCCGGGTCGCCTTGATCTGCTTCACGAAGAGCGGGACCAGGCAGATACGGATGAGCACCACCAGCGACACGATGGACAGGCCCCAGGCCCAACCCGTGTCCGGACCGAAGATCCACCCGTACAGCGTGTGGAACTGCACGATGACCCACGAGACGGGTGTCGTGATGAAGCTGAACAAACTGGCAATGCTGTCCACTAATCAGGCTCCTTGAGCGTGGGACGGGGTCTCGGCGACCGGGCTGGGAGAGTCCGGGGCACTGACCCCGGCCGGGGCACCGCCCTCGGTGGGCGAGCTGTCGGCGGCGGGACCGCCCTTGCGGGCACGCCAGGCGGTGCGCAGCGCTTCGTGCCATCGCGGACGCTTGCGCTGCGGTACGTGATCGACTCCACCGAGCGACCAGGGGTTGCAGCGGAGGATGCGCCAGGCGGTGAGCGCCGTCCCCTTGACCGCGCCGTGGCGGTCGATGGCGGTGAAGCCGTAGTGGGAGCACGACGGGTAGTACTTGCACACCGGCCCCAGCAGAGGGCTGATGGTCCACTGGTAGAGCTTGATCAGCGCGAGCAGCGGGTACTTCATCTCTTGCCCCCTCCCAGCAACCGCGCGAGGGCGGCGTCGAGGTCTCGGGCCAGTTGTGCGTGATCGGCGTCGCCCGCCCCGGGCAACGCGCGTACCACTACCAGGCTACCGGGGGGGAACTGGGAGAGCCGGTCCCGCACGAGGTGACGTAGCTTGCGCTTCACCGATGTACGGACCACGGCGTTGCCGACCGCTTTGCTGACGACGAAACCCGCACGCACCGGGAGAGAGCTCTCCCCGGTGGCGTGCGGGTCCGTGGAACCGCTGCGTAGATGGACAACGAGAAGGGAGCGACCCGCTCGGCGTCCTCGGCGTACTGCGGTCGAGAATTCCTCGCGCCGCCTCAGCCTGTTGTCAGAAGGCAGCACGACGTCATGACCTGTACGAGATCAGGCGGACAGGCGGGCGCGACCCTTGCTGCGGCGGGTCGCCAGGATGGCGCGGCCGGCACGGGTACGCATACGCAGGCGGAAACCGTGGGTCTTGGCACGACGACGGTTGTTCGGCTGGAAGGTGCGCTTGCTCACTCGGGGGCTCCAGAGAAGATCGGTGGTGGCGGGGTGCCGGACCTGGCTGTCACCGTGCGCCCACGAGTAGCTCGCTCAACGCCCGAGTGCACCGCTTCCCGATCACCCGTGACCCGCGGCTCGCTGGAGCCGGGAGTTCGGACGCGATCTATGCCCATCGGAGGCAGGCGGCAGCAGCCATCGACAACTCGACCTGGTCACGGTACGCGCGGCCGGGTCCTTCGGTCAAACCCGCTGGAGGTGGTGGACACTGTGCACAGGCTGTGGACAACAACTTGAACCGCACTGGCCGCCCTGACTACCGTGGCTGGACTGGACCCCGTACGTCCTTCGCCTCGCCGTCACCTTCCGGTGACTCCGTGGTCCCCGCCGACCTCCGCCGACCGCCCCGGACACGCCGCGCCCGCCGCGCGACCGCAGCCATGTGTCCCTCTGACCACTGTCTTCGCTGAACTCCGTCTCCCGCTGTCCCCTGCTTCCCGCTGTCTTGTGTCCTCTTGTTCTTCTGATGTTTTCCGGTCGTTTCTGAAATCCGTCCCGGACCCACTGCGAGCAGTGCCCGGAACCCCCGTGAGAGAGCGTGCCCTGTGGCTGATGTACCCGCCGATCTTGCCGCAGTGTGGCCGCGAGTGGTGGAACAGCTCCTCGGGGAGGGGCGGGACGGTCGCCCGCAAGGAGTCGAGGCGAAGGACGAGCACTGGATCAGGCGCTGTCAGCCGCTGGCGCTGGTCGCCGACACCGCGCTGCTCGCCGTGCCCAACGAGTTCGCCAAGGGCGTCCTGGAGGGCCGGCTCGCCCCGGTGGTCAGCGAGACGCTGAGCCGCGAGTGCGGCCGGCCCATCCGCATCGCGATCACGGTGGACGACTCGATGGGCGATCCGCCGCCGTCCGCGGCCCAGCCGTCGCCTCCGCGTTACGAGGAGAACCAGCGCTACGAGGAGCCGCAGCGCTACGAGGACCAGGGCCGCGACTACGGCTACGGCCGCAGGCAGCCGCACGAGGAGGGCCCCTCCGGCAGGCCCGACGGCAGCGGCCGCCCCGACCAGGGCGGCGGTGATCAGCCGACGGCGCGCCCCGCGTACCCCGACTACCAGCGGCACGAACCGCAGGCGCCGGGCGGCTGGCCCCGGCCGCACGAGGACTACGGCTGGCAGCAGCAGCGTCTGGGATACCCCGAACACGATCCGTACGCCTCCCCTTCTTCCGCGATGCCAGGACACTCGGGCCACGACTACCGGCAGCCCGGCGCCGAACGCTCTCCGTACGAGCAGCGCTACGAGGAGCAGCCCCGGTCCTACGAGGAGCAGCGGCCCGAGTACGGACGGCACGACCGCCAGGACCGGCCGGGTGCCGACTACGCGCGGCCGTACGAGGAGCAGCGGGATCCGCGCGCGGACCGCGGGGAGGCCGGCCGCGCAGGCCCCGGCCGGCACCGGGGCCCCGCCGGAGTCCAGATGCCCACGCCGAGCGGCGCTCCGGGACCGCTTGCCGCGCAGCCCGCTCCGGCCACGGGACCGGGGGAGCCGACCGCGCGGCTGAACCCCAAGTACCTCTTCGACACCTTCGTGATCGGGGCCTCCAACCGTTTCGCGCACGCGGCGGCCGTCGCCGTCGCCGAGGCTCCCGCGAAGGCGTACAACCCGCTGTTCATCTACGGCGAGTCGGGGCTCGGCAAGACCCACCTGCTGCACGCGATCGGGCACTACGCGCGCAGCCTGTACCCGGGGACCCGGGTGCGGTACGTGAGTTCCGAGGAGTTCACCAACGAGTTCATCAACTCGATCCGGGACGGGAAGGGCGACAGCTTCCGCAAGCGGTACCGGGAGATGGACATCCTGCTGGTCGACGACATCCAGTTCCTCGCGGACAAGGAGTCGACGCAGGAGGAGTTCTTCCACACCTTCAACACGCTGCACAACGCGAACAAGCAGATCGTGCTGTCCTCCGACCGTCCGCCCAAACAGCTCGTGACGCTGGAGGACCGGCTGCGCAACCGCTTCGAGTGGGGGCTCATCACCGATGTGCAGCCGCCGGAGCTGGAGACGCGTATCGCGATCCTCCGCAAGAAAGCGGTCCAGGAGCAGCTCAACGCGCCGCCGGAGGTGCTGGAGTTCATCGCGTCCAGGATCTCCCGGAACATCAGGGAGCTCGAGGGAGCGCTGATCCGGGTCACCGCGTTCGCCTCTCTCAACCGGCAGCCGGTGGACCTCGGGCTGACCGAGATCGTCCTCAAGGACCTGATCCCGGGCGGCGAGGACGCCTCGCCGGAGATCACCGCACCGGCCATCATGGCGGCGACCGCGGACTACTTCGGGCTGACGGTGGACGATCTGTGCGGTTCCTCGCGCAGCCGGGTCCTGGTGACGGCGCGGCAGATCGCCATGTACCTGTGCCGTGAGCTGACGGACCTCTCGCTGCCGAAGATCGGGGCGCAGTTCGGCGGCAGGGACCATACGACGGTCATGCACGCGGACCGGAAGATCCGCGCACTCATGGCGGAACGCCGCTCGATCTACAACCAGGTCACGGAGCTGACCAACCGCATCAAGAACGGCTGACGGCGCCGGAGTAGCCGCCGCCGACGGGGCGTGGGCCACTGTGGCCCGCGCCCCGTCGCGTTCCTCTCGTTCTCGCCGCCTCTTCGCCGCCGCCGCGTCACTTCTCGTCGCGTCAGTGCGCCTGGGACGGGGCGATAACCCGCACGAAGGCGCGCGAACGCGCCCACAGGCCATCGCCACCGCCACCGCCATCGCCATCGCCATCGCCATCGCCATCGCCACCCAAAGACAAGCGGTCGGGCCGGTTTCGGCCTCCTTCCCCTTCCTTGTGTTCCTTCCTGTGTGCCGGCCGCCCCGCGCCGTCCTCCTCCCGGGCCGCGGCTCCCCCACGCGACGTCAGAAGCGTCTGCCGGCGGGTCACCGGACGCCTCGTCGGGCCTCCTCGGCGCACTCCGGCGGTGTTTCAGGGGTGCTTCCGCCATCCCCGGTAGTCGTGCACACCCGGGGGACAGCCGTTCAGGCCGTTCGATTCCGGTGCAGGTCACGGTGGTTCTCCACAGATGTGCCAACTTTTTTCCCTCCACACCCTGGGGACCGGGAAGTTGTCCAGAATCTGTCCACAGGTCAGGCTGTGCGTGGACAGTCGAAGCAGGTCAGGTGGTTGTGGATTCGTGGACAAACGTTATCCACAGGCTGTGGAGAAAGATTCTGTCCACAGCCCTTGATCAGCGTTGTCCACCGGGTTCGGGGTTCTGCCCACAGGTGGGGCCGTGTTGTGCACAGCTTCTCCACAGCGCTGTCCACTGTTCGGCAACACAACACCCGCTCTCACCGGCGCGAGTGAAAGCCGTCACATCAGGGGGTGGGAGAGGGCTGTGGGAAACCGTCGGAAATCTGGGGACGGTTCTGGGGACAACCGGGGGTTACCTGGGGACGCGATGTGCACAACTTTCGTCCGTCCACAGTTACCGCGGGTTCTCCACCGGTCCCGCCCACAGGCGCGGTGGATAAAAAACAGGCCCTGAGCTGGGGAAACGGGGTTATCCACGGTATCCACAGCCCCTACTACTACTCCCACCTAGAGTTAGCTGGGAATCCGTTTCGAAGTGGGTCCTGTGCACAACTCGCCCTCCGGAGCGTCGAGGGCTCCCCGAGCGATTTGACGGCCGAGCGCACCGAGTGTCGGCGCGGTGCGTCAGACTGGTCCCCGGTGTCCTTCCCCTCCTGGGGCTCTCGGACACCACCGACGAAGACCGAGCAGGGCACAGACAGCCAGCAACAAGCAGGAGGCGGGCTCAGGTGAAGATCCGGGTGGAACGCGATGTACTCGCGGAGGCAGTGGCCTGGGCGGCACGCAGCCTCCCGGCTCGCCCTCCGGCCCCCGTGCTCGCGGGCCTGCTGCTGAAGGCGGAGGAGGGCACGCTGAGCCTCTCCGGCTTCGACTACGAGGTCTCGGCGCGGGTCTCGGTCGAGGCGGAGACCGAGGAGGAGGGCACCGTCCTCGTCTCCGGCCGGCTGCTCGCCGACATCTGCCGCGCCCTCCCCAACCGGCCCGTGGAGATTTCCACAGACGGTGTACGGGCGACGGTCAGCTGTGGATCCTCCCGGTTCACGCTGCACACGCTGCCGGTGGAGGAGTACCCGGCGCTCCCGCAGATGCCCTCCGCGACGGGCACCGTCCCCGGTGACGTCTTCGCCTCCGCCGCCGCGCAGGTCGCCATCGCCGCCGGCCGTGACGACACCCTTCCGGTGCTCACCGGCGTGCGTATCGAGATCGAGGGGGACACCGTCACCCTGGCCTCCACCGACCGCTACCGCTTCGCGGTCCGCGAGTTCCTGTGGAAGCCCGAGGAGGCCGACATCTCGGCCGTGGCGCTCGTCCCCGCTAAGACCCTGCTGGACACGGCCAAGTCGCTGACCAGCGGTGACAGCGTCACGATCGCCCTTTCCGGCACCGGTTCCGGCGAGGGCCTGATCGGCTTCGAGGGCGCGGGCCGCAGGACCACCACCCGGCTGCTGGAGGGCGACCTCCCGAAGTACCGCACGCTGTTCCCGACGGAGTTCAACTCAGTCGCCGTGATCGAGACGGCCCCCTTCGTGGAGGCCGTCAAGCGTGTCGCCCTGGTCGCCGAGCGCAACACGCCGGTCCGGCTGAGCTTCGAGCAGGGCGTCCTGATCCTGGAGGCCGGCTCCAGCGACGACGCACAGGCTGTGGAGCGCGTCGACGCCCAGCTGGAGGGTGACGACATCTCGATCGCCTTCAACCCGACCTTCCTGCTGGACGGCCTGAGCGCGATCGACTCGCCGGTCGCCCAGCTCGCCTTCACGACCTCGACGAAGCCCGCCCTGCTGAGCGGCCGTCCGGCGGTGGACGCGGAGGCCGACGACGCCTACAAGTACCTGATCATGCCGGTACGCCTGAGCGGCTGAGCCCACAGGTGTGCGAGGCCTCCCCGCAGTAGGCTCGGACACCGGTACGAACGCCAGTCGCAACTTAAGGAACAGTGATGGAGCTCGGTCTCGTCGGCCTCGGCAAGATGGGCGGCAACATGCGCGAGCGCATCCGCCGCGCAGGCCACACCGTCATCGGCTACGACCGCAACCCGGACGTCGCCGACGTCCACAGCCTGGAAGAGCTGGTCAGCAAGCTCAAGGGCCCGCGTGTCATCTGGGTCATGGTCCCGGCGGGCGCCGCGACGCAGTCCACCATCGACGAGCTGTCCGTCCTGCTGTCGCCGGGCGACGTCGTGGTCGACGGCGGCAACTCCCGGTGGACCGACGACGAGAAGCACGCCGTCGAGCTGGGCATCAAGGACATCGGCTTCGTGGACTGCGGAGTCTCCGGCGGGGTGTGGGGCCTGGAGAACGGCTACGCGCTGATGTACGGCGGTACCGAGGAGAACGTCGCGAAGGTCCAGCCGGTCTTCGACGCGCTCAAGCCTGAGGGCGACTTCGGCTCCGTCCACGCGGGCAAGGTCGGCGCCGGCCACTTCGCGAAGATGGTCCACAACGGCATCGAGTACGCCATGATGCAGGCCTACGCCGAGGGCTGGGAGCTGCTGGAGGCCGCCGACTCGGTGACCGACGTCCGGGAGGTCTTCCGCTCCTGGCAGGAGGGCACCGTCATCCGTTCCTGGCTGCTCGACCTCGCGGTCAACGCGCTGGACGAGGACGAGCACCTGAAGCAGCTGCGCGGCTACGCGGCGGACTCCGGCGAAGGCCGCTGGACCATCGAGGCGGCCCTCGACAACGCGGTGCCGCTGCCCGCGATCACCGCCTCGCTGTTCGCCCGGTTCTCCTCCCGGCAGGACGACTCCCCGCAGATGAAGATGATCGCCGCGCTGCGCAACCAGTTCGGTGGGCACGCGGTCGAGAAGAACACGAAGTAAGCACGTAGCGTCGCGGGGCGAGGGGCTGCGGCCGCTCGCCCCGCACGCGTCCACGCGCCACCCGCGCACCGGCGTCCGTGAGGTGACGGGGCCGGCGGCTCGCGCGACCGCAGCCGAGGGAGGCTTGCTGTCCCCATGCACGTCACGCATCTGTCGTTGGCTGATTTCCGCTCCTACGCCCGGGCCGAGGTCGCTCTCGAACCGGGCGTCACCGCGTTCGTGGGACCCAACGGCCAAGGCAAGACGAACCTGGTCGAGGCCGTCGGCTACCTCGCGACGCTCGGCAGCCACCGGGTCGCCGCCGACGCGCCGCTCGTGCGCAGCGGCGCCGAGCGGGCCTTCGTCCGCGCCGCCGTCAGCCAGGGCGAGCGCTCGCAGCTCATCGAGCTGGAGATCAATCCCGGTCGCTCCAACCGCGCCAGGATCAACAGGTCCTCGCAGGTCAGACCCCGTGACGTGCTGGGCATCGTCCGCACGGTGCTGTTCGCCCCGGAGGACCTGGCCCTGGTGAAGGGCGACCCCGGCGAGCGGCGGCGCTTCCTCGACGAGCTGCTCACCGCCCGGCATCCGAGGATGGCCGGGGTGCGCTCCGACTACGAGCGTGTGCTCAAGCAGCGCAACACCCTCCTCAAGTCCGCCGCCCTCGCCCGGCGGCACGGTGGACGGACCCTGGACCTGTCGACCCTCGACATCTGGGATCAGCACCTCGCACGGGCCGGGGCCGAACTCCTCGCGCACCGGCTGGATCTGATCGCCACACTCCAGCCCCTCGCCGACAAGGCGTACGAGCAGCTCGCCCCCGGTGGTGGCCCGGTCCTGCTGGAGTACAAGGCATCGGCGCCGGGCACGGCGCACAGTCGCGAGGATCTGTACGGGCAGCTCCTGGAGTCCCTCGCCGAGGTCCGGAAGCAGGAGATCGAGCGCGGGGTGACCCTGGTGGGCCCGCACCGCGACGATCTCGTCCTGAAACTCGGTGAGCTGCCTGCCAAGGGCTACGCGAGTCACGGTGAGTCCTGGTCGTACGCACTGGCCCTGCGCCTGGCCTCCTACGACCTGCTGCGCGCCGAGCCCTGGGGCGCCGAGGAGGCCACCACGGCGGACGGCCGGCGGGCCGGTGAGCCGATCCTCGTCCTGGACGACGTCTTCGCCGAACTGGACGGACGCCGAAGGGAACGCCTCGCCGAACACGTCGCCCCCGGGGAGCAGATCCTGGTGACGGCCGCCGTCGAGGAGGACGTGCCCGGACTGCTCAGAGGGGCCCGCTTCGCGGTGTCCGGGGGGACGGTGGAGCGCGTATGAGCGAGGACCAGGAGCGACCCGGCGCCGAACAGGGCGCCCCGGCCCGCCCGCCCGCCAAGGAGCCCTCGGGGGTCGATCTCGCCCGGGTCGCCCTGCGGGCCGCCAAGGAACAGGCGCGCGCCCGCGGGGCCGCAGCCCAGCAGCACAAGCCCGCCCGGCGTGGACAGCGCTCCGGCCGGCGCGGTGAGGGACGTGATCCGCTGCCGCTCGGCGCCGCCATCAACCGGCTCATCACGGAACGCGGCTGGGAGGCCCCCGCGGCGGTCGGCGGCGTCATGGGGCGCTGGCCCGAGATCGTCGGTGAGGACCTCGCCCGGCACTGCGTCCCGCAGCGGTACGACGAGGACGAACGGGTCCTGAGCGTCACCTGTGACTCGACGGCCTGGGCCACCCAGCTACGCCTGCTGGCCCCGCAGCTGGTCGCGCGCCTGAACAAGGACCTCGGCCGGGACAGCGTCCGCTTCCTCAAAGTGCAGGGTCCCGGTGCTCCGGCACACCGCTACGGACCCTTGCGCGCACCCGGCAGCAGGGGCCCCGGGGACACCTACGGCTGAGCCGTCCGGGCGGCGGATGAAGGCGTTCTCGCAGGATTGACACCCCGGAGCCGCTTCGAAGCGCTGAGTGCCACTGTGAGCCGCCTGGAGCCCTGGCCCCCATATGGGGAGTCGGAAGAGGAGGGTTCAGGGCGGCACATGCGGACTCAGCTACCCGCAAACCCCCATCACTGTCGCCGCTACCGGTAGACTGGCGAGTAATCCCGCCGTTATGGCGGGAGGTTGCTGAGTGACGGGCGATCGACGCTCGGTGACCCCTTGCACCGCCGACTAACGCCGACAAGAACGACGCAGCCGCGCCCGCCCCCGGGTTCAGGTCTGTGCTGTGCCAGAAAGGGCGCTTCGTGGCCGATTCCGGCAACCCCAACGAGAACAATCCGTCGACCCCCGCTGAGGGGACCGGCGAGAACAGCGCGGCCGCCGCAAGCTCCGGCGGGGAGTCCGCGGCCACCGAGGCGCAGCAGCCGAGCGATGTTTCACGTGAAACATCGGCGGCAGGGACCGAGGAGGCCGCAGCCGATCCGGCCGTTGTTTCACGTGAAACATTGGCCGACGCGGAGCGCTCGTACGACGCAAGCGCGATCACCGTGCTGGAGGGTCTGGACGCGGTCCGTAAGCGTCCCGGCATGTACATCGGTTCGACCGGTGAGCGCGGTCTGCACCACCTCGTGCAGGAGGTGGTCGACAACTCGGTCGACGAGGCTCTCGCGGGGCACGCCGACACCATCGACGTGACGATCCTGGCCGACGGCGGGGTCCGCGTCGTGGACAACGGCCGCGGTATCCCGGTCGGCATCGTGCCCTCGGAGGGGAAGCCGGCCGTGGAGGTCGTGCTGACCGTCCTGCACGCGGGCGGCAAGTTCGGTGGTGGCGGCTACGCCGTCTCCGGTGGTCTGCACGGGGTGGGCGTCTCGGTCGTCAACGCCCTGTCGAAGCGCGTCGAAGTCGAGATCAAGACGGACGGCTACCGCTGGACCCAGCAGTACCGGCTCGGTGTGCCCGTCGCTCCGCTGAAGCAGGAGGAGCCCACCAAGGACACCGGCACCTCGGTGACCTTCTGGGCCGACGGTGACGTCTTCGAGACCACCGTGTACTCCTTCGAGACGCTCGCCCGCCGCTTCCAGGAGATGGCCTTCCTCAACAAGGGCCTCACCATCAAGCTGACCGACGAGCGCGAATCGGCGAAGGCCACCGCGGGCGCGGACAGCGCGGATGTCGCGGAGTCGGCCGAGGAGGCGCCGGAGGCGCGCACGGTCACGTACCACTACGAGGGCGGCATCGTCGACTTCGTGAAGTACCTCAACTCCCGCAAGGGCGAGGTCATTCACCCCTCGGTGATCGACGTCGAGGCGGAGGACAAGGAGCGGCTCCTCTCCGTCGAGGTCGCCATGCAGTGGAACTCGGGCTACAGCGAAGGGGTCTACTCCTTCGCCAACACCATCCACACGCATGAGGGCGGCACCCACGAGGAGGGCTTCCGCGGCGCACTGACCACGCTGGTCAACAAGTACGCCCGCGACCGGAAGCTGCTGCGCGAGAAGGACGACAACCTCACCGGTGACGACATCCGCGAGGGTCTGACCGCGATCATCTCTGTCAAGCTCGGCGAGCCCCAGTTCGAGGGGCAGACCAAGACCAAGCTCGGCAACACCGAGGCGAAGACCTTCGTGCAGAAGGTCGTCTACGAGCGCCTCGCGGACTGGTTCGACCGCAACCCGAACGAAGCGGCCGACATCATCCGCAAGGGCATCGCGGCCGCCACCGCGCGCGTGGCCGCGCGCAAGGCGCGTGACCTGACCCGCCGCAAGGGTCTGCTGGAGACGGCCTCGCTCCCCGGAAAGCTCAGCGACTGCCAGTCCAACGACCCGACCAAGTGCGAGATCTTCATCGTCGAGGGTGACTCCGCCGGTGGCTCCGCGAAGTCCGGCCGTGACCCGATGTACCAGGCCATCCTGCCGATCCGCGGCAAGATCCTGAACGTCGAGAAGGCGCGGATCGACAAGATCCTGCACAACCAGGAGATCCAGGCGCTCATCTCGGCCTTCGGCACCGGGGTCCACGAGGACTTCGACATCGAGAAGCTGCGGTACCACAAGATCATCCTGATGGCGGACGCCGACGTCGACGGGCAGCACATCAACACGCTGCTGCTGACCTTCCTCTTCCGCTTCATGCGCCCGCTGGTCGAGGCCGGTCACGTCTTCCTCTCCCGGCCCCCGCTGTACAAGATCAAGTGGACCCGGGACGACTTCCAGTACGCCTACTCGGACCGCGAGCGGGACGCTCTCATCACGCTCGGCCGCGAACAGGGCAAGCGCATCCGTGAGGACTCCGTCCAGCGCTTCAAGGGCCTCGGCGAGATGAACGCCGAGGAACTGCGCATCACGACGATGGACCAGGAGCACCGGGTCCTCGGCCAGGTCACCCTGGACGACGCCGCCCAGGCCGACGACCTCTTCTCCGTGCTCATGGGCGAGGACGTCGAGGCCCGCAGGCAGTTCATCCAGCGCAACGCCAAGGACGTCCGCTTCCTCGACATCTGAGGCGGCAGCCGCGTGATCTGCCGCGACCGCTGAGTCGTACGCCAAGGATTCGAGCAGGCCGAAAGGACCAGAACGGCACATGGCCGACGAGAACACCCCCACCCCCGGCGAGGAGCCCACCGGGCCCGTGAACCCCGGTCTGGCGCTGAGCGCCTCCGGACTCGCGATGCGTGTCGAGCCCGTCGGGCTTGAGACGGAGATGCAGCGCTCCTACCTCGACTACGCGATGTCGGTCATCGTCTCGCGTGCGCTGCCCGACGTACGGGACGGGCTCAAGCCCGTGCACCGCCGCGTGCTCTACGCGATGTACGACGGCGGCTACCGGCCCGAGAAGGGCTTCTACAAGTGCGCCCGCGTCGTCGGTGACGTCATGGGTAACTACCACCCGCACGGCGACTCCTCGATCTACGACGCCCTGGTCCGTCTCGCGCAGACCTGGTCGATGCGGATGCCGCTGGTCGACTCCAACGGCAACTTCGGTTCCCCGGGCAACGACCCGGCCGCCGCCATGCGGTACACCGAGTGCAAGATGGCCCCCCTCTCCATGGAGATGGTGCGGGACATCGACGAGGAGACCGTCGACTTCTCGGACAACTACGACGGCCGCTCCCAGGAGCCGGACGTCCTCCCGGCCCGCTTCCCGAACCTGCTGATCAACGGCTCCGCCGGAATCGCGGTCGGTATGGCGACCAACATCCCGCCGCACAACCTGCGCGAGGTCGCGGCGGGCGCCCAGTGGTACCTGGAGAACTTCGAGGCGTCCACCGAGGAACTGCTCGACGCGCTGATCGAGCGGATCAAGGGCCCCGACTTCCCGACCGGCGCCCTCGTGGTCGGCCGCAAGGGCATCGAGGAGGCGTACCGCACCGGTCGCGGCTCCATCACGATGCGCTCGGTGGTCGAGGTCGAGGAGATCCAGAACCGGCAGTGCCTCGTCGTCACCGAGCTGCCGTACCAGGTCAACCCCGACAACCTGGCGCAGAAGATCGCGGACCTGGTCAAGGACGGGAAGGTCGGCGGCATCGCCGACGTCCGCGACGAGTCCTCCTCGCGCACCGGACAGCGCCTCGTCGTCGTCCTCAAGCGCGACGCGGTCGCCAAGGTCGTGCTGAACAACCTCTTCAAGCACACCGATCTGCAGACGAACTTCAGCGCCAACATGCTGGCCCTCGTCGACGGTGTGCCGCGCACCCTGTCGCTGGACGCCTTCATCCGGCACTGGGTGACGCACCAGATCGAGGTCATCGTCCGGCGCACCAAGTTCCGGCTGCGCAAGGCCGAGGAGCGCGCCCACATCCTGCGCGGTCTGCTCAAGGCCCTCGACGCCATCGACGACGTCATCGCGCTGATCCGGCGCAGTGACACCGTCGAGGTCGCCCGCGGCGGCCTGATGGACCTGCTCCAGATCGACGAGATCCAGGCGAACGCGATCCTGGAGATGCAGCTGCGTCGCCTCGCGGCCCTGGAGCGGCAGAAGATCGTCCAGGAGCACGACGAGCTCCAGCGCAAGATCGACGAGTACAACGCGATCCTCGCCTCCCCCGAGCGGCAGCGGCAGATCGTCAGCGAGGAACTCACCGCGATCGTCGACAAGTACGCCGATGACCGGCGTTCCCAGCTCGTGCCCTTCGACGGCGACATGTCCATGGAGGACCTGATCGCCGAGGAGGACATCGTCGTCACGATCAGCCGCAGCGGCTATGTGAAGCGCACCAAGACCGACGACTACCGCTCCCAGAAGCGCGGCGGCAAGGGGGTGCGGGGCACGAAGCTGCGGGAGGACGACATCGTCGACCACTTCTTCGTGACGACCACCCACCACTGGCTGTTGTTCTTCACCAACAAGGGCCGTGTCTACCGCGCCAAGGCGTACGAGCTGCCGGACGCCGGCCGGGACGCGCGCGGCCAGCACGTCGCGAACCTGCTGGCCTTCCAGCCGGACGAGTCCATCGCGCGGATCCTCGCGATCCGCGACTACGAGGCCGTTCCGTACCTGGTGCTCGCCACCAAGGCGGGCCTGGTGAAGAAGACCGCGCTCAAGGACTACGACTCGCCCCGGTCCGGCGGTGTCATCGCGATCAACCTGCGGGAGACGGCGAACGGGGACGACGACGAGCTGATCGGCGCCGAACCGGTCTCCTCTGACGACGACCTGCTGCTGATCAGCCGTAAGGCCCAGTCGATCAGGTTCACCGCGACGGACGAGACGCTGCGCCCCATGGGCCGGGCCACCTCGGGTGTCAAGGGCATGAGTTTCCGCGAAGGAGACGAACTGCTCTCGATGAATGTCGTGCGGCCCGGTACGTTCGTCTTCACCGCAACTGACGGTGGGTACGCCAAGCGCACCCCCGTCGACGAATACCGCGTCCAGGGGCGTGGCGGACTGGGCATCAAGGCTGCCAAGATCGTCGAGGACCGGGGCTCGCTCGTCGGTGCGTTGGTGGTCGAGGAGACTGATGAGATCCTCGCCATCACGCTCGGGGGCGGTGTGATTCGTACGCGAGTCAATGAGGTCAGGGAGACGGGCCGTGACACCATGGGCGTCCAACTGATCAACCTGGGCAAGCGCGATGCCGTCGTGGGCATCGCGCGGAACGCCGAGGCCGGACGCGAGGCGGAAGAGGTCGACGGCGATGTCGACCCGGAAGCCGAGGCGGACACGGCCGACGGTACGGCGGAGGGCACGGAGTCCTCGGCCGAGTAAGCGCGAGGAGTGAGTCAACGTGAGTGGAGCCACGGGCGCAGGAGCCAGTGGAAACGCAGCGGACGGCGTCCGTGGCCCCGCTACCGGAGCGCAGGGACAACACCGAGCGCGAGACTCCCAGGGGGGAACTGTGACGGACACCCGAGGCCCGCAGGCGCAGCAGTACGGCGGGCCTGACCCCTACGCGGCCGGCACTGTGCCGGGCGAGGGGCAGCACACGCAGGGCGGCCGGCCCGCGCAGCCCGTTCAGGGCAGCGGCCAGCACGCCCAGCCGGGGCGGCACTCGACGCAGACGAGCGGCGGTGCTCAGCCCTATCAGCCGCCTCAGGCGTACTCCGCCCCGACGACGGGCGGGCAGCAGCCGGGCGCGGTGCGCAGGGCGCGTACGGGGGCTCGTACGGTGCCGCGTACGCGCAAGGCGCGGCTGCGGGTGGCCAAGTCCGACCCGTGGTCGGTCATGAAAGTCAGTTTTCTGCTCTCCATCGCCCTGGGCATCTGCACGATCATCGCGGCGGCCGTGCTGTGGATGGTCATGGACGCCATGGGGGTCTTCTCGACGGTCGGCGGGACCATTTCCGAGGCGACCGGTTCCGGGGACGGAAGCGGTTTCGACCTGGAGACGTTCCTGTCGCTGCCGCGGGTGCTGATGTTCACGTCGATCATCGCCGTTATCGACGTCGTCCTCATGACGGCGCTGGCGACCCTCGGCGCGTTCATCTACAACCTCTCCGCCGGCTTCGTGGGTGGTGTCGAGCTGACGCTCGCGGAGGACGAGTAGGTCTTCGGTTCCTTGTCCCGCCTCGGGTCCTGCGACCTGCCTGCCGTTGGTGCGGCGGTGCGGTCGGGGGCCTCGGCCGGACGGCCCGGGTATCGATTTTGGGACTGGCCCGGTCGTGCGCTAATCTTCAGAGGTCAGCGCGCGAGCGCGCGGGGCTATAGCTCAGACGGTTAGAGCGCTTCCCTGATAAGGAAGAGGCCACAGGTTCAAGTCCTGTTAGCCCCACTTCGTTGGACCCCCTGCCGGTAACGGTGGGGGGTTTCTTCGTGTGGGCTCATCCGCGGGTGTCGCTGTGTTGCCGTTGTTGCCGTTGTCTCTTGGGTGTCGGCGCGGTCTTCAGGCGCTTCGCACGGTCTTGGGCGACCTGCGCGGCCTTCAGGTGACCGGCACCGGTGATACGTCGTGGTGTGCGTGGTGCTGAGGTGTCGTGTTCCGCGCGGTGCGCAGTGTCCCGGTGCTGCTCCTGTGCCGCGCAGGCGATGCAGGCGGCGTACGGGCGTGTGGAGCGCGTACGGGCCGGCTCACGGCGCCGCGGTGGCGTACCGCGCGGTGTCGTGGTGGTCGGCCGGGGCGTGCGGGGCCGCGGCGCGCTCGTGGTGCCCACGGGCGGCGGGGATGCCGGCTCCGGCGCGCGCGGTGGTGGCGAGCGGCGTGGTTTCCTCGCGCTGCGGCAGAACGGTGTCCTCGAAGGTACTCGCCGGGCCGGGGACGCCCGGGGTGGCCGGGGTCGCCGAGCCGGGCCCGGGCTGTACGGGGAGCGCGGGAATCGCGGGCGCGGAGGGGATCTCGCGGGGGCCGCCCGGGTGACGGGGGGCCTGCGAACGGGTGGTGCGGTCGGTGTCGGCCGGTGCCGCGGCCGGGAGTTCGGCTCGCGCGGCGCTCTGCAGGGGGACCTTCGTGAGCTGTGCCAGCTCTGTCAGGCCGGGATCGAGCGGGGCGAGACCCGTGGGTGCGGCCAGTTGGCGGCACGAGGGCGAGGAGCCGTGCTGCTCCGCCCTGATCCGCTGTTTCATGGTCGGTGGCAGTGACTGCTCCTTGACCCGGGCCGGCGCCGTGAGGCGGTGCGGAACGGGCTGGGGCTGCGCGGTGGCCTGCTCGCAGTCGTTGCTCTGCGGGCGGCCGGGGGCGGGGGAGACGGGGGCGGCGGCAGCGTTGGCGGCGGGGGCCGCGAAGCCGAGCGCCGCGAACAGCGCGAGGAAGGCGCCGACGAGCGCCTTCCACAGCGTGGTGAAGGTCTGGGAAGCCACGGTGTCCTCACTTTCAGCTTGGTCGATTTGCGTACTTCCTCATGATGTGGATCGATGGGGGAGAGTCCCGGACCGACGCCCAGGGCGCGTAGATCTTCTGATGAACACCACCCGTACGGACGAGTCGGGTGCGGCGCGAGGAAAATCACACCGCTCGACGGCCCCCGATGAGCGCGGCCGAGGGCCCGACGAGGCGGTGGCGGAGGGCCCCGGCGAGGCGGTGGCGGAGGGCTCCGACGGGCCGCGAGCGGGGCGCCGGACACCGCTTCTCGGGGCCCCAGTTGGGGGCCGGAACGGGGTCGCCGAGTGATATGAGCCGGTGTGTATAGTCGGGCCGCAGAGGTCCCCTTACGTCAAAGAAGGACGAGGTCGCGCGGTGAAGAAGCTTCTCCTGGTCGCACTGGCCGCCATCGGCGGGCTCCTCGTGTACCGCCAGATCCAGGCGGATCGCGCCGAGCAGGATCTGTGGACGGAGGCGACCGACTCCGTGCCCACGGGTTCGTGAGTATCCACTCTCTTCGCACTGGGCCCCGGCCGCTTCGAGCGGCCGGGGCCCAGTGCTGTGCGGGGTGGCCGCCCGTTTCGGCGGTCCCCGGGACAGGGGTGGTGCCGGAGGGGCAGGATGGATCGCGTACCGGTCCGGCCGGGCCGGTGCACGGCGGGCCGGGGCGGGGGCGGATCATTCATGCGCGGCGGGTCGGCGGGCATCTCGGCGGCGCTGAGCGCGGTACTGCTGCTCGTGCCGGCACCGGACGGAACAGCCACCCCCGGGCCCGCGCGCCCGTCCGCTGACGGAGCGTCTGCGCAGCAGCTTCACACCGCACTTATCGCCGCAGCCTCCTCCTCATCGTCCTCCGACTCCTACGGATTCGCTCCCGGCACGCGGCCGGTGGAGGGGCGCAGCAGCAGCACCGAGGCCCCGGAACTGCGGGCGGACGGGACGCCGTACCGCAGCAGCGTGGCGCTCGTGGACGGGGCGCTCTACTACCGGCTGGAGCTGACCGCGCGCGAGGACACGTACGTCTCGGCGGTGGCGATCCCGGGGGCCGGTTCCCCGGTGGAGTACGCGGACGGGGTGCGGCTGACCCTCCAGGACCGCGAGGGCAACCGCTGTGACACGGCGGACGCCACGCTGGGGGCCGCCGCGTACCCGCGACCGCTCGGTGTCTCCGTCGAACGTGCTGTGCGGGCCGGTTCGGTGCGCTGCCAGGAGGCCGGCACCTACTACCTCGTCGTCGAACGGCGGGCCGGCCGCACACCCGGAGCCGAGCCCTGGGATCTGGACGTGCGGGCCTTCGCGGAGCCGCCGCTGCGCGACGCTCCCGCGACCGCCACCCCTGCCCCGCAGCCCTCCGTCTCGCTCCCGCCGCCGGGCGGCACCCCGGTGCGGCGCCCGGGCGGGACCGGGTTCGCGATGAGCGGCACGGAGGGCGAGGTGGGCGAAGGGGTGTGGCGGGACACGCTGCGCCCCGGGACGACGCGGTTCTACCGGCTGCCGCTGGACTGGGGCGAGCAGGTGTCGGTGACCGCCGAGCTGGGCAGCGCGGTCGCGAGTGGTACGGGGCGGCCGTTCGTCAGTTCGGCGCTGACCGTGTCGTTGAGCAATCCCGCCCGCGCGCAGGCCGTTTCCGACGGGGTGACGTACACGGGCCGTCCGGTGAGCGCCGAGCTGGACCCGGGGGCGCCGGTCGCGTACGAGAACCGTTTCGTGGCCCGGAGGGCGCAGAACGCCATGCGGTTCCCCGGGACCTACTACGTGGCGGTGTCCCTCAGCCCGGAACTCGCCGGCGCCTTCGGGGACGGACCGCTCGGGGTGACGCTGCGGATCGCGGTCCGGGACTCGGGCGCGACCGGGCGTACGCCGGTGTACGCCGGTGACCCGGGGATCTTCCGGGCCGGCGGCGGGGACCGGGCGTCCGCCGGTGCGGAGGGGACGGGGGCCGCCGGGGGGACGAAGTGGCGTCTGCTCTCCGTCGGCGGCTTCGGGACGGGGACCGCCCTGGTGCTGTGGATGGCCGGGTGGGCCCTGCTCGCACGGCGTCGCGCGGGCGGCCGGACCCGTTCGAGGAGCGCGCCGCCTCGCTTCTGAGCGGACTGGGGTCGACGGCACCTGTCCGCCCCGGCGGCCTCCTGGGACTCAGGCGCCGCCCTGCACGAGCGCCCAGGCGCCCGTCGCGAAACACACGAGGGCGAGCAGCAGCACCGGGATCGCGACCTTGGCCGGCGGGCCGGGCCTGCGCGCACGCCTGTGGACAGGAGCGGACGGTTGCAAAGGCGGCATCACTTGGTACTGCGGGGCGCCTTGGACGGTGTACGGGCGGGTGGGGACCGAGGGCGGGAGCGGGGCGTCGCTCGTGGTCTCCTCGGCTGGTGCCGGTGCGGACGCGATCCCCTCGGGCGGGAGGTGGGGGTGCGGCGGGGCTGTCGGCGGGGGCGGCACGGGTGGCTGTGCGACGGGCTGGGCAGGCGTCGCGGCCGCGGCGGACGCCGCGGTGAACACTTCGGGCGCGGGGCCGAAACCGGTGGGGGCGGAGGACGGCCCGGTGGCTGTGTGCGGGGCCGGGGCGGCAGGGGGCGCCGGGGCGGCCTCCGCGGGGCGCGACGGGAGACCCGAGGGCGGTGGAGGAAGGGGACCCGGCCGGCGTACCGGATCCGCGTGGGCGGAGGGCCTGGGCTCCGGGCCCTCGGGACCGAAACCGGTCGGCAGCGGGCCGAGTTGGTCGAAGACTTCGATCAGCTCGTCGTCGGGTCCCGGCTCGGGCAACAGAGCGGCCGCCGTGGCGAGTGCCTTGCGGGCACCCGTGGCGGTACGGAACCGGGCCTGCGGATCGGGCTGGAGGAGCGGTCCGAGTACTTCCCACAGGGGGGCGGGGACGTCCTGCGGTGCCCTGGGGGTGCCGTACTGCGTGAAGCGTTCGACGAGCCCTTGGATGTCGGGCCGCGAGCCGCTCAGCAAGTAGAGGGCGACGAGGCCGACGGCGTAGAGGTCGGCGGGGAAGTCGGGTTCCGCGCCGAGCATCTGCTCGGGGGCGAACCAGCCCGGGGTTCCCACGACGAAGTCGGTGTCGGTCAGGCGGGCTTCGCCCTTGTGCAGGGCGATGCCGAAGTCGGCGACCCGCAGGTGCGGCCGCCCCGTGCCGGTCGCCTCCAGCAGGAGGTTGGCGGGCTTGATGTCGCGGTGCACGACGCCTTCCGCGTGCACCGAGGCGAGACCGGAGAGCAGTTGGTCGAGCAGGACGCACACGAACTGCGGTGGCAGCGGCCCGTAGTCCCCGACGAGGTGGGCGAGGGAGCCGCCTCTGACCAGGCCCATCGTGAACAGCACCTGGTCGTCGTCGGCGGCCCAGCTCTCGGGGGCCAGGACGTGCGGGTGGTCGAAGCGCAGGCCCTGCTCCCTGACGAAGCGGAGCAGGGCGTGGGCATCGCTCTGGCGCAGGACCTTCGCGGCGACGTAGCGGTGCCTGCGGTGGTCCCACGCGCGCCAGACGGAGCCCACCCCGCCGCGCCCGATCGGATCTGCCAGTTCGTAGCGGCCGGCGAACATCTCACCCATGGTCGTGCTCGGCTCCCCCGTGCGGCGATGGGCGGCCGGGCGGGCCCCGGCCGGGTACTGCCGGTGGGGCGGGCCCCGCCGCGGTCGTGGCTGGGCTGGCTCAGTTCTGGTGGGCCTCGTAGTGCGCGACGGCGTCGGCGGTGCGGCCGGCGCCGTAGACCCGGAGGAACTCTGCCAGTTCGGGGTGCTCGGGCGCGAGGGTCGCGGCGGCGTCGATGATGTCGCCCGCCGCGGCGACGGAACGCAGCAGGGACTGGATCTCGCGTACGACGCGCCGCACGGTGGGCGCCCCGGACGTCGTCCCCACGGACTGGCCGGAGGTCGACAGCACGGAGCCGCCCTGCGATTTCTTGATCTCGTCCATGCGCGCGGTCGCCTCCGCCGCGCTGACGCTGCCGTCGGCGACCTGCCCGGACAGGTCCTGGAGGAGCTGCACCCGCTGGACGACCGCCGGATTGCCGATCTTGGCCCGCTGTCCGCTCATGAGCTGGGACAGCATGGGAGCGGACAGGCCGAGAACTCCGGCGAGCCGGGCCTGGTTGAGCCCGAGATCGTCGATCAGGCGCCGGAAGAGCGCCCCCAGAGGCTCCCCGTACCAGTTGCGCTGGAGTTCCCTGGCTCTCGCCGTCGCCTCCTGCTGTGCTGCGTCCATGGCGCGTCTCCCCTTAGCTTCCCCACACGTCCCCACGAGCGCGGTTCGCTCCGGCGAACCCCGTAGCGCATCCTACGGAGCGGGCTCGCGCGCCGGGACCCCCATTCCTTTTGCCCAACCCCCGGGGGGAACCGGTACTCTGTCCCTGGCACCCGAACCGCGCTACAGCGGCCGGGACCATCTTTCCGGGGCCTTAGCTCAGTTGGTAGAGCGCTGTCTTTGCATGGCAGATGTCAGGAGTTCGACTCTCCTAGGCTCCACATATGTGCACCCTCCTGACCTGCGGAAACGTGGTCAGGGGGGTTCTTTTGTCCCAGTTTTCTGTGCTGACACGCCAGCACGTTGGTGCTGACGTGAGATTCGTGGGCCCAGCGATTCCAAGGGTCTTCCCGGTTCTCGTTCTCCTGATGGATCTCCTGGTATCGGGAGGGTGGGGGTGGGGAACTGCAGGATGGGCCAGGCGTTCGGGCCGCCGTATGTGGACCGGCGGTGGGCCGTGCTAGGCCCGTACGATGGCGGTGTCTCGGGACGGGCTGGGAGGCGTGATGACCGCGATGTATCCGGAGTACGCGCAGTGGCTGCGGCAGGTGCGCAGTTCGATGAGGTTGCCCAAGGCGGTCAAGCTGCTGTTCGACCAGGGGCGTCTGTACATGTCTCCGGTGACGGAGGCGCACAGCGAGGCGGACGACTCGATCCGGTCGCAGCTGGCGGAGCAGCTGGGCGGGGAGTCCGGTCTGCACGTCACGCGGGACAAGGGTGTGCTGCCGGAGATGGACGGCTATACGCCCGAGCCGGATGTGCTGGTGGTGGATGCGGGTGTGCTCGGTCCGGCGGACGCCTACGTCGATCAGAAGCATGTCCACTTCGTCGCCGAGAGCGTCTCGCGCTCGACGGTCGGGCAGGACTACGGGCGCAAGCTCAACCAGTACGCGGCGCGCGGGATTTCTACGTATCTGATCGTGGACGTGCTGACCGGGGAGTGTGTGCTCTACCGGGAGCCGAAGAGGGATGAGTACACCTCGGCGGTGCCGTACCGGTTCGGTGAGGAGATCGGGTTCTCCATCGCTGGGGTTTCGGTGACGGTGCGGTCCGACTTCAAGAAGATTCGCTGAGGTCGACACGTGAGGACGCGAGGCTCCTCTGGGTGTCTGGCCGGGCACGGCGGTTGCGAGGCCCGCACCTGGCCTGTGCGCGGTGCGGTTCGGTAGCGGTGAGGGGGTCGGCCGCGCGTCGGCCCTTGATCGTTTCGATACGAGAAATTAGATGGTGCTGGCCGGGACGTTATTGACGGAGTGCGACCGGCGATCTGGCGTCGATATCAGCGAGGAGGTGACGGCCATGCCGTCAGGTTCGCTGCTCCTTCAGCGGTGATGTTGACGCTGCGGGGGACTGTGCCTCGCGTGATCCAGCCGAGCTGGAAGAGTCTGTCGGTGATCGCTGTGTCGTGCGGCCCTGCGAGGTGATGTGCCTGCTCGGTCCAGTCGATGCAGTAGCGCAGCGGTCGCACGGTCGAGAGCCGCTCGGGCGCTACGCCCCACGCCACCAACGCCTCGGCTCCGTCGGCGGTGAGCCGGTACTGGTCGCCTTTCCCCGATGAGGAGAGCCGGTCATCCGTGGTCTCCGGGTGGTGGAGCCCATCACCTCCGGCGATCCAGCCGCCCGTGATGAACCGCTGGAACAGGGCAACGCCGGCCTGCCCGGCGAGATGGTGGTAGCAGGTCCGGGCGCTCCGGACCGCATGGGCGCGGGTGTGGGCACGCAGGGAAGTGATCGGAGTACGTGGCGCGAGGCGAGCGAGAGCTTCCAGGACCCCTCAACATCGTCGGTCGCCAGGCGTAGTAGCGGTGGCGTCCCTGCTGCTCGACGGCGACCAGTTTGTGGTTCAGCAGCACTGTCAGGTGGTTGCTGATCGTGGACGCGGACACGCACGCCTCCTGGGCAAGGCGTCCGGCCGGGAGGGCACGCCCATCGGCCAGCGCCATCAGCACACGGGCGCGTCGGGGGTCAGCGAAGGCCGAGGCGACGCCGGCGATGTCCAGCTCACCCGGGGGTTCCGATCCTGGCTCATACCTCGACGCTACGAGCAAAACGCTTCGACGCCCGCTGAAACGTCCTAGGCCGAGGATAGGGGGCATGGCACGAAATCCTTGCCGGTGGCCCCTGACCCTTGCACTGTGCGGTGGCTACTTCCTCGTCCTGCTCGACGTGACCGTCGTCAACGTCGCGCTCCCGCAGATCGGCGCTGAGCTGCATGCGGGAAGCGGCGGACTGGCGTGGACGGTGGACGCTTACTCGGTGCCACTGGCTGCGCTCCTGCTGGCCTCCGGCGCGATCGGTGACCTCATCGGCCACCGCAGAGTCGTCCTGCTCGGCCTCATCGGCTTCAGACCCGGGCCCCAACCACATTCCAGGACGTCTTCGTCCTCGACCAGCAGCACATCCCCGCTCGATGCCCTGGCGGATCGCCACCCACCCCTCAGCCTGAGGAGATTGCTCTCAGGGTGATGGCCACCGCCTCCGCCGGGCCGACGCAAAGATCGACCCAAGTTCGCTCGACGGCGTCAGGCGGTCACCAGGGCAGCGTGCCGTAGCCGCCGTCTCCGTCGCCTTCGGTGGTCCAGATGTGGCCCCACAGGATTCCGGACGGGCCGTCGTCGGGCAGGGTGGCCAGGTGGACGCTGGGCTCGGCTCCCTGGGCCGCCGTGCGCAGGCCCCGGTGCCCGTTGAAGTCCGTGGCGGTGAAGCCCGGATTGGCGGCGTTGACCTTGATCGGGGTGTCCCGCAGTTCTTTGGCGTACATCGCGGTCAGCATGTTGACCGCCGTCTTGGACGAGGGGTACTGGGCCGAAGCCGGCATCGCGCCGAGCGGGCTGCTCGTACCTGTCTGCATGGAGATCGAGCCGACCTCGCTGGAGACGTTGACGATCCGCGCGGCCTCGGCGCGGCGCAGGAGCGGGAGCATCGCGTTGGTCACCCGTGCGTGCCGCCTCGGTGGCTGCGCATGCGGCGCGGCGGTCGAGTTTCGATCCGACCGCGTTTGAATCCGCTGCGTCCTCACAGGATCGGGCGAGGTGCGCGGCCGCGTAGAGGTGCTGCTGGTGGTTACGCTCATCACCACAGGACGCCGAGCAGAGAGGCCGCGGCCGAAAAGGCCAGACCGACGGTCACGGCTCTCCGGGACATTCCGGCGGAAAGTCTGGAAAACGCGATGTCTCCGAGGCGCCAACCCAGGGGCATGCCGACCAGGCCCGCGAGGACCAGAGGCAGGCAAGCGGCATCAGCGTGACCGAGGGCCGTCAGAGCCGTCAGTGCCACAGCCCCTTGGGTGCAGAACACCGCCTGCAGGGTGCTGCGCAACGCCTTCGGTGTGAGTCCCGAGCCTTGCAGGGTGAGGACTATCGGCGGCCCGTTCATCCCGACCGAGGTCTCCAGGGCTCCTGCGATGATTCCTGCGCCTATCTCGGCACGTGGTCCTGTTGGCAGTCGGACCCGGCCGGTCAGGGCGAACACGACCAACAGCGCCACGGCCGCGATCAGGAAGGTGAGGCTGCGCGGGCCTCCGTAGGTGAGTGCGATGATCCCGAGAGGCATGCCCGCGATCCCGGCGATCGACAGCCGCCGAGCCTTCGCACCGACCACGTGGTCGCGCTCCCGCCACCAACCGAGTGCCGATATCGCGCAGCTGACTGCGACAGTGACGATCACGGCGCGAGGCGACCCGATGAGGGGGGCGAGCAGAGGGACGGTGACCAGTGCGCAGCCGAAGCCCGTGACAGCCTGTGCCGCGGCACCGAGCGTGAACACACAGGCGACCGCGCCCATGAGGACGACGAGTTCCATGCGTATCTCCACGAGTGGCACCGGGCGGCTGTCTTGTGTCACGCCTGCTGTACAACAGCGGTGTGCGGGTCGACATTCAACGCCCGGAGCATTTCCTGTGCGATGCCTGCCGGTACGCCTGGAGCGCGAGTAGCGACGAGGACGATTCCGAGGTCGGGATCCGAGGCGCACCACGCACCGTCGTCCGTGATCTCGACGCGGTGGCCGACCAGGTGGATCGCCGTCCGACGGTCCGGAGCCTGCCGGGTACGCAGCACGCCTTTGCCGCGAACGACTGCATCGGGGAGTTGGGCGAGGAAGATTCGCAGTCGGTCCAGGTCGATGGGCGCCGACGTCGCCACCGACCATGTGCGGTGGACGACGGGGTCGTGCGCGGTCGGTGTATGGTGCCGTCCGTGCGGCCCTTGGCCCTCCTGCGAAACCGTCGTCCGTGCGGCCAGACCGGAGAAGAGGTCTGGGGCGGTAGTCACCGGCGTCCCGCCAGTGACGTCATGGATCCAGGCCTTCACCGTGTCCCTCTGCGTCTCACTCACAAGATCGGACTTGGTCAGAAGCACCACGTCGGCAGAGTGCAACTGTGCCAGTACGGTGTCGGAGACCCAGCGGTCCCTGGCCCGCTCCTGGATGGTCTCGGCGTCGGCGCAGACTGCGATACCTCCTGGTGTGAAGCCGGGGAAGCTGCCCCACCTCGCGACACCGGCCGGGTCGCCGACGCCACTCACCTCGACGATGGCATGCCCGAGGTCGGGCATCGCGGCGAGGCGCTGCATCACGGTGGTCATGCCGTCGGAGAGGCTGCAGCATACGCAGCCGTTGTGCAGTTCCATCACGTCGGTCCCACGAGAACGAATGAGGGACGCGTCGATGTTGATGGTTCCGAAGTCGTTGACGACGATGCCGATCGGGTCGCCTCGCCAGGATTCCAGCAGCGCGTTGATCCGCGTCGTCTTGCCTGAGCCGAGATAGCCGCCGACGACGGTGAGAGGTGTCGGACTCATGAGGAGACGGGGAAGTGTCGGCCGCCGAGTACGGTCCCGGCGACCTGGACCGTGCGCAGGTCGTCGGGCGCGAGCACATACGGGTCCTGGTCGAGGACGGCGAAGTCGGCATACTTCCCGGCCTCGATGGTGCCGACCTCGTGATCCATCTTGAGTGTGTACGCGGCGCCGGTGGTCATCGCCTCCAACGCCTGAGGCACGGTGATCCGCTCATGCTCGCCCAGAACCCGCCCGCTCGGAGTCGTCCGCGATGCGGCGTAGGACGCGGTGGCCAGCGGGTTGAGCGGGGTGACCGGGGAATCGCTGTGGAGCGTGATGGGGACGCCGGACCGAAGTGCCGTGGCGGCAGCGTTCATTCGGTGCGCGCGGTCGGGTCCCAGGATGAGGTCGTGGTGCTGGTCACCCCAGTACCAGAGGTGGTTGGAGAAAATGTTCGCGCACATGCCGAGAGCCGCCATCCGGCGATACTGGGCGGCGGTCGTCAGTTGTGAGTGCGTCACGGTGTGGCGGTGGTTCCACCGGGGATGCCGTTCCAAAGCCCTCTCGACAGTGTCGATGAACAGCTCGGAGGCTTCGTCGCCGTTGCAGTGCACGTGGACGAGGAGACCGGCATCGTGAAAGGCCTGGAACGTCTGGACGAAGGTCTCTGGCGGGATGACCCAGGTGCCGACGCGGTTGTCCGAAAGGTAGCCGGGAGCCTGGAGGCGCGCGGTGAAGCCCTGGATCGACCCGTCGAGTACCAACTTCGCGTGGCCGAACCTGAGCTTGTCGGTACTGCTCCCCCTGCGCTTCGCGAGCGTGTCCGCTGCGGCGGCCGGCGTGGCGCTGCCACCGGGTCCATAGCCTGGGGTGGCCATGAGCAGGGACGAGATGCGAGCGGGGAAGTCCTCCGCGTCGACGATGTCGTGGTATCGCGCTACGACATCGTCGTCGAGCAGCCACGAGTTTCCGAGATCCGTGACGGTCGTGGTGCCGTGATTCCTCGCGTCGCGCGCGAAGTTGACGAGTGTCTGCGGAGCCAGCCCCATGGCGTTGCGATCCTGCAGCGAGGGGACGCTACGGACCAGTCCCAGCGCGGGAGCTTCTCGCAGCTCTCCGGTGGGTTCGCCCGCAGCGTCCTTCACGACGCCGTGCACGGGCGTGTCCCGGGTGATGCCGTCGAGGTTCAGTACAGCGGAGTTCACGGTCATCAGATGGCCACTCGCGTGGACCACGGAGATGGGCCGAACGGGGGAGACCGCGTCGAGATGGCGGCGGTCGAACCGCTCGCCCGGGAAGTAGATCGGGTCGAGCCCCCAGGCGACCAGGGGGCCGTCGGCCGGCAGTTTCGCCTCGGCCTCGCGAAGCCTGGCGACGATGGCGTCCATGCTCTGGCATCCGGGCCACACCCGGCCGTCCGGACTCATCGCCTCGTAGTACCCGACGTAGGTGAAGTTCCAGGCGACCCCGCCGAAGGGGTGCGTGTGTGCCTCGACGAAGCCGGGGAACAGCACTGAGTCGGCGAACCGCTCGTCGATCGTGATGTCGCCGTACATACGAAGCTCGTCCAACGAGCCGACGGCCCGGACCCGGTCTCCGACAACCGCGACTGCCTGAGCTGTGGGGCGTGCCGGGTCCATCGTGCGAACCAGGCGGGCCGGGTACACAACCGTCTCGGATGTGGGCATGAGCGTCTCCATGTTCGAGTTATTGAGACGAAGCTTTCCGTTAAGTGGAATCTTGGCGGAGACTAAGTCGCCCTCAGCTCGGCGGTCAAGAGCTGTATTCCGGTACCCGGAACGCTGTCGGCTATTTTGTGGGATCTGCATGGGATGGCTGGTAGTGAGAAAGAGGGCGCCGCATGGACAACCTCAAGCATCCGACGGGGTCGGGGGACGACCGGGCGGAGGCAGATCTGGAGACACCCGCCCTGCGTCTGTTCGCCCTCGTCGAATACGTCGTCGGTAAGGACACCTTCGTCTCCCTCCAGAGCCTTGCGACGGAGACGGGGATCCCCAAACCGACGTTGCACCGGATGCTCCAGCAGCTGGAGGGGGCGGGCATGCTGATCCGGCAGGCTGACGGTCGCCACTACGGGACCGGTGCCCGGTTGCGCCGGTTCGCCGAGACGTTGCTCCTGAACGCGACCCAGCATGGTGCGCGCCAGGCCGTGCTTCGTGATCTCGTGAAGTCGGCTGGCGAAACGTGCTTTGTCGCCGCTCTCTCCGGCAGCGAGCTCCTCTACGTCGATCTGGTCGAGACCCGTCATCGGCTCCGGTTCTCCCTGGCAGCCGGGGACCGTATGCCGCTCCACTGCACGGCCGGCGGGAAAATGGGGCTGGCCGGGATGCCGCCGGCTCAGTACCGCAAACTCCTCGCCCACGCACCGCTCGCGGCGTTCACCCCCCGTACATGCACCGATCTGGAGGACCTGGAGGCGGAGCTGCGCGTGACGCGTCAACGTGGCTGGGCGCTGGAAGTGGAGGAGTACAGCACGGGTCTGGTCGGTCTGGCAGTGCCTGTGCCGGTCGGCCAGGGGCGTTCGAACTTCGTCCTCGGCCTGCAGGCCCCGACGCTACGGTTGCCGGCCGATCAGGCCGTGAGTGTCCTGCCTCTGCTTCGCCATGCGGCCCAGGCCATGGCGGAGATCGATGGCGAGGGGGCCGGTGAAGGCTCCGGTACCGCTCCCGTTTCAGACGTGTAAACGGAAACTTGCACAATGTGTAACTCCCGTGGCAGGAGGACGTGCGGGACGCGTACGTTCCCGTGACCCACGTCACGAGAGGACACCTCGCATGGCCGAGCTCAACATTCCCGAGGCCCCTCCGGCCGGGATCGAGTCGCCGCCGCAGAGTGATTCCCGCGGATTGTTGCTCACCCTGGCCGGTTCTCAATTCGGGTTGTACGTCGTACTCGGAGCGGTCCCTTCCGTGCTGCTCGCGCTCCAGTTGTCGAACGCACTCGGGGACGTCCGCAAGGCGGGAGCCCTCGCGGCGATCACCATGTGTGGTGCCGTCGCCCACATGGTGGCCCAGCCACTCATCGGCCTGCTCTCGGACCGGACCCGGTCCCGCTGGGGTAGCCGGACGCCGTGGGCGGTCGGGGGCGTCGTCGTCGTGATGCCGCTGTTGTGGGGCATGGGACTCACCGATTCGATCGTCTCGCTCGGGGCGTTGTACACCTGCAGCGAAGTGGCGCTCTGCGCTGCGGAGGGGCCGCTGGGAGCCGTAATCCCCGACCGTGTCACGCCGCAGGCCCGAGGGCGGTTCGGGGGAGCGAGAGGTCTTGGGCTGATGCTGGGGACGGTCGCGGGCCAGGCCTTCGCCGGCCTGCTCGCCGATCACATGACGCTTGCCTACTTCGTGATCGGAGCGGTGCCTCTGGTCTTCGTCTCCCTTCGCATCTTGGTCGATCCCGACCCTGACAACCGTGGCGTGGCGCTGGAATCCGCCGATCTTCGTGCGCTCGCGGCGAGCTTCAAGGTGAGTCCTCGCCAACACCCGGACTTCTGGTGGGCTTTCGTCGGCCGGCTCCTCACCTACATCGGCTTCTTCACGGTGTACGGCTACACGCTCTACCTCTTCGAGGACTACGTCGGGCTGGGTGACGACGCGGCGGCGAAGATGCCGGTCTTCGCGCTCATCGCGGCGGTCACTCTCTGCGCGATCACGCTGCCGGCCGGCGCGCTGTCGGACCGGCTCGGCCGCCGAAAGATCTTCATTCTGGTCAGCTCCGTCGGGCTGGCTGTCGCGTTCATGATTCCTCTCTTCTTGCCGACCGTGAGCGGGATGCTGGCGCTCGGGGCCCTTGCGGGAGCTTCTTTCGGGTGCTATCAGGCGGTCGACATCGCTGTCATCACCGACGTCCTTCCTCGGGCCGAGTCGTACGGTCAGGACTTCGGTACCTTCACCATCGCCTCGCTCCTCCCCCAGGTCCTGGCTCCCGCTGTCTCGGGAGGCATCGTCCTGCTCACCGGCGGGTACACGGCGCTGTTTCCGGTGGCAGCGATCTGTATCGTCCTCGGAGGCCTGGCGATCTTGCCGATCAAGGCCGTGCGATGAATGAGGAGTGGTGACGACCTGGTCCCGGTCGGTAGGCCTGAGCTCACTCCTGGTCGGCCGGTTCCTGACGGCTCACTGCCACGTCGCGGCCGCGTCGCCCGCGTGCGCTGCTCGGCCCCAGTAGCGCGGAGAGTTGGGGGCCGAGGTCGGCGCATGCTCTCAGGAGGACGGGGACGTAGCTCATGAGCATGGTCTGCGTGGTCTGGTCGCCCAGCGCCGCGATGGTCAGTGACCCCAGAGGGGCGCCGCTCGCCGGGTCGAGCAGTGGGGCCGAGATGCCGCGCATAGAGGCGTTGCTGCGCCGCTCTCCCACCAGAAAGCCGTCCTCCCGGATCCGTGCCAGCTCCTCCGGGGCAGGACGTCGTTCTTCTGCCGGACGAGTCGCGGTGACGGCTTCGGCCTCGCTGTCGGGTAGGTGGGCCAGGATGGTCAGCCCAGCTGATCCCGACGTCAGTGGCGCCCTCTCCCCGATGGCTGCCTCGTCACGCAGGGGGTGCGAAGGAGCGGGCACGCCCGCGGTGAGGATGCGGTGCGTTCCCGAGCGCAGGTGCATTGCGGCGGAATGGCCCGTGATGGTCACCAGCCGTGTCAGTACTCGGTGAGCGGCGCGCAAGAGCGGCGGTTCCGGCCCGACCAGGACCGCCAGGGCCACCGACCGGCTGCCCAGACGATAGCCGGAGCGGGGTACGTGATCGACGTATCCCTGCTCCTCCAGGCGCCGCAGCGTTCGGTATGCCGCGGCTTCGTTGTACCCGGCACGGGCCGCGATGCGCACGAGAGTCGCCGGCTGTTCCAGTCCCGCCAGCACCTCAAGGATCTCCAGCCCCCGGAGCACACCCTCAGCTCCCGATCGTGACACTGCGACACCCTTTCCCCGGCCTTCTCACATTGTGCAAGTTGCCTTGTGGCGACCGTAACGCCGGGTTTGCAATCTGTCTGCCGCCCCGCAGCGGACCGTCGAAGGAGTTCACCGTGACCAGCCGCAAGATGAAAATGATCGCTTTCCTGCAAGCCCAGAACTGTTCCAACTACGCCGGGTCCTGGCGGCACCCCGCGAGCGTCCCCGACTTCCTCACTCCCGCCTACTACCAGCGCATCGCCCGCACGCTGGAAGACGCCCGCTTCGACATGGCGTTCTTCGACGACCGTCTGGCCATGCCGGACATCTACGGTGGCAGCGCCGACCTCGCGGTCGCTCATGGCATCCGGACGGTCAAGATGGACCCCACAGTCGTGCTCATGGCCATGGCTGCCGTGACTACGCACCTGGGCCTCGGCGCGACCGCGAGCACCACCTACTACGAGCCGTTCGACGTTGCGCGGCGTTTCATGACGCTTGACCAGATGTCCGGCGGTCGGATCGCCTGGAACATCGTCACCTCGCTCAATTCGGCCGAGGCCAAGAACTTCGGGGCGGCTGTTCACCTGGAGCACGACCGACGCTACGACCGCGCCGACGAGTTCGTCGAGATCGTCAAGGACTTCTGGACCGCCTGGGACCCCGACGCCATGGTCATCGACAAGGAGTCCGGCGTCTTCGCCGACCCCGCGAAGGTGCACCGGACCACCTTCAACGGTGACTTCTTCGACGTCGACGGCACCTTCACCGTGCCGGCGTCGCCGCAGGGCCACCCGGTGCTGTTGCAAGCGGGCCAGAGCGGCCGCGGTCTCGCGTTCGCCGGGCGGTGGGCCGATGTGGTCTTCACGGCGTTCCGCGACGTCGAGAAGGGGACGAAGGCCTACCGAGCCATCAAGGACGCCGTGAGTGCCGCCGGCCGGGATCCGGAGCAGGTGGCGGTGACCCCGGCCATGGGCGTCATCGTGGCCGAGACCGAGGAACTCGCTCTGGCCAAGGAGAAGGTCGTCCGCGGGCTCGCCCGTCAGGAGGACGGACTGGCCCTGCTGTGCGAGACGCTCAACGTCGACTTCTCCGGGCGCCCCGTGGACAAGCCCTTCTCGGACGAGGAGCTGGCCGCCATGTCCTGGCAGGGGCTGCGTGACCGGGTGATCGCGGCAAGCGGGAAACCGAATCCGTCGGTGTCCGACTTCGTTACCTTCTCCGGCCGCGGCACCATCGACGAAGGGGGCATCTTCCGGGGTACTGCGAGCCAGGTGGCCGATCAGATGGAGGAGTGGTTCGGTACGTGCTGTGACGGGTTCGTGCTCGCGGCGGCCACCCTGCCCGGGTCGTACGAGGACTTCGCCCGTCTCGTCGTCCCGGAACTCCAGCGGCGCGGGCTCGTACGCACCGAGTACGAGGGTCCGACCCTGCGCGACCAGCTCGGCCTGTCCACACCGGTCCGCCACAACGCGCAGCACCGGCCCGCAGCCTCGGGCGGCGCCTCGTGACCACCACCCCCCTGACCACCGTTCTGACGCCCACAGGAATGCTGGGCTACGGCTACCCGGTCCCCGACTTCTGGGCAGCCCTCGACGAAGGCGTCGACATCATCGTGGTGGACGCCGGATCGACCGACCCCGGCCCCTACATGCTGGGCCTCGGCTCAACCCTGTGCACCGAGGACGCGGTCACCCGCGACCTCACACCGATGCTGGAAGCAGCGGCCACCAAGCACGTCCCGGTGATCGTCAGCAGCGCCGGCGGAGCCGGCACCGATGCCCAGGTCGACGATCTGGCCCGGCTTGTCGACAAGATCGCCCAAGAGCGCGGCTGGCGGCTGCGCGTCGCCACCGTCTACGCCGATCTTGCCGAGGAGACGCTCCTCGACTTGCTGGAGCACGAGCGTGTGCAGCGCAACGTGCGTGGAGAGCTTCCCACCGCCGACGACGTCCGGGCCTCGAACGGGCTGGTCGCTCAGCTCGGAGCGGAGCCGTTCCAGAGGATCCTGGAGTTCACCGAGCCGGTCGACGTGATCATCGCGGGCCGGGCCTACGACCCCGCCCCGCATGCAGCCTGGAGCATGAGCCAGGGGGTGGACCCCGCCCTGGCCTGGCACAGCGGCAAGATTCTCGAATGCGGTGGGGCGTGCGCCGAGCCCAAGGGCGGAGGCGTCGTCGCCCGGCTCCACGCTGACTCATTCACCGTCACACCGATGAGCCCGGGGGCACGTTGCACCCCCTTGTCCGTGGCGGCCCACACTCTGTACGAGAAGAGCCGTCCTGACCTGCTGCCCGGGCCGGATGGCGTTCTCGACGTGAGTCAGTGCCACTACGAGGCGGTCGACGAGCGCACCGTCCGTGTTACGGGCAGTCGGCACCACGAGAACGAGCACCCCACGCTGAAGGCCGAGGGAGCGGCCGTTGTCGGCCACCGGGCGGTCTTCATGGGCGGCGTCCGCGACCCGATCCTCATCGGTCAGATCGACACGTTCCTCGACTCGCTCCGCCGGACCCTCGGCGGCTTCCACCCCGAGCTGAACACAGGGGAGGCCGAATTCCACGTCCACGTCTACGGGCGCAACGGGGTGATGGGTCCCTTGGAACCCGAGACGGCCGTACCGTTCGAGATCGGCGTTCTGGCCGAGGTGACCGCGCCCACAGCGGAGAAGGCGAAGTCGATCGCCTCCCTGGCACGTATCGGCATGCTTCACCTGCCCTATGAGGGGCAGATCGCGACCGGCGGCAACTTCGCGCTGCCTCTCAACCCGATGGAGGCGTCCATTGGTCCGGTGTGCCGGTTCAGCGTCTATCACGTGCTGGACGTGACCGGCCTTTCCCCCTTTCCCGTCCGAGTGATGGAGGCAGGCCGATGAGCTCGCTGACACAGCGTGACCCGATCGGGACCGTTGCCCTCAAGGATCTCGCCGCGGTGATCCGCAGCAAGAACGCGGGTCCCTACGAGATCACCTTCGACGTCATGTTCAAGGATGGTGCGACGTACGCCCACGTACGCGACGCGGATGTGCTGAACCGCGCCGTACTCACCGACCTGTTCCGTGTCCCGGACAGTGACGTCGTGTACTGCGACTGGTTCGAGCCCGCGCTGGCGTTCAAGTTGACCTTGCTGCGGTGGGGAAACCAGGGCGGTGTAGGCGAGCGCGACACATTCGGAGCTCAGCAGCATGCTCCTCTGCTGGACATCCAAGTGCCCCGACCGGAGCAGGACTGAGGTGCCGGCCATGACAACGACCCACGTCCGACAGAACACGGAAACCGGAGAGCGTGTCCGAGACCCTCACCGGTTCCGACGGGTGCTGGGGCACTACCCGACCGGTGTGACCGTGGTGACCGCGATCGCCGACGACGGGCAGCCGGAAGGCATGGTCGTCGGCTCGTTCACGAGCGTCTCCCTCGACCCGCCCCTCGTCGCCTTCCTTCCTTCGGCGAGCTCCCGCAGCTGGGCCCGGCTGCGTGGCGCGGGCCGGTTCTGCGTCAACATCCTCGGAGCCGAGCAGGAGCACCTGTGCCGGCAGTTCGCCGTCAGCGGCGGTGACAAGTACGACGGGGTCGGCTGGCGCGCCGCCCCCAGTGGATCCCCCGTCCTTGACGGTGCTGTGGCCTGGATCGACTGCGAGACCGACACCATTCACCGAGCCGGCGACCACGACATCGTCATCGGCCGGGTCCTCGACCTCGACACCGCGGCCGAGAACCTTCCGCTTCTCTTCTTCCAGGGCGGGTACGGCAGCTTCACCCCCCACCTTCTGACCGCCTCCGACGACCGCTTCAGGGAGCAGCTCGATCTGATCGACCGGGCACGGCCCTTGCTGGAGGGAACGGCCCGCAGCACGAGCGGCCAGATCGCCGTCGCCGGCTGCGACGGGAAGACACTGACCGTGCTGGCGACGGCGGGGCAGACCGGGGACGACCACGTTGCGCGGGCCACGATCGGCGAGAGCGTCCCTCTGAACGCCCCCATCGGGATCTGGTGGATGGCGTACGCGGCCCCCGACACGGCCGAGGAATGGTTGGGCGGTATCGACGACAAAGGCCAGCGCGAAAAGGTCCGCGAGGCTCTGCGGCTGATCCGCGCCGACGGCGGCCTGACTGTAGGACTGGCCTCGGTCCACGAGGGACTCGGAGAGCTGCTCGCCGAACGGACCTCCGGGCGGAAACGAACCCCGGCCGAGGAAGCGGCGGCACTGTCGCATCTGGTCCAGCGCCCACTGGACTTCGTGGCGTCGCGTTTCGCTGTGGACGAATCCGCAGCCGACCATCCCGAGGTAGGCAGCATCTGGTCACCCGTACTGGACGGGGAAGGCCGGGTGGCTCTGGGAGTACTGGCTACCGGTTTCCCGAGCGACCATTCTCTGGGCGACGTGACCCGTGCGGTACGCCACCTCGCGGACGGCATCGGCGCGCTGGCCCGGGCCACCACCCGCGGCGACCGCCAAGGTTCGGCAGACGCAGCATCGACCGAAGGAGCATCGTGACAACTGCTGAGACCGCCGAGAGCCTCGCCACGCCGCTGGCCACGCAACTGGCCGAGGCGGTTACCGCCCTTCAGTGGGACGACATCCCCCCCGAGGTACGGGAGACAGCCAAGGAGCATCTCCTGGATGCTGTGGGGCTCGCCCTGGCAGCGACCACCATGGACTTCGGTAAGGCCATCCATGATGCCGGTCAGCGCCTCGACGGTTCCGCAGGCTCCGGCACAACTACAGTCTTGGGCTTCGGCACCCGGCTCACGCCTGCCTACGCAGCCCTCGTCAACGGCACGCTCATCCATGGCCTCGACTTCGACGACACCCACATCGGGGCGATCTACCACGCGACCGCACCGGCCGCCGCAGCAGCACTCGCGATCGGTGAGGAGGTCGACGCCTCGGGCGAAGAACTGCTCCTGGCCTACGTGACAGGGCTCGAAGTCGGCTGCCGACTCGCCAAGGCGGGTGCCGGACACTTCCACCTGCGTGGCTTCCACCCCACGGGCATCATCGGTACGTTCGCCGCTGCCTGCGTGGTGGCCAAACTCCGCGGAATCGACGCGCAGACCCTGCAGAGCGCACTGGGCCTGTGTGGCAGCCAGGCAGCCGGCATCCTCGAACTGAACGACTCCTGGCTCAAGCGCATGCACCCTGGCTGGGCAGCGCACGCCGCCATCTCGGCCGTCACCATGGCACAGGCCGGATTCATCGGCCCCGCCACAGTCTTCGAAGGTGAGGGCGGCCTCTACAAAGCCCACGTGGCACTCAAGCCCACAGCGACCGTCCTCGGCATACCCGACATCGGCAGCGAGTGGCACACCACGGACATCGCGCTCAAGCCCTACCCGTGCTGCCACTTCACCCACGCGTGCATTGACGCGGTCGCCAACGTCCTCAAGAACCTCGGAACCGACCGCCTGACGGCGGACGACGTGGAGCAGATCACCTGCACGGTCCCGTCCATGATCATTCCCATGGTGTGCGAGCCCCGGGAACGCAAAACGGCGCCCCCCACCATCTACGACGCGCTGTTCAGCGTGCCCTACGTGACCGCTGCCCGGTTGCTCGGACGGCCGATGGACCTTGCCATGTTCTACGACGAACCACTCGACGACCCCGAGATCCTGGCGCTCGCCGCCAAGGTCACGTGCGTGGGTGACCCGGACACAGAATTCCCGTGGCACTTCCCGGGTGCGGTCTCCGTCACCACAACCACCGGAAGAGTCGTGCAGTCCGCCGTCGCCGACAGTCGCGGAACCAAGGAAGACCCTTTGCTCCGCGACGAGATCCTCACCAAGTACCAGCGGGTAGTCGCTCGCGCCCTGCCGCGGCACCAGGCAGACACAGTCGCGGACATCTTGCTCGAACTGGAGAAGCACTCCGCCGCTGTGGTGACCGCCGCGACATGCCCCCCTCGTGGCGATCAGTACGCTGCTCCTTGCTCGGACTAGGTGTACGAGCTTGGCATGAACACCGGGGCGGGCCTGCTGACCTCAACGGCGATACTTGTCGGCCTCCTCCGATGCTTTGCTTGCGCAATGCACTTTGGGGGCGCGTTTATCGGCCGTCTGGCAAGGTGTGTAAGAGCTTGGTCGAAGTCCAATATTCTCTTCAGCAACGCGGGTGAGGCCCGTGCTGACGTGTCAGCACGGGAGCCTGATCGAGGCGGATGGAGCAGGACGCAGGGGGATGGAAACAGGGTCTAATGTCCGATTATCCGGCGTTTCCGCAGGTCGGAGAGGTAACAATTTCGGGTTCGACTCTCCTAGGCTCCACATCGATAGACCCCTCTGGCCTGCGGAAACGTGGCCAGAGGGGTCTTTTGTTCCGATTTTTTATGCTGATACGTCAGCACCACGGTGCTGACACGGTGGGGACAGAGGCCCGAGATTCCGGGGTTTCTCGGGGTTTGCTGCCACGCGTCGCTCTCCCGTGGCTCTCCTAGGCCGGGCCAGAGGCTCTGGAGGAGGGACGCCTTCAGCTCGCACCGGGGTCCGGCGCGGGCCCGCACCGCTGGTGTAGCCGACCCCGTCAGCTCAGGCGTCTGCGCGTCCACCAGACGCACAGCGCACCGAGGGCGACGGCGAGACCGAGGAAGACGCCGGTCTCCGCCCATTGCAGGACCCAGAAGTTGCCTGCGGCCTGGTAGGTCACACGCTGGTGGTAGTCGGCCTCGGCGAGGGCGTCGACGCATGCCTTGATCGAGTCGCAGTCGGTGTACGCGGGTGGCATGGCGTGGGCGGGGCGTCCGGTGGCGTCGAGGGTCTGCTCCGCGATGGTCCAGGTGTCGGGTTTGTCGATGTCGACGTGGGAGACGGAGCCGAGGAGGTAGTTCGCCATGCGGTCGTGAGTGAAAGGGACCGTGATGGCGGTGGCTGGGGCCAGGTGAGCCCGGATCCACAGCGGCATCGACAGGAGAACCGCGGTGTACGTGGCGAGGGTGGCGGCCATGGCGGGGAGCGTGCGGCGGATGATGACGCCGAAGGTGACACCCAGGACGAAGGCGAAGACGGCGTAGCCGAGCGGAACGATGCCGCGGGCGCTGAAGATCGCCGGGTCGATGCGTGGGACGAAGTTGTCGGTGTTGTCGGATCCGCCCGCGGCGACGGCCTGGTCGACGGGGCTGCTCCACCAGGTGACCGCGAGGCTGGTCAGGCCGCTCGCGACCACGGTGGTGAGACCCGTGAGGGTGAGTTTGGTCAGCAGCCAGCGGGTGCGGGTGACGCCCTGGTTCCAGGCGAGGCGGTGGGTGCCGTTCTCCAGTTCGCGGGCGACGAGCGGGGCGCCCCAGAACATGCCGATGAGGGCCGGTACGAGGAGGACGGCCATGCCGCCGACGAAGTAGAGCGTGGTGTCGGTGCTGGTGAGCTGCGACACGAGGCCACGCCCCGCGGTGGTGTGCAGGCCGGCCAGGTGGGGGCCGGTTGCGGCGAGGAGGGCGGCGAGGGCGGCCAGTGGGGCGATGCCCGCCGTTGCCTGGGTGCGCAGTTGGCGCCAGGTCAGCCAGATCATCGGTGGGTCTCCAGGTCGGCGGCCGGTCGGGAGTCCGGGGTGGGGGTGGTGGTCGTGCGACGGCTGATGTAGGCCAGGACGATGTCTTCGAGGGAGAGCGGGCCGGTCGTCCAGGCGGGGTCGCCGGTGACCGGACCGTCGCCCTGTACGACGAGGGTGGTCTGTTCACCGGCGCGGGAGGCCGAGATGACGTGGTGCTCGGCGGGCAGGTCGGCCGGGGTATCGGCCGGTCTGGTGAGGCGGTGGTGTCCGACAATCAAGTCGCCGATGCCGGAGCTGACTTGGACCCGGGAGTCAACGAGCACGATGACGTGGTCGCAGACTCGCTCGACGTCGGAGACGAGGTGGGAGGAGAGCAGGACGGTCATCTCCTGCCCGGTGATCGCGTCGGTGAGGTCGTCCAGGAACTCGCGGCGGGCCAGCGGGTCGAGTGCGGCGACGGGCTCGTCGAGGATGAGGAGTTCGGGGCGTTTGGCGAGGCCGAGAGTGAGGGCGAGCTGCGCGCGCTGCCCGCCGGACAGGCGTCCGGCGCGCTGGCCGGGGTCGAGGCCGATGCGGCGGATCCGGTCGCGGGCGAGGGCGGCGTCCCAGCGGGGGTTGAGGCGGGCGCCGAGCGCGAGGTGGTCGGCGACGGTCAGAGCGGCGTAGGTGGGAGTGTCCTGGGCCACGTATCCGACCTTGGCGAGCTGGGCCGGGCCGGCGGCCGGGCGGCCGCCGCAGACCTCGATGGTGCCCGTGGTCGGGGCGAGCATGCCGGAGGCGAGGCTCAACAGGGTTGACTTTCCTGCCCCGTTGGGGCCGACCAGACCGACGACGCGGCCCGCGGGGACATCGAGGGTGCACTCCGACAGGGCCCAGCGCTGTCGGTATTTCTTGCCCAGGCCCCGGGCTCTCAGTACGGCAGGTGCGGCAGTCGCGGAAGTCACGCGTCGTCCTCCTCAGCGGTGCCGGTCCGTGTGACTGGCACCGCTGGACGCTATGGGCGGCGGGCGGGCGAGCGCGTCCGGCGCCCGACCCCTTTCCGCTCCTGCGTGCGGAGGACCCTGGCCGGGGTCCTCCGTCAGATGTAGACGAGCGAAGTACGCGAGCGCGCGATCACGGTCTGAAGGGAGGACGCCGCGGGCCGGCGCCGCCTGTGACAATCGGTGGGTGACGAACGCATCGGCGGCGGACCGCCTGCGGGACGGGTTCGCGGCGCTGAAGCGGCCGACAGGCCCCTTGCCCCGGCCCACCAGACGTGACCTGATCCTCGACGGGGCCTTCGCCCTGTTTGCCGTGATCGCCGCGGTCAACTCCGGCCTGAGTGTCGGCATGGACCGCACGTACAAGATCGTCGACGGTACCGTGCGCCTGGTCGAGGGCTCCGGCAACTACGTCGGCGCGCTGGCACCGATGCTCCTGTGCTCGCTTCCGCTGGCGCTGCGCCGCCGCTACCCGCTGGCCGTGCTGTGGGTAGTGATCGCAGCGGGGCTGATGGCGCCGGGCAGCGAGGCGCGGGTGATCCTCTTCGCGACGCTGGTCGCGACGTACTCCGCCGTCATGCACAGCCCGTACCGGATACCCACCCTGGGGAGCGTCGCAGTGGCACTGCTCGTCCTGAACGGGGCCAGGACCCCGGACGTGCCCACCATCCAGAACGAGTACGTGCCGCTGCTCATCGTGCTGCCGCTCGCCGTCGTCGCGGACGGCATGCGCCAATGGCGGCTGCGCGCCGACGCACGACAAGAACGCATGGCGGCCCTGGAGCGGCAACGGGCCGAGGAACTGCGCCGCGCCGCCGAGCGCGAGCGGGCCCGCATCGCCCGCGACCTGCACGACGTGGTCACCCACAACGTCTCCATGATGGTCATTCAGGCCGGCGCCGCGCGGAAGGTCATGGACGCCGAACCGGGGATGGCCCGCGAGGCGCTCCTCGCAGTGGAAGAGGGGGGCCGCTCGGCGATGGCGGAACTGCGGCACACCATGGGACTGCTCGCCATGAACGCCGACGATAACCCCGCCGCCCCCGCCAAGGCCCTCGCCCCGCAACCCGACCTGGACCGGCTCGACGCCCTCGTCGCCCGGGTGCGCGAGACGGGCCTGAGCGTCGAACTCACGGTGACCGGCACCCCCTGTCACGTCTCGTCCGGCACCGGCCTGGCCGTCTACCGGGTGGTCCAGGAGGCGTTGACCAACACCACGAAGCACGCACAGGGCGCGCGTGCGACCGTGACGCTCACCTACGCAACCGATGCCCTACGGGTCGAGGTCACCGACACCGGCGGCACACCGGGCGCCGGAGCGGCAGGCGGGGGCGGCCACGGGCTGATCGGTCTGCGGGAGAGAATCGCGGTCTACGGCGGCACCCTCGACGCCGGACCGCTACCCGACGGCGGCTACCGGACCGCCGCCACGATCCCCCTGGAGACGTCGTGACAGGCCACCCGCTGCGCGTCGTGGTCGCCGACGACCAGGCACTCGTCCGCACCGGCTTCCGCATGATCCTCATGGCCGACGGCATCGACGTCGTCGCCGAGGCCGCCGACGGAACCCAGGCGGTGGAGGCAGTACTGCGCACCCGCCCCGACGTGGTGCTGATGGACATCCGGATGCCCGACCTCGACGGCCTGGAGGCCACCCGCCGCATCCTGCGCGATTCCCCGGACACGGCCACCGCACCCCGCGTGATCATGCTGACCACCTTCGACTTCGACGACCTCGTCTACGAGGCGCTGTCGGCAGGCGCCAGCGGCTTCCTCCTCAAGGACGTCACCCCGGAACACCTCGTCGCCGCCGTCCGCCTCGTCCGCACCGGGGACGCGCTCCTGGCCCCCGTCATCACCCGCCGCCTCGTGGAACGTCACGCCCGTCAGGCGTCCGAAGCGCCGGCGCCCGCCGCGCCCCATCCGGGCGTGGGCGCACTGACCCCACGCGAACTGGACGTCCTGCGCCTGCTCGCCCAGGGCCTGAGCAACACCGAACTCGCCGCCCGGCTCCACCTCTCCGAGACCACCGTCAAGACCCACGTCTCGCGCATCCTCGCCAAGCTCCAGTTGCGCGACCGGGTCCAGGCGGTGGTCCTGGCCTACGAGACCGGTCTGGCCAGGGCGGGGGACTGGGCTACGCCTTCGGCTCCTGACCCGAGGCCCCCGGGGGAGGAATCACCGTTTCACCGGGGTTGACGTGTGCCGATCCTGGTGGCCGCGCAGCACTTCCTCGCGGACCACGGCTTGACAGCAGCCGAGGCGTGGCTGGTGACGGCCGTAGCCGCTGTGGGCGCCGCCTTGGCTGTGGCGTCCGGGCGGACGGTTCGACGAGTGGGCGAACTTCCGTCGGTGGGATCCTTCGACTCGGAAATCTGATGGCTCGGAGCCGGCCGCCGTATCCTGATTTCACACGGGAAGGAGCCGTTCATGAGTGTTGCCGCGATCGTGCAGACCGAGTTCCCCGAGGGATACGCGGTCTTCTTCGGTGCCGACGGGAAGGTGATCATGACCCCGCAGAGCGAGGAGCACTCCAGCACGATCCGCTCGATGCAGATCGACACGCTCGCTCTGGGCCGTCACGCGAAGGTGACGTCCGACGTGTACATCGACTTCCCGGCCGACGAGAACTCCGCCCCCGATCTCGCGATCCTCCGCGAGGACGCGCAGAAGCAGGGCAAGCGGTACAGCTTCGATGACGTGCTCCTTATCTCTGAGGTTGTCTCGACGTCTTCGGCCCGCAAGGACTACGACGACTGCACCGCAAAGTACGGCCGCTACGGCATCCCGATCTACCTGATCGTGGACCCATATGCCCAGGAAGTCGTCGTGCACAGCCAGCCAAATGGCACCGGCTACATTGCCGCGCACACCCACAAATACGGCACCGGCAAGCTCCCGATCGAGCTGGCCGACGGCCGCATCTTCACCGTCGACCTGGATGAGCTCCCTCGCCCCGAGTCCGGGTCTGAGGCCCGCTGACACGTCGTGCTGACGCGTCACTCGCTTTGCCGTAAACGCAGTGGCTGAATCCTTTTGCCGAGGGGTTGAGCAGCGGTTATGTCGGTGGCGCCAGGCCTCGACTTCGCACCTGCGTTGATCGAGAGTCCCGTGCTGACATGTCAGCACGGGACGAGGGCCGAGGCGGATCGAGCGGGATCGAGCAGGATGGAAACGGGGTTGTTTGGCCCGATTCTCCGGCGTTTCCGCAGGCCAGAGAGGTAACAGTTTCGGGTTCGACTCTCCTGGGCTCCACAGAAGAAAAGCCTTTCTGACTCGCGGAAACGTAGGCCAGAAGGGCTTTTGGTGTCTGTCGGTGGGCGCATGGTGTCCGGGTCCTTCCCGCTTGCCTACGTCGACCGCGTCACCGGTGTCCAGGGGCGACGCGCGGAGTAAGTACAAGAAGGAGATCAGGGAAGACACGGCTCCCTGGTTCGGCTCCTACTGGCGCACCAGGAGATCGATCGCGACCTTCAGCCGGTCACGGTAGAACTCCCGGGACGCGGCTTGATGCTTGAGGCCGATCGATGCGCTGATCATCGTCTGTGCGACCAAGGGGGCCGCGTCCTGTCCTGACTCGACGGCGATGGTGTCTGTGATCAATTCCTCGAAACGTCGCGGTGTGGTTTCGGTGATCTCTCCCAGGAGGTCGGGGTTGTCCTCGATGACCGCCGCGACGTCGCGCGTCAGCGGGCCGATGTAGCGGCCTGCCCACTGGTCGAACGCTTCAACGAGGCGCTCTGAGAGGGGGCGTTCGGTCTCGGCCAGGAGGTGTTCGACCGCTGTGATGTCCCGCTCCAGGGCCTGGGTGACCGCAGCACGGAACAGGCTCTCCTTGGAGGAGAAGAGGAAGTAGAGCCCGGGCCGGGAGATGGCCGCCGCCCGCGCCACTTCCTCCATCGAGGTCTTCCGGTAACCGAATCGCGCGAACGTGACCATCGCGGAGTCCAGAACCAGGGTCCGGCGATCGGTATCGGCGGCCGTCGACGGCGGGTGGCCGGTATCAGAACTGCTCATGGAGCGAGCGTACGAGCGGGGAACTAACTAAACAAGTCAAGTCTAGTGCGTATAGTCGATGTCGTGACTCACGCACTCATCTCCACACCCTTCAATGCCTCCAGCGCCGCGGGCGAGGTGCTGCGGGGTGTCGATCTCGGCGGCGTCCGCGCGATCGTGACGGGAGCTTCTTCCGGACTCGGGATCGAGACGGCTCGTGTGTTGGCCGCCGCCGGGGCGGAGGTGACGCTCGCTGTCCGGAACACGACTGCGGGTGACGCCGTCGCTGAGACGATCGAGAAGTCGACCGAAGGGATCCGTCCCCGCGTCGTCCGGCTCGACCTTGCCGACAGGAGCTCCGTCGCACGATGCGTCGACGCGTGGCGCGGCCCGCTTCATCTGCTGATCAACAACGCCGGCGTGGTCACCGGTGGCCTCGAACGGACGCATGAAGGCTGGGAACTGCAATTCGCGACCAACCATCTTGGCCACTTCGCCCTGGCCATCGGCCTTCATGACGCCCTGGCTCTGGGAGCGGCCGACCGCGATGGAGCACGGATCGTCTCGGTCAGTTCGACGGCGCACATGCGTGCCGGCATCGACTTCGACGACCTCCACTTCGAGCGTCGCAGCTACGACCCGCAGATTGCCTACGCCCAGTCGAAGACGGCGAACTCTCTCTTCGCCGTCGAGGCGACCCGTCTCTGGGCGTCCGACGGCATCGTTGCCAATGCGGTGAACCCCGGCGGTATCGCGACAGGACTGCAGCGGAACTTCACGACAGAACAGAAGGCGTCCCTCGCCGCGGCCGAGGCCGCCGGGGTCTTCACCTATAAGACGGTCGAGCAGGGCGCCGCAACCAGCATCGTCGCGGCCGTCGCGCCCGAGTTCGCTCACTCCGGAGGCCACTACCTCGACGATGCGCAAGAGGCCTACACCGTGCCGGACGACGCCGATCTCGCGCAGCACCCGCACGGTGTCAAGGAATGGGCGCTCGATCCCGCCATCGCCAAGCGCCTCTGGACTGTCTCGACCGACCTGCTCCGCGCCTGATCTCCCAGTCGCAGTGGTTTCTGGCAGAGGGACTATGACCTGTGAATCCTCAGGTCATAGTCCCTCTGTCCGTTCACGGCGGCCGGTGCGCGGGCTCAGTGCCGGTGCGCGGTGGTCCCGGCCGTCAGGCCGCCGTGGCCCGGTGCTCGGCGGAGGCCAGGCCGGGGGGTGCCGTGTCGATGGCGGTCTGGAGGGCCGTGATGAGGGCGCGGGCCGCCTCTTCCGTCAGCTCGACCGGGATGCGGGCCGAGGGGCCCTCCCCGGGGTTGAGGAAGTCGATGTTCACGGTGTGCTCGAACGGGGCGTGCTGCGGGTGGTCGACGTAGACCATCGCGTGGGTCAGCGGGAAGTAGCCGCCCGCGCCCTTGCCGCTGCCCTCGATCCCGATCTTTTCCGTGAGGTACGTGCACATGGTGGCTCCTTGATCAGACGTCGGCGTTCAGGTGCTCGCCGAAGAAGCGGAGGATCTTCGACCAGCCGTCCACGGCGGCCTGCGGGCGGTACGAGGGGCGGTTCACGGCGAAGAAGGCGTGGCCCGCGTCCTCGTAGCTGTGCAGCTCGTGGGGCTTGCCGTGCTGCTTGAGCAGCGCTTCCAGTTCGGCGACGGCCTCGGGCGAGGGGTACTGGTCCTCGGCGCCGAACAGGCCGAGCAGCGGGCACCGCAGGTTCTTGGTGAGGTGGCCGATCGGCTCCACCTGGAGCGGGAAGCCCTCGGGCGGGGTGCCGGTCACGAAGGCGCCGTAGCAGTCGACAGCGGCCTGGAGATCGAGCTCGCAGGCGGCGAGGAAGGACTGCCGTCCGCCGGAGCAGTAGCCGATCGTGCCGATGCGGGAGTTGGAGTTGGTCAGCCCGCGCAGGTAGGCGGCCGCACCGGACACGTCGCCGAGCAGTCGTTCGTCGGGGACCCCGCCGTTGGCACGGGCGGCGGCCGCCGCGTCGTCGGGGTCGGCCCCAGGGGCCTCCCGGGAGTACAGGTTCGGGCAGACCGCGTTGAAGCCCTCGGCGGCGAAGCGCCGGGCGATCTCCTTGGTCTCCTTGTCATAGCCCGGCATGTGGTGGATGACGACCACGCCGCCGCGCGGAGCGATGTCGAGAGGGCGGGCGGAGTAGCCCTCGATCAGGTCGCCCCCGTGGCCGGTGAGCGTGATGGTCTCCGCCAGCAGGGCGTCGTACGTCGGCATGGTGCGCGTCCTCTCCGCGAGGGCCCGGCCGAAAGCGGCAACCGGCTCCGGCTCGCGGTGTGATCGAAATGGTTCCGTGATCGATTAGGTCGGTGAGGCCGAGCCTAGGACCTGGCTGACCCGGTACGGCTCAGGGGGCTCGTGTATGCGGCAACGAGTCCTTCGGGGCTCCGGTCCGCTGCCTCCGCGTTTCCGGGCCCCGTGCTTCCGGGCCCCGTGTTTCCGGGCCCCGTGTTTCCGGGCCCCCGTGTTTCCGGGCCCCGGGGTCTCCGGGTCTCCGGGCCCCCGGGTCTCCGGGAGATGTTTCACGTGAAACACCCTGGCTGATCAGGAGTTGGCGTGCGGTCGGCGCGTCGTCGGCGTCGGCGGTACGCGAACTCGCCTTGTGAGTCGGCTCCTTCGCGTGGAGCCACCACGCGCGGTCTGTCGTTTCGTGGGGCTTACCGGCCCGCACGGTCCCGGCTTCCCGCGAAGCCCCTTCCGGCGTCCGATGTTTCACGTGAAACGGTCGGCGCCCACGCGGGTCGACTGCCGGGTGCCGACTGCCGGGCGTTCGGTGGGCTCGGCTCGTGACGCGCCTGTGGGGTGGGACGAGTAAGTCGCTCGTCCCACCCCACAGGCGGGTGTGTAGTGCTGAGGCCGAAGCGGACCTCAGTTGGCCGTGCGGCCCTCGCCCTCCGATTCGGCCTTGGCCTCGACCTCGGGGTCGAGGCCGTCGGCCTCGGCGGAACCGTCCACCGCGGTCAGGCTCGCCCCGGTCTCCGGAACCTCGGTCGCGGCCGGCGGTTCGACGAGCCAGTCCGGGTTGGCCTGCTTGTCCCACCACTTCCAGGCGGCGATGGCGCCACCGGAGAGGATGCTCAGGATCGCGAGACCCTTGACGAACTTCCCGGCCCGGCCCTTGCGCCGATGCTTCTTCGCGAGCCGCTCGATCTCCTTGGGGGAGACCTGGCCGCGCAGCGCGGTCAGAGCGGCGGCGCTGCGGGCGCTCGCCTCGTCACGGACGGGACCGGCCGCGGCCCTGACCTGCTCGATCCGCGGACGGGAGTACTCTGCGGCCTGCTTGGCCGCCTGGCGGCTGTGCTTGGCCGCCTGACGCGCCGCCTCGTCGAGCTTCGGCGGGACATGGGTGCGGGCCGACTCGATACGGGGTGCGAGATGGGCGTCGAACTGGAGCTTGGCCTGGTCCGCGGCTTGCGAGACCTTCGGTGCGAGCCGGGCGCGAGCCTCGCCCGCGTACTGCGTGGCGCGGCCCTTGGCAGAGTCGGCGTAGGGCGCCACCGCTTCCGCGGCGTGCAGCACGCTGTCCCTCGCCGAGCCCGTCGCGGCGCGCACGCTGTCGATGCGGGTCACGGGAATCCTCCTCCTCGGTGGCGTACGGTATTTCACCTTTCCACCCCTTCCGCGATCATGCCCGCTGGATCGCCGCGCGGCAGCTACGACGCGAGCATCCGGGTCACTTTGTAGGTATTCAGGATGATGTCGGAAGAGGGGCGGTTGTTGCGCTGGCGGCGGGCCGTCCACGTGGTCCGGCTCGCCGGGCGGGAGAACTTCTCCCGCGGACCTTGCCACGGCGGGTTCCCCGTCTGCGGGTGTTCAGCCATTACTCGTCCCAAACAGGTCCGTGGGAGGATCTGTGAACAGACAGCAGCGCCGCTGAGAGCTTCCCGAAGCGCTTCGCCCGCTTCATCAGCACGCTTCACAGAAGACAACGGAAGGCAGATCGTGGCTGAGCAGCTTTACGCCACCCTGAAGACCAACCACGGCGACATCGAGGTGCGGCTGCTGCCGAACCACGCGCCGAAGACGGTCAAGAACTTCGTCGAACTCGCCGAGGGCAAGCGCGAGTGGACCGACCCGGCCACCGGCCAGAAGACGAACAAGCCGCTGTACGACGGCACCGTCTTCCACCGTGTCATCAGTGGCTTCATGATCCAGGGCGGCGACCCGCTGGGCAACGGCACCGGTGGCCCCGGCTACCAGTTCGGCGACGAGTTCCACCCGGACCTGTCGTTCAACAAGCCGTACCTGCTGGCGATGGCGAACGCGGGACCGGGCACCAACGGTTCGCAGTTCTTCATCACCGTCGGCGCCCCCGACTGGCTGAACAACAAGCACACCATCTTCGGTGAGGTCGCCGACGCGGCCAGCCAGAAGGTCGTGGACTCGATCGCGACGACGCAGACCAACCCGCGCACCGACCGCCCGGTCAAGGACGCGGTCATCGAGAGCGTCGTCGTGGAGCAGCGTCAGGGCTGAGACCGGGACTCGCCGCCGGACAGGGCGACGGTTCGCCGCCGTCCGCTCCGGGAGCGCTCCGGGAACAAAACCGCCCCGCTCGTCCGTCAGGATGGGCGGGGCGTGTGCGTGGGTCGCGCGCCTCGTGCACGGCTCAGGGAGGAAGAGGCCCGATGGACCCGTTGGATCCCAAGGACCAGGTGCCCGGTGGCCCGCAGGAGCCGGGTGGGGCGGCGGAGACCTCCGGCCTCGCCCCCTGTTACCGGCACCCGGACCGCGAGACCGGTATCCGGTGTGTGCGCTGCAAGCGGCCCATCTGCCCCGAGTGCATGATCAGCGCCTCGGTGGGCTTCCAGTGTCCCGAGTGCGTGCGGCAGGGCTCGGCCTCCTCCGGCCCGGCCTCCGGGAGCAGCGGTGGCGGAGGCGGTGCGCGTCGCTGGAGCGGTGTCCGGGCGGACAACCGGCCGCGTACGGTCGCCGGCGGTGTCGTCACCCGGGACACCCGGCTCGTGACGAAGATCCTGCTGGGGCTGAACATCGCGGTGTTCGTGCTCGTGCACGTCGTGTCGGACCCGAACCGTCTGCTCTCCGACCTGTTCATGATCGGTGCCTGGCCCCATCCCGACACCGGGATACATCCCGTGATGGGTGTCGCGGACGGCGAGTGGTACCGGCTGCTCACCGCGACGTTCCTGCACGAGGAGATCTGGCACATCGGGTTCAACATGCTGAGCCTGTGGGTGCTCGGCGGGCCTTTGGAGGCGGCTCTCGGCCGTGCCAGGTTCCTCGCCGTGTACCTGTTGTCCGGGCTCGGCGGCAGCGTCCTGACCTATCTGATCGCGAGTCCGACGGAGGCCTCGCTCGGCGCCTCGGGCGCGATCTTCGGGTTGTTCGGGGCCACGGGTGTCCTGGTGCGTCGCCTGCGGGCCGACTTCCGGCCGTTCGCCGCGATCCTCGCGATCAACCTGATCTTCACGTTCACGTGGAGCGGGATCGCCTGGCAGGCCCATGTCGGCGGGCTGATCGTGGGGGCCGCCCTCGCGTGGGCCATCGTCTACGCGCCGCCGGAGCGTCGCCGTCTCGTGCAGTGGGGGAGTTGCGCGCTCGCACTCGTGGTCCTGGTCGCCGCCGTGGCCGTCCGTACGGTGCTGCTCGTCTGAACACGCTCCTCCCGGGCTTCTGTTCACCAGTCGGCTTCGTCGGCCATGAGCCGCGCAGGAGCGGCGGAGCGCGCCGCGGATATGCACAGGTGTTCGATTGGGGGCGGTAGTTGTCCACAGACTGCCCGGCCCTCGTCGCCCTCAGTGTCCGGGCGGCTGGGGAACAGCGCGACCCCTGCCGCTGACCTGCTGGTTTCGCAGGTGGACAGGGGTCGAACAAGGGTCCGCCTCCTGGGTGGGGGCCGGTCCTTCAGTCACACCGGCGTCAACCGCAGATGAGTTATCCACAGATCGTCTGACCTTTTCCCCAGTGTGGATAGCGCTGTGGATAACTCAGGGCAGGGCTTGCGTTCCGGCCGCACACGCCCCGGTCGCCGACGCTGCGCGCGCGGCGGGCAGGGCTACTTCCAGCGGGTGGAGACGGCGAAGCCCGCGGCGATGAAGCCGAAGCCGACGACGATGTTCCAGTTGTCGAAGGAGTCCACCGGGAGGCTGCCGTCCGTGACGTAGAAGACGACGATCCAGGCCAGACCGATCGCGAACATCGCGAGCATGAGCGGGGCGACCCAGCTGCTGTTGGTCAGCTTGATGTTCGCCGTCTGCTTCGCGGCCGGGGGCGGCGTGTAGTCGGCCTTCTTGCGGATACGGGACTTCGGCACGAGGGGGCTCTCCTGTCGATGCGCTGTTCGGTGCACTGCCGGTCGGCGGCACACAGAACGGGGCGGGGCGCCGGATGACGCTCGGGCGGACCCCGGGGCCCTCCGGGCGTCCGTTAGCGTAGTGCTTCCGCGGCGCCGAAGGAGATCAGGGTACGTTGAGCAATTCTGCCGACTCCCCCACGAACGGTTCCAGCCCTGACCGGCCCCGGTTTTCCTGGCGGCCCGTGCGACTGCTCACGCTGGCCGTCTTCGCCCTCGCCGGACTGATCTTCTTCACCAGCTTCAACACGGCCAAGGGGACCAATATCCGCACGGATGCCTCGATGCTGAAGCTGTCGGACCTGATCAAGGAGCGCAGCGACAAGAACGGCGAGGCCGAGAAGACCAACGGCGTCCTGCGCCGGAAGGTCGAGTCCTTCGCCGCCCGTGACGACGGGCGCACCGACGCCGAGGACGCGCAGCTCAAGAGCCTCGAACGGCAGGCCGGCACTCAGAAGGTGCGCGGAAAGGCGATCTCGGTGACCCTCACCGACGCGCCTCCCGGCGCCGGCCCGAAGCTGCCCGGCTATCCCGAGCCCCAGCCCAACGACCTCGTCATCCACCAGCAGGACCTCCAGGCCGTGGTCAACGCCCTGTGGAAGGGCGGTGCGAAGGGCATCGAGGTCATGGGGCAGCGGCTCATCTCCACGAGCGCCGTCCGCTGCGTCGGCAACACCCTGATCCTCCAGGGCCGCGTCTACTCCCCGCCCTACAAGGTCACCGCCGTGGGAGACCCCGACGACCTGCGCGACGCCCTGTCCAACTCGCCGGCGATCCAGAACTACATGCTGTACGTCAACGCCTACGGGCTCGGCTGGGACGTCGCCGACCAGGGCACGTACACGATGCCGGGCTACACCGGTACCGTCGACCTGCACTACGCGCGGCCCGCCGGCTGATCGCGGCGCCCGCGCCGCGCGAGGCCCCCCGGGGCACCCCCGCCGGGTAAAGAACAGCCGTGCGCCGCCCCAAGGCTTTGCGCGGGCGCGCCACGAACGACCCCCCGCCGCCTTTAGTCTGGAGCGGCACACTTCGGCAACGGCAAGTAGGGGCGGCATGTACGGGTGGATCTGGCGGCATCTGCCGGGGAACGTGTGGATCAAGGCCCTGCTCTCCCTGGTCCTCGCCTGCGCGGTGGTCTACCTCCTCTTCCAGTACGTCTTTCCCTGGGCGGAGCCGCTGCTCCCGTTCAACGACGTGACCGTCGACCAGGGGATGGGAGCCGTCCGATGAACAGCGCCACCCCCGCCCGCATCCTGGTCGTGGACAACTACGACAGCTTCGTCTTCAACCTCGTCCAGTACCTCTACCAGCTCGGCGCCGAGTGCGAGGTGCTCAGGAACGACGAGGTGAGCGTCGCCGACGCGCGCCGCGAGCGTTTCGGCGGGGTGCTGCTCTCCCCCGGCCCCGGCACCCCCGAGCGAGCCGGGGTCTGCGTGGACATGGTGCGGCACTGCGCCGACTCCGGGCTTCCGGTCTTCGGGGTCTGCCTCGGCATGCAGTCGATGGTCGTGGCGTACGGCGGAGTCGTCGACCGCGCCCCCGAGCTGCTGCACGGGAAGACCTCCGAGGTGCTCCACGAGGAGAAGGGCGTGTTCGCCGGCCTTCCCTCGCCGTTCACCGCCACGCGCTACCACTCGCTGGCCGCCGACCCGGCCGGGATCCCGGCCGCGCTGGAGGTCACCGCGCGTACCGGTGACGGGATCATCATGGGTGTCCGGCACCGTGATCTGCCGGTCGAGGGCGTCCAGTTCCACCCCGAGTCCGTGCTCACCGAGCACGGGCACCTCATGCTCGCCAACTGGCTCGCCGGCTGCGGGGACGACAGGGCGGTCGCACGCTCCGCGGGGCTCGCGCCGGTGGTGGGCAAGGCTACGGCGTGACCGCGCTGCGGCCCGAGCGTGACGCGGGCCAGGAAGTGCTGCCACTCCTCCCCGCCGACGACGAGACGGTGGCCCTGCGGACCGCGGACCTCCGCCGTGCGGTCGGCGGTACGGCGTCCGGCGCCGGGCCCCTCGTCCCCGGGCAGGGCCGTGCCGCCCGCCGCAAGGCCGCGCAGGGCCGGGGTGGCCGTCGAGGTGCCCGGGGCGGCTCGGGCGGGCGCAGAAGGGCCGCAGGGCGTCCCCGCGGGCCGGAGGAGGGCTCGTCCTCTCCGGAGACGGCCCAGACCCCGCTCAGCCGGGTCGAGGCGCGGCGGGCCGCGCGGGCCCGCAGGCCGAGCACCGGCGCACGGATCAGCGCGGTCCTCGGCGAGCTGTTCATCACGCTCGGGGTGGTGATGCTCCTCTTCGTCACCTACCAGCTGTGGTGGACGAACGTCCGGGCCCATCAGCAGGCCAACGGCGCGACCCACCACCTCCAGGACGAGTGGGCCGACGGGAAGCGCACCCCGGGGGCCTTCCGCCCCGGGCAGGGCTTCGCGATCATGACGCTGCCGACCCTCGACGTGGTCGTCCCGATCGCCGAGGGCATCGACAAGCACAGCGTCCTGGACAAGGGGATGGTCGGGCACTACGGGGAGGACGGCCTGAAGACCGCGATGCCCGAGGACAAGCTGGGGAACTTCGCCGTCGCCGGGCACCGCAACACCCACGGGGAGCCCTTCCGGTACATCAACCGGCTCAAACCGGGCGATCCGATCGTGGTCGAGACGCAGGACACCTACTACGTCTACCGGATGACCAGCATCCTTCCGCAGACTTCGCCCGCGAACACGGCGGTCCTGCGTCCGGTGCCGACCGGCTCGGGCTTCACGAAGCCGGGCCGCTACATCACGCTGACGACCTGCACCCCGGAATTCACCAGTACGTATCGAATGATCGTCTGGGGCAAGATGGTCGAGGAACGGCCGCGCAGCAAGGGAAAGCCGGATGCGCTGCTGTAGCGCACGGCGCGAAGGAACGGGGCACACACGGTGGTAGCGACCAGGGACCACGAAGACGAGACCGAGGTTCTTCCGTCGGGCGGCGGCCGTCCGTCCGGGCGCGGCAGGGTCGCCGGGTTCATCAGCTTCCTCGGCGAACTGCTCATCACCGCTGGTCTGGTCCTCGGCCTGTTCGTCGCCTACTCGCTGTGGTGGACCAACGTGATCGCCGACCGGGAGGCCGGAAAGCAGGGCGATCAGGTGCGGGACCACTGGGCCCAGGGGGAATCCGGTCCCGGCGCCCTCGACACCAAGGACGGCATCGGCTTCCTGCACGTCCCGGCCATGGACAACGGCGAGGTCCTGGTCAAGAAGGGCACGGAGACCAGCATCCTCAACAACGGGGTGGCCGGCTACTACACGGAACCCGTGAAATCGGCCCTGCCCCAGGACTCCTCGGGGAACTTCACGCTCGCCGCCCACCGTGACGGCCACGGCGCCAAGTTCCACAACATCGACAAGCTCAAGGACGGCGACCCGATCGTCTTCGAGGCCAAGGACCGCTGGTACGTCTACAAGGTCTTCGCGACCCTCCCCGAGACCTCGAAGTACAACGTCAAGGTCCTCGGCGCCGTCCCGACCGGCTCCGGTGTCAAGGCCAAGGGCCGCTACATCACCCTGACGACCTGCACCCCGGTGTACACCTCGACGTACCGCTACATCGTCTGGGGCAAGCTGGAGCGGATCGACAAGGTCGACAGCAAGCGCACCCCTCCGCCGGAACTGCGCTGAGCGTGCGCTGAGCCCGTAGGCCACGAGTCCCGATGTCGTATGTCCCGTATGCCGTGTGTCCCGATGTTTCACGTGAAACATCGGGACACACGGCATACGGGTATGTTTCACGTGAAACATGGAGGGGCCCGGTCACCGCAACGGTGACCGGGCCCCTCCATGTCGCTCAGGCGGGTGAGACGACCGGCTGTACCTCGCCGGTCAGCCGCCCATCAGCCCGCCCGGCAGGGTCTGGACGGTGACGGGGGTGTTCTTGTCCACCTCGCTGCCCGGGGCCGGGTCGGTGTTGATCACCTTGGCGTCCGGCTCCCCCGGCAGGCCGGGCTGGACGTTCACCTGGAGGCCGAGACCGCCGAGGATGCCCTGGACTTCCTGGAGCGTCTTGTTGCGGATGTCGTCCGGGATCTTGACCTTCTCAGGTTGTTCCTCGGGCTTCTTCGCCGTCTTCAGGTACACGACCGAACCCGGGTCGGCCTCCGTGTTCGGCTGCGGGGTCTGCGAGAAGACCAGGCCCTCGTCGACCGTGTCGTTCTCCTCCGGGGCGCAGTTCGCCTTCAGCCCGGCCGTCTCCAGCAGGGCCGTGGCGTCGTCGCAGTTCTTGTTGCTGACGTCAGGAACGGTCGACATCTGCTTGGGCTTGGCGATCGTCAGCGTGATCGTCTTGCCGATGGCGAGGTCGGTGTCGCCGGGCGGGTCCTGGTCGATGACATTGCCCGCCTTCTGCTCCGACTCGGCGGACTTCTGGTCCACCTTGAAGCCGAGCTTGGTGAGCTTGCTCTCGGCCTTGTCGAAGGACAGGCCCGTGACGTCCGGGACGGTCTCCTTCGGCGCCCCCGTCGACACCGTCAGGGTCACCGTGTCGTTCTTCTGCACCTCGGCGTCGGCCGCCGGGTCCTGCGAGCACACGCGGTTCCTCGGCTGGTCCTTGCAGGTGTCCTTGACGGTCTTGATCTTGAGGTCGACGTTGGTGGCCATCTCACGCGCCTGGTTCACCGTCTGGCCCACGAAGTTCGGCGCCTTGAGTGAGCTGTCGCCGCCGTTGTCGTTGCCGCCGAACATATGCATGCCCAGCACGACGGCGCCCACCAGGACGAGGATGCCGGCGACCACCAGCAGGATCGTCGAGGTGTGGTTGTTCTTCTGCGGCTGCCGGCGCCGGCCGCGCGGTTCGTCGTAGCCGTAGCCGCCGTCGTCCGCGTTGACGGGCGGGAGCATCGAGGTGGCTCCGCCGTTCTGCGCGCCCATCGCCGTCGTCGGCTGGTCCCCGCCGTAGCCGCCGCCGTATCCGCCCGGCGCGCCCATGCCGGCCATGCCCAGGGCGGCGGTCGCACCGACCGGGCGGCCGTCGAGCAGGGCCTCGATGTCGGCCCGCATCTCGTCCGCCGACTGGTAGCGGTAGTCGGGGTCCTTCACGAGCGCCTTCAGGACGATGGCGTCCATGTCGGGCGTGATCTCGGGGTCGAAGACGCTCGGTGACTGCGCCTCCTCCCGCACGTGCTGGTAGGCGACCGCGACCGGGGAGTCCCCCACGAAGGGCGGCCGTACCGTCAGCAGTTCGTACAGCAGGCAGCCGGTCGAGTACAGGTCGGAGCGGGCGTCGACGGTCTCGCCCTTGGCCTGCTCGGGGGACAGGTACTGCGCGGTGCCGATGACCGCGGCGGTCTGCGTCATCGTCATGCCGGAGTCGCCCATGGCGCGGGCGATGCCGAAGTCCATGACCTTGACCTGGCCGTTGCGGGTCAGCATGACGTTGGCCGGCTTGATGTCGCGGTGGACGATGCCCGCGCGGTGCGAGTACTCCAGGGCCTGGAGGATGCCGATGGTCATCTCCATCGACCGCTCGGGCAGCAGTTTGCGGCCGGAGTGCAGCAGCTCGCGCAGGGTCGAGCCGTCCACGTACTCCATCACGATGTACGGGATGGAGACACCGTCGACGTAGTCCTCGCCGGTGTCGTAGACGGCGACGATCGCCGGGTGGTTGAGTGAGGCGGCGGACTGGGCCTCACGACGGAAGCGGGCCTGGAACGACGGGTCACGAGCGAGATCGACCCGGAGCGTCTTGACCGCGACCGTGCGGCCCAGGCGGGTGTCGTGGGCCAGGTAGACCTCGGCCATGCCACCGCGGCCGAGCACGTGCCCCAGCTCGTACCGGCCGCCGAGGCGACGCGGCTCTTCCATAGCTAATCCAGCCCTCTCCGTCGATCCCGACCGCACCCGTGTGTGGTCCGGCGGTGTGCTGTCCGGCATACCGTACCCGTCCCGCCGTGCGGGCCCCGGCCCCGATCGTCAAGCTGATATCGGACCGGTACCGCCACGTGCGCGGTTACCGGGGACGGGTGACCGGGTTCACGTCCTGAGCGTCCGCATTGCCCCGACTTCCGTGCGCTTTGCGGCGATACGTTCGGTCATCCCTCGGCTACCGAACGGTCACCATCCGCTCATCGCCGCCTCACTTCTTGCCGAGCACGGCCTCCATGACGGACTTGGCGATCGGCGCGGCGAGACCGCCACCGGAGACGTCCTGGCGCGAGGTGGCCGCGTCGTCCTCGACCACGACGGCGACGGCGACCGGGGAGCCCTGGTCGGTCTTCGCGTAGCTGAGGTACCAGGCGTAGGGCTTCTCGCTGTTGTTCTCGCCGTGCTGCGCGGTACCGGTCTTGCCGCCCACTGTGACGCCGGGGATGCGGGCCGCGGTTCCGGTGCCCTTCTCGGTCACCGTCTCCATCATCGACTGGAGCTTCTGCGCGTTCTCCTCGCTCAGCGGCCGGCTCATCTCCTTCGGCTCGTGCTTCTCGATCGTGTCGAGGTTCGGCGCCTGGAGCTCGCGGACCATGTACGGCTCCATGAGCTTGCCGTCGTTGGCGACGGCCGAGGCGACCATGGCCATCTGGAGCGGGGTCGCCGCGGTGTTGAACTGGCCGATCGAGGACAGCGCGACCTGTGAGTCGTTCATGTCCTTGGAGAAGTTGGAGGCATTCGAGCGGACCGGGACGAACTGCTGCTGGTTGAAGCCGAACTTCTCGGCCTCCTCCACCATCTTGTCGTTGCCGAGGTCGGCACCGATCTTGCCGAAGACGGTGTTGCACGAGACCTGGAGAGCGACCCGCAGCGTCGCGTTCTTGCAAGGGATGGGCCCCTCGTTCGGCAGCGGCGTCTTGGTCCCCGGCATGATCCAGGGCAGCGGGGTGTCGGTGGGCGCGTCGATGTCGGTGTACTTGCCGCTCTCCAGCGCCGCCGCGGCCGTCACGATCTTGAACGTCGAACCGGGCGGGTAGGTCTCGCGCAGGGCGCGGTTCAGGAGGGGCTTGTCCTTGTCCTTGTCGAGCTTGGAGAAGGTGTTGCCGTCCTTGGTGGTGATGCCGGCGAAGGACGAGGGGTCGTAGGACGGCGTCGAGGCCAGCGCGAGGATCGCCCCCGTGGACGGGTCGATCGCGGCGACCGCGCCCTTGCCGCGCGCCTTCAGCCCGTCGTACGCGGCCTTCTGCGCGTCCGCGTTGATCGTGGTGACGACGTTGCCGCCCTGCTTCTTCTTCCCGGTCAGCATGTCGAGCGTGCGGCGGAAGAAGAGCCGGTCGTCGTTGCCTGTGAGGATGTCGTCCTCCAGGCTCTCGATCTGGGTCGTGCCGATCAGCTGGGAGGCGTACCCGGTGACCGGGGCCCACATGGGCCCGTCCTTCCACGTGCGCTTGTACTTGAGGTCGGTGCCATCCGTCGCGACGGAACCGGTGACCGGCTTCCCGTCGACGATGATGTCCCCGCGCGGCTGGGCGTAGCGGTCGATGGCGATCCGCGGGTTGGCGTCGTCCTTCTGGAGCGAGTCGGCCTGGACGTACTGAAGCCAGTTGTCGCGGATGAGCAGGGCCAGGACGAGGAGCCCGCAGAAGATGGCGATCCGGCGCAGCGGCTTGTTCACGGTCGGACCACCTGGGTCATCTCGGCGTCGGGGGAGGGCGCGGGCGCGGGTGCCGGGCGCCGGGCGGTGTCGCTGATCCGTAGCAGGATGCCGATGAGCGCCCAGTTCGCGATGACGGAGGAACCTCCGTACGCGAGGAAGGGCATCGTCATACCGGTCAGCGGGATGAGCCCCATGACGCCACCGGCGACGACGAAGACCTGGATCGCGAAGGCGCCGGAGAGCCCGGCCGCGAGCAGCTTGCCGAAGGGGTCGCGCGCGGCCAGTGCGGTACGCAGCCCCCGCTCCACGATCAGGCCGTAGATCAGCAGGATCGCCATGATGCCCGCGAGGCCCAGTTCCTCGCCGAAGGTGGCGAGGACGAAGTCTGAGTTGGCGGCGAACTTGATCAGGTCCGAGTTGCCCTGGCCGAGGCCCGTGCCGAGCACGCCGCCGGAGCCGAAGGACCACAGCGCCTGCATGGCCTGCTCGGAGTGCCCGCCCACGCCCTGGCGGCTGAGCGCGTACTCGTGCATCGGGTCGAGCCAGGCCTGGACCCGGCTCTCGACGTGCGGTTCGAAGGAGGCGACGCCGACCGCGCCGACCGCGGACATCAGCAGGCCGAAGACGATCCAGCTGGTGCGTTCGGTCGCGACGTACAGCATCACGACGAACATGCCGAAGAACAGCAGCGAGGTACCGAGGTCGGTCTCGAAGACAAGGATCAGGATCGACACGACCCAGACCACGATGATCGGGCCGAGGTCGCGGCCGCGCGGCAGGTACAGCCCCATGAACCGGCGGCTGGCCAGCGCCAGCGCGTCCCGCTTCACCATCAGGTAGCCGGCGAAGAAGATCGCGATGACGATCTTCGCGAACTCACCGGGCTGGATGGAGAAACCGCCGATGTGGATCCAGATCTTCGCGCCGAAGACGTTCATGCCCAGCCCCGGCACGAGCGGCAGCAGGAGGAGGACGAGGGAGCCCACCATCGAGATGTACGTGTAGCGCTGCAGGACGCGGTGGTCCTTGAGCAGCATCAGGACGCCGACGAACAGCGCGATGCCGATCGCCGAGTACATCAGCTGGTTGGGCGCCGAGGGGCTGAAGGAGCCGAACTGGAGCTTGGCGAGGTCCTGGAGCCGCTCCGACTGGTCCAGCCGCCAGATGATGACGAGCCCGAGGCCGTTGAGCAGCGTCGCGAGCGGAAGCATCAGCGGGTCGGCGTACGCGGCGTACCGGCGGACCACGAGGTGCGCGACGCCCGCGAGCAGTCCGAGGCCGAGGCCGTAGCCGAGCAGCCCCGTGGGCATCTTGCCGTCGATCGCCAGCCCCACGTTCGCGTAGGCGAACACGGGGATGACGACGGCGAAGACCAGGAGGGCGAGTTCGGTGTTGCGGCGGCTCGGGGCGCCGATCGAACCGATCGTGGACGTGTGTGTGGTGCTACTGCTCATGACGTGGAACGGCCCCCAACGGCTGCTTACTGCTTACCGCACAGCGGGACCAGCTTCTGCTCTTCCTCCGAGAGGCTGGGGCCGGGCGTAGGACTCGGTGTGGTCTTGGGCTTCGGGTTCGTGGCCCCGGAGGACTTGCCGGACGCGGCGGAGTCGTCGTCCTTCTTGCTCTTCTCGGCGGCCGCGTCGTTCTTCTCCTGCGCGGCGCGGCGCTGCTCGTCCTTCTGGCAGGCGTTGGCCTGAAGCTCCAGTTCGGCGATCTTCTTCTGGGCGGCGTCGCGGCTGCCCTCGGTGATCGTGTTCTCGACCTGCTTCTTCTGGTACGGCGGCAGGTACTTGAGTTCGATCTCGGGGTGGTTCTTCGAGACCTTCGAGAGGTCGATCCAGCCCAGGTCCTGGCTGATGCCCCGGTACAGCGCGACGTGCTCGTCCTGGACCCCGACGTAGTACTGGGTCTGGGTCCAGCGGTAACCGCCGTACAGACCGCCGCCGATGATCGCGAGGGCGAGCACGGTCCACAGGGACCGCCCGATCCACTTGCGGCCGGAGCGGGGCTTGTCGTAGCCGCCCTCGGCCCATTCGTCGTAGTCCCCCTCGGGGGCGTACGCGGGGGTCTCGCCGCTGCCGGGAGCGCCGAAGCCGCCCTGCGGCGGGACCGGCCGGCCGAGGCCCGAGGCGCGGCCCGCCGGGGTCTGCATGGCGCCGTCGTCGTGCTGCTGGTGCTGGTTCTCGGCGACCGCGCCGACCACGACCGGGGTGTCGTTGAGCGCCCCGGCGAGGGTGTCGGAATGGTCGACGTCCAGGACGTCGGCGATGATCACCGTGATGTTGTCGGGGCCGCCACCGCGCAGCGCGAGCTGGATCAGGTCCTGCACGGTCGCCTGCGGGCCCTGGTAGCTCGCGAGGGTCTCTTCCATCGTCTGGTGGCTGACGACGCCGGAGAGCCCGTCCGAGCAGATCAGGTACCGGTCGCCGGCCCGCACCTCGCGGATCGAGAGATCCGGTTCCACGTGGTCGCCACTGCCCAGCGCGCGCATCAGCAGGGAGCGCTGCGGGTGGGTGGTGGCCTCCTCCTCGGTGATCCGGCCCTCGTCCACGAGCCGCTGCACCCAGGTGTGGTCCTGGGTGATCTGGGTCAGGACGCCGTCGCGCAGCAGGTAGGCGCGGGAGTCGCCGACGTGGACGAGGCCGAGGCGCTGCCCGGTCCACAGCAGGGCGGTGAGCGTCGTGCCCATGCCCTCCAGTTGCGGGTCCTCCTCGACCATCACGCGCAACTGGTCGTTGGCGCGCTGCACGGCCGCGCCCAGCGAGGTGAGGATGTCGGAGCCGGGGATCTCGTCGTCGAGGTCCACGAGGGTCGAGATGACCTCGGAACTGGCGACCTCACCGGCGGCGGCGCCGCCCATGCCGTCAGCGATGGCGAGCAGGCGGGGGCCCGCGTAGCCCGAGTCCTCGTTGCCCGGGCGGATCATCCCCTTGTGCGATCCGGCGGCGAAGCGCAGGGACAGGCTCATACGCACCTCGCCCGTCGGCTGTTCCGGGGACAACCGATCCTGTCGAGCCACACTGCCCACCCTCCGGTCGGGAGCACGGACTGGTCCGAGTAGAGGACCGCCGCGGCTCGCTCGCTCCGCTCGCTCATTGTCGTACTACTTCCGCAGCTCGATCACGGTCTTGCCGATGCGGATCGGCGCGCCCAGGGGCACCGGGGTCGGTGCGGTGAGCCTGGTCCGGTCCAAGTACGTGCCGTTGGTGGAACCGAGGTCCTCGACGATCCACTGACCGTCGTGGTCCGGGTAGATCCTGGCATGCCTGCTGGAGGCGTAGTCGTCGTCCAGCACGATCGTGGAGTCGTGCGCCCTGCCGAGGCTGATGGTCTGGCCCTGGAGGGCGACCGTGGTGCCCGTCAAGGTGCCTTCGGAGACGATCAGTTTGGTGGGGGCGCCCCGCCGCTGGCGGCCTGCCTGCTGGCGCTGCGGGGGCGGGGTGGCGGCGGCCCGGGGCTGCTGGGCCCGGGTGTCGCCCCGCTGGGACCTGCGCTGCGATCCGCGCTGTGTGACACGTGTGCCGAACAGGTCGCTGCGGATGACCTGGACGGCCACGATGACGAACAGCCACAGAACAGCCAGGAAACCCAGCCGCATGACCGTCAGGGTCAGCTCTGACATTGCCCCCGCTTCACCCTTCGGCTTGCCGATAAACGATGGTCGTGTTGCCCACGACGATCCGCGAGCCGTCGCGGAGCGTAGCGCGGGTGGTGTGCTGCCCGTCCACCACGATGCCGTTGGTGGACCCGAGATCCTGGATCGTCGAGGGCGTTCCGGTCCGGATCTCGCAGTGCCGGCGGGAGACGCCGGGGTCGTCGATCCGCACGTCGGCTTCGGTGCTGCGGCCCAGCACCAGCGTCGGGCGGGTGATCTGGTGCCGATTGTTGTTGATCTCCACCCAGTGCCTGGTGCGGCCACCGGGCGGCGGAGCGGGGGTGGGACGGCCGGCGGGCGCCGCGTGCGGGCGACCGGGCGGCGGCCCCGCGGGCATCGGCGGTGCGGAGACGGGCTGCGGCGGGTAGCCGTACCCGCCGGGAGCCGCGCTCGGCGGGGGGCCCTGCGGGGCCTGGCCGCCCTGCGGGCCCTGGGAGGTGCTGGAGGCCAGGGTGCGGCTGCGGACCCGGTAGAGGCCGGTGTCCAGATCGTCGGCCTTCTCCAGATGGACCTTGATGGTCCCCATAAAGGTGTAGCGCTGCTGCTTGGCGTAGTCGCGGACCATACCGGCGAGCTCGTCGCTGAGCTGGCCGGAGTAGGGGCTCAGCCGCTCGAAGTCCGGGGTGCTCAGCTCGACGATGAAGTCGTTGGGGACCACGGTGCGGTCCCTGTTCCAGATCGTCGCGTTGTTGTCGCACTCGCGCTGCAGGGCGCCGGCGATCTCGACGGGCTGCACCTCGGACTTGAAGACCTTGGCGAAGGTGCCGTTGACCAGACCTTCGAGGCGCTGCTCGAACCGTTTCATGACTCCCATGAGGCACCTCCTTCTCCGCTGCCGTCCTGATACTGCTTACTGATCGTATCCACGCGCCGGGAAAACGGGTGGTTCCCCCTGGCGGCCGGAGCGACGAGTGTCGCCTCTCACAAGACGTCCCCGCGCGAAGCCCCGCCGAAGCCCGAATCCGTTGCCGCGCCCCCTGGTTGAGGGATCGCGTGCTCCGGGGACGGGGCCCCTGGAACTGGGATCGTAAGGCCGCTCTGAGCCCAGTGTCCCCCACCTGCGTGAGGACACACTCCTGCCGGTGCGGAGAGGGGGCCGGGAAGCGGCCGGGAGCGCCCCGGGAACCGCCGGGCGCCAGGTCGGGGGTGGCGGAGGGGCGCGGTCCCGGCTCCGGGTGCCCCGCCCTTAGCGAGGTGAATCCACCCGGCGCACCGTGCTAATCTTCAGATGTCGAAAGGCGCTCCCACCGCACAGCGGAGGGGGTCAACCCGGAGACAACACCCATGCGCGGGTGGCGGAATAGGCAGACGCGCTGGATTCAGGTTCCAGTGCCCGAAAGGGCGTGGGGGTTCAACTCCCCCCTCGCGCACAGCGGGACATCGCACGCGATGTCCGAACGCTTCGAAGAAGCGGGCCCACCGATCTCGGTGGGCCCGCTTTTTTCTTGCCCTCGGCCTTGTCCTGCCGTAGATCCGCTGCTCGTTGTGGGCGGCCCGGTCTCCGCCCTTCTCTCGCTCTCCCTTTCCCGGTCTCTTTCTCCTCGCGTCTTCCTCCTCGTCTTCGTGATCGCGGTGTGAGGAAGGTCTCACAGGTCCTACGCGTGTCCCGCCCCGGTTGTCCGTACCCCGAAGGCCCGCGCGATCCGGTCGCGCGGGCCTTCGGGGTACGGGTGGTGCGGTGGTTCAGGCGTTGAGGCCCGGGTGGGTCAGGCGCTGAGGCGGGCGGCCAGGGCGCGGGCCTTGGTGTCGGCGTCCTCGTGGGCCTTGACGCGGCTGGCCTCGGCGAGCGGGCGCAGGGCGGCCATCTCCTCCTTGACCGGGGCGAGGGTCAGCTCGGGGACGATGAAGTCGACCTCGGCGCCGAGCATTCCGGTGAGCACCGACTCCAGGTAGTTCTGCACGTACTCGAAGTTCTCGCGCGGGGTGCCGGGCGCGTAGGAGCCGCCGCGGCTGGCGACGACGGTGATCGGCAGGCCCTTGACGGTGCCGTTGTCCCCGCCGGTGCGGCCGACGACGATCACCTGGTCGAGCCATGCCTTGAGCGTCGAGGGGATCGTGAAGTTGTACATCGGGGCGCCCAGGAGCACCGCGTCGGCGGCCTCCAGCTCGGCGACCAGCTCCTCGCGTGCCGTGACGGCGGCGTTCTGCGCCTCGGTGCGCTCGGCCGGGGCCGTGAAGTCCGCGGAGATGGCGTTCCAGTCCAGGTGCGGGGCCGGGGTGGTGGCGAGGTCGCGGTAGACGACCGTGCCGTCGGGGTGGGCCTCCTGCCAGCTCTTGACGAAGGCGGCGGTGACCTCGCGGGACGCGGAGCCCTGCGGGAAGAGCGAGGAGTCGATGTGCAGAAGCGTGGCCATGGGGATCTCCAGAAAGGGGGACGTGGCACCGGCTGGGCGGCGTCGGTGTCGCGGTGGTTCCGTACGTAGCTATTGATAACACAGCTACTTACTTTTTTTCACCTACGACTTTGTGGGCAGTAGCCTGGAGGCATGGTCGGAATCGGGGAGTACTCGGACGAAGGCGTCGGCGGGGCGGGCACGCAGCCGTGCAGCCAGGTGGACCGGAGCATCACGCTGGTGTTCGGTCTGCTCGGCAAGCGCTGGTCCGGGCCGATCGTCTCCGTGCTCCTGCAGCAGCCCGTGCACTTCTCCGAGCTGCGGCGGGCCATCCCCGGCATCAGTGAGCGCATGCTCTCCGACCGGCTCAGCGAGCTGGCCTCGGCGGGCCTCGTCGTACGGGAAGTGGACGAGGGGCCGCCGCTGCGAGTCGTCTACCGGGCGACGGAGGCGGGCGTCGCTCTCGGTCCCGCGCTCCAGGAGCTGGCCCAGTGGGCCGAGGCGCATCTGCTGGACGACGAGGGCCGCAACCCCTGTACCGAGGCGAATGCGGCGACCAGGGCGGTGGCGGAGAACCGACGGCGTGCCGAAGGGGACGCCGTCTGCTGAGGGGGCGGCCTCCTCGCCCTCACCCCGCTCTTTCGAGGTCCATCAAGTGCCCCCATGTTTCACGTGAAACATGGGGGCACTGCCCAGCTCCGTGGCGTCCCGGAGGGCGTAGGGTGCGGCCGTTCGGAGCGAGGGGGCGTGGAACATGACTGAGGTGACGGGTTCGACGGTCGGCCGTCCGGTCGGCGGGACGGCGGTGCCGGGGGTCGGGGCGAGGGTCCGGACGGCTACCGGTGCGGGGGCGGGTACGGGTTCCGGTGTAGACGCGGGTACGGGTGCAAGTTCCGGGGCGGGCGCCGGTACCGGCACGGATTGCGGTGCGGGGGCGGGCGCTGTTACCGGGGCGTCCCCGCGCATACCCGAGGTGGCCGGGTTCGCCTCCCGGCCGTCCGGGCGGGGCGTCGGGGATTCCCCCAAGGTGTACGGCAAAGGGCTTCGCGAGGCGGTGCCGCGCGGCGCGCACGACCTGCTGACGATCGACGTGGGGCGGCCCGACGCGGTGGCGGCCATGGAGGAGTCCAACCGGGGGCGGCTGCCCGAGCTGACGCCGATACGCGCCGGGCGGATGGCCGCGAGCCCCTTCGCCTTTCTGCGGGGTGCCGCCGGACTCATGGCGTACGACCTGGCCCGCACCCCGGTCACCGGCGTGGGTGCGCAGATATGCGGGGACGCGCACGCCGGGAACTTCGGTCTGTACGGGGACGCGCGCGGCGGGCTGGTCATCGACCTCAACGACTTCGACGAGACCGTGCGCGGGCCCTGGGAGTGGGACGTGAAGCGGCTCGCCGCCTCGCTCGTCCTGGCGGGCCGGGAGGCCGGAGCCGGAGAGGACGTCTGCGCGGGGGCGGCGCGGGACGCGGTGGGCTCCTACCGGCGCACGATGCGGATGCTCGCGAAGCTTCCGGTGCTCGACGCGTGGCACGCGATCGCCGACGAGCGGCTCGTCTCGCACGCCGACGCGAAGGACGTCGTCGGCACCCTGCGCAAGGTCTCCGACAAGGCGCGGCGCAATACGAGTGCGCGCTTCGCCGCCAAGTCGACGGAGGCGCCGCCCGAGGGCGGACGTCGTTTCGTGGACGCCCTGCCGGTACTGCGCCGGGTGCCGGACGAGGAGGCGGCCGCCGTCGTGCTCGCCCTCGGCACGTACCTGGAGACCCTCCCCGAGGACCGGCTGCCGCTGCTGGCCCGCCACGCCGTGCACGATGTCGCCTTCCGCGTCGTCGGGACGGGAAGCGTCGGGACCCGCTCGTACGTCGCGCTGCTGCTCGACCACAGGGGCGAGCCGCTGGTGCTCCAGGTCAAGGAGGCCCGGCGGTCCGCGCTCGCTCCGCACCTCGCGGGCGTGGGGTTCGCTCCGGCCCCGGTGGAGCACGAGGGGCGGCGCGTGGTGTTCGGGCAGAAGCGGATGCAGGTGGTGAGCGACACCCTGCTCGGCTGGACGACGCTGGACGGCCGGCCCTTCCAGGTGCGGCAGTTCCGCAATCGCAAGGGCAGCGTGGATCCCGTCGCCCTGGCTCCCGGGCAGCTCGACGACTACGGGCGGATGACCGGGGCGCTGCTCGCGCGGGCCCACGCGCACAGCGCCGATCCCCGGGTGATCGCCGGGTACTGCGGGAAGAGCGAGCGCTTCGAGGAGGCCGTGGGACGTTTCGCCGTCGCCTACGCGGACCGTACCGAGGTGGACCACGCCCACCTTGTCGAGGCGGTGCGCCTCGGGAAGGTCGCGGCGGAGAGCGGCGTGTAGCGCGGCAGCCGGACGGCCGCGGGGCGGCGGAGGCCGGGGGCGCCGTGGGCCGGCCCCTCGGCCGTCGTCTTCCCGGCGAGGCCGGAGCGTGCCCTACGCTGGTCGGGTGACCATCCCGGAAGCCGATCCCACGCATTCCGCTCCTTCAGGTGACACGCCCTCCACGCCGTCGGGCGAGGCGCGGCCGGAGGACCGTCTCGAACGGGCGGTCCGCGTCGCCGAGCAGGCCCTCATCGAGTACGAGATCGCGGTCGAGACCTTCCGTGTGGAGGTCGAGAACTTCTCCCGGCTCCACCACCAGCGGCTCGGGCCCATGTACTCGCGGCTCGACGAACTCGACGCGCTCATCGCCGAGGCCCGCGCCGAGCGCTCCGGCGACGCCGAGGACCGCAGGCGGGCCGCGGAGGCGCGGGCCCAGGTCCTGCCGATGCCCGGGGTTGAGGAGCTGTTCCACGGGTGGATGGGCTCCGAGGGGCTGTGGCCGGAGGCCGCCGCGATGCTCACGGACCAGCCGGTGCGGCCGCCCGAGCGGGTACGGCCGAGCGAGGAGGCCCGCGCGCTGTACCGGGAACTCGTCCGCAAGGCGCACCCCGACCTGGTGCAGGACGAGAAGGAGCGGGCCCGGCGCGACGACTTCATCAGCCGGGTCACGACGGCCTACGCGCGCGGTGACGAGGCGCGGTTGCGTGAACTGTCCGCCGAGTGGGAGGCCGGTCCCGTCCCCGAGCAGGACCGTTTCGGGCGCAGCGAGGAGCTGTACGCACGGCTGGAGTGGCTGGCCCAGCGCAAGGAGATGCTGAGCGCGGTCGCCCGGGAGCTGGAGGAGGGGGCGATCGGTTCCATGCTCAAGCTGGCCCCCGACGACCCGGACCGGCTGCTGGACGAGGTGGCCGAACAACTGCTCGCGCAGGTCGCGGAGCGGGAACGGGAACTGGCCTCGCTCGTGTCCGCCGCCGTGGCCCCGGCCGGGGACGACGGTGGCGCGGGTGATCCGCAGGCCGACGCGCCAGGCGACGGGCACGGGGGAGAGGGCGGCGTGGTCTAGCGACCGCCCGGCCGGGCGCTGTTCCTCGGCCGGGGCCGGGGGTGGCCTTCGGGTAGCGTCTCACCCATGCATTTCGGATCTTTGCCCAGTGTCGGTGTCGGTGAGCTGTCGGACGACGATTTCCTGCTGGACGTCCGTGAGGACGACGAATGGCAGGCGGGTCACGCCGAGGGAGCGCTGCACATCCCGATGAGCGACTTCGTCGCGCGCTACGGCGAGCTGACGGAGGCGGCCCCGCAGGACGCCAAGGTCAACGTCATCTGCCGCTCCGGGGGCCGTTCCGCGCAGGTCACGATGTACCTCGCCCAGCAGGGCCTGGACGCCGTCAACGTCGAGGGCGGTATGCAGGCGTGGGAGGCGGCGGGCAAGCCGGTGGTGGACGACAAGGGCGGCGCCGGCTTCGTCATGTGAGCGCGGAGCCCGCCGTGGGGTGTCGCGCGTCGGCCCTCGGTGGGGGGCGTACGCGCCCTCCGGGACCCCGTCAGGCGACACGGGCTCTTGCGGCTCCTGCGGACGGGACGTGGGGGTGCCGTGTGCGGGTTCCCGCGAGAGCCGTTCCCGCCGCTCGTCCCGGCCCGGGGCCGTAAGGTGTCAGCCCGGTGACCGACGAGTTCAGCGCGGAGCGCGGGAGCGGGATGAACGCGTACGAGGGTGACGGCGGCGGGGCGAGCGAGACCGTGCCCGGGGCGCGTGAGGCGGCCGCGCCCTCATCGACGCCGGAGGCTTCGCCCGCGTCGCCCGCCTCGCCGTCCCAGCCGTCTCGTCCCTTCCGTCCGTCTCGTCCCTTCCGTCCGTCGAGCGCACCCGCCGCCTCGCACGAATCCGCCCGCGCTTCTGGTTCCCCGCCCGCGCCCCCTCCGGACCCGTCCCCGTCGCCGGCCTACCGCGAGGGGGGTCCCCGTCCCGGTGGTCTGGCCGCGCTGGCGCTTCCGTACCGCGTGCTGGGCGCGCTGGCCCTCGCGACGGCCGCCGTGTTCGCCCTCGTCCATCTCGGCATGGTGTTCCTGCACGTGGCGCCGCCCAACACCGTGAGCAAACGGCACGCGAAGACCATCGGGGCGTGGATGTACCCGGAGTTCGAGCAGAACTGGAAGCTGTTCGCGCCCAACCCCCTTCAGCAGAACGTCTCGGTGCAGGCGCGGGCCGAGGGGCGGCGGGCGGACGGGAGTTCGTTCCTGACGGGCTGGTACGACCTGTCCGCGCAGGACGGGGCCGCGATCGAGGGGAACCCCGTGCCGAGCCACACCCAGCAGAACGAACTGCGCAGGGCCTGGGACTTCTACGCCTCCTCGCACGATCTGAAGGAGCGGCCGAACGGACTGCGCGGTGAGCTGTCGGCCCGTTACCTGCTGCGCCTCGGGGTCCTGCGGCTGGACCGGGCCCGGGCCGGCGGGCGGGACGCCGTGGTGGAGCGGGTGCGGCTGCGCGCCCGTACGACCCCGGTCCCGCTCCCGAAGTGGAGCACCGAGACGGCCGTGATGCGGTCCGCCGTCCGTGAACTGCCCTGGTGGAACGTGTCGGTGGCGGACCGGCCGGGAGCCGGCCCCGCTCCGTCACCTTCCGCCTCCTATCCGGCGCCGGGGACTCCGCGATGAGCGCGCACGAGGGCGGGAGCGCGGAGGCCGGGACCGGCCGGCGGTACGACGGAGAGGCAGACGGAGAGGCAAGGGTGCGGGCGGGGCTCGGTGCGCGGAACCGGGCGGGGGCCGGGCTGCGGTTCCGGATGTGGCGGGCGGGGCTCGGCCGGGCCCTCGGCCAGGTCAGCGGCCGCGCCCTGGGGCCGTACCAGAGCGCCGTCGTCCGCATCGGTTTCTCGGCGACCTGGCTCGCCTTCCTGCTGCGTGAACTCCCGCACCGCGACGAGCTGTACGGACTGGGCAGTCCGTGGGGGCCGGACCTGGCCGCCCGGCTCCTGGCGAGCAACCACGCCTTCACGGTGCTGCCGTGGTTCGGCGGGCAGCTGTGGTTCGAGCTGGTCTACGGGCTCGCGATGCTGTCCGCCGCCCTGCTGCTGCTCGGGTGGCGCACGCGTACGGCCTCGGTGCTGTTCATGATCGGGGTGCTCTCGCTCCAGAACCGTTCCGTGTTCATGGGGGACGGCGGGGACAACGTCATCCATCTCATGGCGATCTACCTGGTGTTCACGCGGTGCGGCCAGGTGTGGTCGCTCGACGCGCGGCGCCGGGCGCGCGGGGGGCGGGATCGCGCCGGGCCGCCGCTGTGGGCCGTGTCCGGGCTCGTGCTCGCGCTCGCCTGCCTCGGTGGCCGTCTGACGGGTGGCTGGTCCCTCGCCCTGTGGGGGCTGTGGTCGGCGCTGGGCGTGTGGTGGCTGCTGGAGCGTCGCGCCGCCCGTCCCGTGGCCGGTTTTCACGTACGGCAACTGCGGGCGCTGGCCGATGTCGTGGGCAATGCCGCGCACAACGCGGGGCTGCTCGTCGTGATGGGCGAGGCCTGTCTGATCTACGCGACCGCGGGCTGGTACAAGATCCAGGGCAGCCGCTGGCAGGACGGTACGGCCGTGCACTACCCGCTGCGGCTGGAGTACTTCTCGCCGTGGCCCGCTCTGTCCGAGGCGCTCGCCGCGCACGGCACGCTGATCACGCTGGTCACGTACGGCACCGTCCTCGTCCAGGTGGCCTTCCCGTTCGCCCTGTTCAACCGGCGCGTCAAGAACGTGCTGCTGGTGGGGATGATGGCGGAGCACGTCGGTATCGCGGTGATCCTCGGACTGCCCTTCTTCTCGCTCGCCATGATCGCCGCCGACGCCGTGTTCCTGCCGACCGGTTTCCTGCGGCGGACCGGCGGCGTCGTGGGCGGCGTCCTCGGCCACCTGACCGCCCGCCCGCGCGGCGTACGGGGCGGTGCGGGGCGGTCCGTGGCGCTGCCAGGACCGCGTGCGGCGGAGCCGGGCGAGGAGGCCGGACGCTCCCCCGTAGGCTTCCGGCCATGAACGCGCGCCCTGTCCCGTCCGCCGCCCCCTCGCCCGTCCTCACGCGGTGGCACGAGTGGCGGGAGGCCGGTGGCACGGTGCTGCTCGACGGGTTCCACGCGCTCAAGCACGCGCTGCGTTTCGGCGCCGAGGTCCCGGTGGCCGTGGCCGCCGACCGGGACGCGGCGCTCGCACTCGCCGGGGAGCTGGCCCCTGACCTGGCCGGGGACCTCGGTCCGCTGCTGGCCGGGGTGGGCGAGCGGGAGTACCGCTCGCTGGTGGCGCGTCCGCATCCCACCGGCGTCGCCGCGCTCGCCGTCCGGCCGGAGCGCGCGGCGCAGCTCGCGGCGCTGCGCGCGCGGCCCCGCAGCAGCCCGCTGGTCCTGCTCGACCAGCCCCGCAACCTCGGCAACGCGGGCGCCGTCATCCGGCTCGCCGCCGGTTTCGGGGCCGGTGGCGTGATCACGACCGGGGACCTCGACCCGTGGCATCCCACCGTCGTACGCGGGGGCGCGGGTCTGCACTTCGCGACCGTCGTCGAGCGCATGGACCTCGCGGACCTCCCGGAGGGGCCGCTGTACGCGCTGGACCCTGAGGGGGAGGACGTCAGAGGGCTGGTCCTGCCGGACGACGCGCTCCTCGCCTTCGGCTCCGAACGGCACGGCATCTCGGCCGCTGTACGGGAGCGGGCGGACCGCCTGGTCTCGCTGCCGATGCGCCCGCAGGTCTCCAGCTACAACCTCGCCACCAGCGTGGGCATGGCGCTGTTCCACTGGTCCACGACCACGTCGACGCCGGTGAGCGCCCCCGGGGAGCACCAGGGGTAGGGGCCGCTGTCCGGGGTTGTTCGGGGCGGCGGTTCACGCCGGTGGGCAGGGCGGGCCGGCGGAGTTAGAGTTACCGAACGATCGGTCGGTACGAGGGAGTCCGCCGAAACCCCCTGGTTGACACGGGGCGCGTCCCGGGCCGGTTCCCGGCCGGCGTGCCCCGCCCCTGGAGAACGGTGGTCCTGCCATGGCGCCTGCGGCCAAACGCGACGCGTACACCCCGGAGTCGCTGCTGTCGGTGGCGGTCCGGGTGTTCAACGAGCGCGGATACGACGGCACCTCGATGGAGCACCTGTCGAAGGCGGCGGGCATCTCGAAGTCCTCGATCTACCACCACGTCGCGGGCAAGGAGGAGTTGCTGCGCCGGGCCGTGAGCCGGGCGCTGGACGGCCTCTTCGGTGTCCTGGACGAGGAGGACGCCGCGCACGGGGCGGCCATCGACCGGATGGAGCACGTGGTGCGCGGCACCGTGCGGGTCCTGGTCGCGGAGCTGCCGTACGTGACGCTGCTGCTGCGGGTGCGCGGGAACACCGACACGGAGCGCTGGGCGATGGAGCGCCGCAGGGACTTCGACCACCGTGTCGCCGACCTGTTCCAGGAGGCCGTGGCCGAGGGCGACCTGCGCGGCGACGTGGAGCCGCGACTGGCGACCCGGCTGCTCTACGGGATGATCAACTCCCTCGTGGAGTGGTACCGGCTGGACGGCGGGGACGGCACCGGCGGTACGGCCGCCGGTCCGGGCGGCGCCTCCGGGGAGAGTACGAGCGCGACCGAGCTGGCCGACGCGGTGGTGCGGCTGGCCTTCGAGGGACTGCGCGTCAAGAGCTGACGGTCGATCCGGGCCTGGTTCGCATGACCGCGTGACCGTGTAGCGGCGTGGTCCGGGCCCCGGTGAACGCGTCAGGCGGGCCCATGACGGGTACGGCGTCCCGGTCTGGTGACGGGTGCGGCGTCCCGGCCCGGCTCAGTAGTGGGCGCCCGGGTCGAGGTCGTCCTCCTCGAAGACCAGGAGGGTCCGGGTGCTCAGGATCTCGGGGATGGCCTGGAGGCGGGTGAGGACCAGTTCGCGCAGGGCCCGGTTGTCCGGGGAGTGCACGAGCAGCAATACGTCGAAATCCCCGCTGACGAGGGCGATGTGGGCGACGCCCGGCAGGGACCTGAGCTGTTGGCGTACGGTGCGCCAGGAGTTCTGCACGATCCGCAGGGTCAGGTACGCCGAGGCGCCCTGACCGGCGCGTTCGTGGTTCACTCTGGCTCCGAAGCCGCGGATCACCCCGTCCTCGATGAGCCGGTTGATGCGTGCGTAGGCGTTGGCCCGCGAGACGTGGACCTGTTCCGCCACCGACCGTATCGAGGCCCGGCCGTCCGCCTGGAGGATGCGCAGGATGTCCCGGTCCACGGAGTCGATCGGACGGGGCTCGGGCAGCGCGTCGAGGTCCGTGCCGGGGCCGCCGGGGCCGCCGGGGCCGGAACGGTGGGCACCGTGAGGCCCCTGTGCACCTTGTGTCCCCTGTGTCCCCTGTGTCCCCTGCGCTCTCTGGGGTGTGCGGGAACTGGGTGAACCCTGGGAGGCCTGCGATCCTTGGGGTTCGTGGGTGCTCTGGGGGCCGCGGGCCGGGCCGGGGGGTGTCACCCCGCCGGGTGCGGCCGCCGCGTGGTCGTGTGCGCCGCGCGCACCCGGTTCCTGGCGCGGGAGAGGTGTCCGGCGGGCGGGGCGCGGCGGTTCGGCGCCCGCTCCCCGCCCTGTTCCGGAGCCCTGCGCGGCGGCCGGGCGGGGCCCTGGAACGGAGCCGGGACCAGTGCTCTCGCCGGGCCGCGGTTCCGGTCTTCCGGCCATTCGTTCAGCAGCCACCTGCCGCCACCTCTCCCCTTTGGACGCCCGGTGGCCATTGCAGGCCGCCCTGAGCCGTTTGTCCACAGGCTGAGGGCGCCTGTAGCCAAATTTCGTCCGTACTCGCACCATCAAGGGGTGAGGCACGTCACTTTCGGCGTGCGTCTCGCGCCGTTCCACGAGGAGGTGCCGGACATGACGGTCGTCGAGGATCAGGGGCATGAGGGGGCGCACCGCCCGGCTGCGCCGCCCGACTGGCGGACCCGGGTGGAGCCGGGCCCGCTGCTGCCCGAGACCGAGCCGTACCGTGTCCTGGGCACCAAGGCCGTCGAGCGGGTGGACCCGGCGCTGCTGCGTCGGCTGTACGCCGAGCTGGTGCGCGGGCGCCGCTTCAACACGCAGGCCACCGCCCTCACCCGGCAGGGCCGGCTCGCGGTGTACCCGTCCACCACCGGCCAGGAGGCCGCCGAGATCGCCGCCGCTCTCGTGCTGGAGGAGCGGGACTGGCTCTTCCCGAGCTACCGCGACACGCTCGCCGTGATCGCCCGGGGTGTCGACCCGCTGGAGACCCTGACGCTGCTGCGCGGTGACCGGCACACCGGCTACGACCCGCTCGCGACCCGCGTCGCCCCGCTGTCGACCCCGCTCGCCACCCATCTGCCGCACGCCGTGGGCCTCGCGCACGCGGCGCGGCTGCGTGGCGACGACGTCGTGGCGCTCGCGATGTGCGGGGACGGCGGAACCAGCGAGGGCGACTTCCACGAGGCGCTCAACTTCGCCGCCGTGTGGCGGGCGCCCGTCGTCTTCCTCGTGCAGAACAACGGCTACGCGATCTCCGTACCGCTCGCCAAGCAGTCCGCGGCCCCCTCGCTGGCCCACAAGGCCGTCGGGTACGGGATGCCGGGCCGGCTGGTCGACGGCAACGACGCGGTCGCGATGCACGAGGTGCTGAGCGAGGCGGTGGAACGGGCCAGGGCGGGCGGCGGACCGACGCTCGTCGAGGCGGTCACGTACCGGATGGAGGCGCACACCAACGCGGACGACGCGACGCGCTACCGCGTTCCCGAGGAGGTCGAGGCGTGGCGCGCGCACGACCCGGTCGGGATCATGGAACGCGAACTGCTGGAGCACGGGGTGATCGACGAGGCGGTCGTCGCCGAGGCGAAGGAACGGGCCGAGGAGTTCGCGGCCGGTCTGCGGGCCGCCCTCAACGAGGACGCGACGCTGCACCCGGAGCGGCTGTTCGACCACGTCTTCGCCGAGCGCACCCCGCAGCTGACCGAGCAGGCCGACCTGCTGCGCGCGGAGATCGAGGCGGAGGCCGAGGCGGAGACCGGGTCCGCGGCCGGGCCCGTGGCGGGGTCCGCGGCCGGGACCTCCGGCACGGCTACGGGAGCGGGGAACGAACGATGAGCACGGCGACGGCGGCCCCGGCCGCGGCGAGCACGGGCGGCGCGAAGCCCGCGACGATGGCGCAGGCCCTGACCCGGGCCCTGCGCGACGCGATGACCGAGGACCCCGCGGTGCACGTCCTCGGGGAGGACGTCGGGACCCTCGGCGGGGTCTTCCGCATCACCGACGGCCTCGCCGCCGAGTTCGGCGACGACCGGTGCACCGACACCCCGCTGGCCGAGGCCGGCATCCTGGGCGCGGCCGTGGGCATGGCGATGTACGGGCTGCGGCCGGTGGTCGAGATGCAGTTCGACGCCTTCGCGTACCCGTCCTTCGAGCAGGTCGTCAGCCATGTGGCGAAGATGCGCAACCGCACCGGCGGCAAGCTGCCGCTGCCGCTGACCATCCGCGTCCCCTTCGGGGGCGGGATCGGCGGCGTCGAGCATCACAGCGACTCCTCCGAGATCTACTACATGGCGACCCCCGGCCTGCACGTCGTGACGCCCGCGACGGTGGAGGACGCCTACGGACTGCTGCGCGCCTCGATCGCCTCCGACGACCCGGTCGTCTTCATGGAGCCCAAGCGGCTGTACTGGTCGAAGGCGGTGTGGTCGCCCGAGGCACCCGCCGCGGTCGAGCCGATCGGCCGGGCCGTCGTCCGGCGCCCCGGGCGCGGCGCGACGCTCCTGACGTACGGCCCCTCGCTCCCGGTGTGCCTGGAGGCGGCCGAGGCCGCGGTCGCGGAGGGCTGGGACCTGGAGGTCGTGGACCTGCGCAGCCTCGTGCCCTTCGACGACGAGACGGTGGCGGCGTCGGTGCGGCGCACCGGCCGCGCGGTCGTCGTGCACGAGTCGCAGGGCTTCGCCGGTCCCGGCGGGGAGATCGCGGCCCGGGTCACCGAGCGCTGTTTCCACCACTTGGAGGCGCCCGTCCTGCGGGTGGCCGGTTTCGACGTCCCGTATCCGCCGCCGATGATCGAGCGGCACCACCTGCCGGGCGTGGACCGCGTACTGGACGCGGTGGCACGGCTTCAGTGGGAGGCTGAGCGCTGATGACGCAGGTCCTGGAGTTCGCACTGCCCGACCTCGGTGAGGGGCTCACCGAGGCGCTCATCGTGCGCTGGCTCGTGGAGGTCGGCGACGTCGTGGAGATCGACCAGCCCGTCGTGGAGGTGGAGACCGCCAAGGCGATGGTCGAGGTGCCCTGCCCGCACGGCGGGGTCGTGGCCACGCGCTTCGGCGAGGAGGGGACGGACCTGCCGGTGGGCGCGCCGCTGATCGCCGTCGCGGTCGAGGGCGCCGCCGCCACGGGTGCCGGTCCCGCCGCCGGTTGTTCCGGCGGTGCGGCGGCCTCCGGCGCGGAGTCGGGCGGTGCGGCGGTTTCCGGCGCCGAGTCGGGTGGTGCGGCGGCCGGGGCCAGCGGCTCCGGGAACGTGCTGGTCGGCTACGGCACGGTGGGGGCCACGGGCGCCCGTCGCCGCCGGGTGCGACGCGCTTCCCCCGCCCCGGTCGCGGCGTCCGGGCCGGGTGTGGACGGTGTGGACGGTGCGGTGGTGAACGGGGCCGGTGCGGGCGTCCCGGCTTCCGTCACCGTCGTCGCCCCGCCGCACTCCGCCGTCGACGGTTCGGCGTCCGGTGGAGCGCGCGGGGCCGGCGGGAGGGCCGCCGAAGGGCCCGTGCCCGTCATCTCCCCGCTCGTGCGGAAGCTGGCCAGGGACCACGGTGTGAACCTGCGCGGCGTCACCGGCTCGGGTCCCGAGGGGCTGATCCTGCGCACCGACGTCGAGTCCTTCGTACGGGACGGCGCGGCGGACGGCGCCGAGGCGCACCAGCCGGCCGGGGCCCGCACCGCCGGCGCCGTGGACGAGGCCACCGAGACCGCTGCGAACGGGGACACGACAGCCGTGCGGTCCGCCGCTCCGCTCGGCACGGAGGTCCGCATCCCCCTGCGCGGGATGCGCGCGGTCGCCGCCGACAAGCTCTCGCGCAGCCGCAGCGAGATCCCGGACGCCACGTGCTGGGTCGACGCGGACGCGACGGAACTGCTGCGGGCCCGCAAAGCCATGAACGCGGCGGGCGGACCGAAGATCTCGCTGCTCGCGGTGTTCGCCCGGATCACCACCGCCGCGCTCGCCCGCTTCCCCGAGCTGAACTCCCGCGTGGACACCGGGGCCAGGGAGATCGTGCGCCTTCCCGGTGTGCACCTGGGCTTCGCGGCGCAGACCGACCGGGGGCTGGTCGTCCCCGTCGTCCGGGACGCCCACGCGCGCGACGCCGAGTCCCTCTCCGCGGTGTTCGCCCGGCTGACGGAGTCGGCGCGGTCGGGACGGCTGAGCCCCGCCGAACTGACCGGCGGCACCTTCACGCTCAACAACTACGGCGTGTTCGGCGTGGACGGGTCGACCCCGATCATCAACCACCCCGAGGCCGCGATGCTCGGCATCGGCCGCATCACGCCCAAACCGTGGGTGTACGAAGGGGAGCTGGCGGTGCGGCAACTCGTGCAGCTCTCCCTCACCTTCGACCACCGGGTGTGCGACGGCGGGGTTGCGGGCGGGTTCCTGCGCTACGTCGCGGACTGTGTGGAGCAGCCGGCGGTGCTGCTGCGCACGCTCTGAGGCTGCGCACGCGCGGAGCCGCGCACGCCCCGAGGCGGCGGACAGCGGTACGACAGGGCGGGACGCCCCCGGCATACCGGGGGAGTTCCGCCCTGTTCCGTGTGCACGGGGTGCCATCGATCTTCGCAGTGGCCATACTTCAGGGCGCGCACCACCCACTCGGGTCACTCGGTGCACTCGGGGGCAGGGGCGCACCGCGGGATTTCGGGGCACGGGTAGGGCGCGGCGGGACTACGGGTAACGGCCACGGCGGGACTGCGGGCACGAGCGCCTCGCGGAGCCGGGGCACGACTCTGGCCGGGGCACATCTCAGGAGGCGAACGTGGTCGAGGCGAGGAGCGGGTACGACGCCGTGGTCCTGGCGGGCGGAGCGGCGAGGCGGCTGGGCGGGACGGACAAGCCCGCCGTCACGGTCGGGGGCCGGACCCTGATCGACCGGGTGCTGGCCGCGTGCGCGACAGCGGGGACCACGGTCGTCGTGTCCGGGCCCCGGTCCTGCGCCCGGCCCGTCGTGCGGGTCCGCGAGGAGCCGCCGGGCGGCGGTCCCGTCGCCGCGCTCGACGCCGGGCTGCGGCACACCGCCCAGGACCTGGTGCTGGTGCTGTCCGCCGATCTCCCCTTCCTCGACCGGCCCACGGTCGAGCGGCTCGTGACCGCGCTCGCCGCCGGGGCGGGCCCCGGCGGCGAGCAGGCGGACGGGGCGCTGCTCGTCGACGCGACGGGCCGTGACCAGACCCTGCTGGCCGTCTACCGCGCTTCCTCGCTGCGGGCCGCGCTCGACCGGCTGCGCGCGGAGCACGGCACGCTGCACGGGCTGCCGTTGCGGTCTCTCGTCTCGGCCTTCGCCCTCGTCCGTCTGCGCGACGACGGCAACGCCTCTTTCGACTGCGACACCTGGGAGGACGTCGCTGTCGCCCGGGACAGGATCAGGGAGCATGGGCACGTGTTGGATGAATGGATTTCCGCAGTCAAGGCCGAACTCGGCATCGATCTGGACGTCGACCTGCACGTCGTCCTCGACCTGGCCCGGGACGCGGCGCACGGCGTGGACCGGCCCGCCGCCCCCCTGACGACCTTCCTCGTCGGGTACGCGGCGGGCCGGGCGCAGGGCGGCCCGGAGGAGGTCGCCGCGCTCGCGCACAAGGCCGCCGAACTGGCGAACCGGTGGGCGGCTGAGGCGCAGTGAACCGGAGGAGCGGCGAGGACCCGGATCCCGGCGCCGACGCCTCAGCCGAGGCGCCCTTCGACGAAACGCCCTTCGACGAAACGCCTTTCGACGAGGCGCTGGCTCTGGTGCGCGCGGAGCCGGTCGAAGATCCGGCCGCCCCGGAAGCAGGGCCTCGCGCCGCTCGGGAGCGGCGGAACCCGCGGGAGCGCGATGAGCGACGAGCGCACGGTGAGGGGGGCGGGCGGCGGCCCAGTCCGGAGGAGGGCGCGCCGGACGAGGCGACGGACGGGCCCGCCGTCCCGCGTCGGGGAGCCGGTCCTGCCGCACCGCGTGCGGGGCGCGAGCGCTCCGTCCCGCGTCCGGCTCCGGCCCCTCCAGCCCCTTGTTCCGGTACCGCCGCCGCTTCGGAGACGCACGCGACCGCGTCGCCGCACCGGCCGGGTGTCCTTTCCTGGGAGGAGGCCAGGGCGGTGGCGCTGCGGGCCGGGGGCGAGGTCGTGGCACGGACGGCGCAGGTGCGTCCGGCTCCCCGGACGGCTCTCGACGCGGCCCTCGGTCTCGCCCTCGCGGAGCCCCTGAACGCGCTCACCGACCTGCCCTCCTTCGACACCTCGGCCATGGACGGCTGGGCCGTCGCGGGCCCCGGGCCCTGGCTGCTCGCGAAGGGCGGGGTGCTCGCCGGGCAGCATCAGCACGACGGGGTCGAGGACGGCAGCGCCGTCCCGATCGCGACCGGTGCGCCGGTCCCCTCCGGGGCCACCGCCGTCGTGCGCAGCGAGCACGGCGAGGTCGATCACTCCGGACGGCTGCATCCGCTGCGTGCCGTGCTCCAGGGGCAGGACATCCGCCCGCGCGGCCAGGAGTGCCGTACCCACGACCGGCTGCTGGACGCGGGCACGCTCATCACCCCCGTGGTTCTGGGGCTGGCCGCGGCCGCCGGCTACGACGCGGTGCGCGCCGTTCCCCGTCCCACGGTGGAGGTACTGGTCCTCGGCGACGAACTGCTGACCAGCGGGCTGCCCGAACAGGGCCGTATCCGGGACGCGCTCGGCCCCATGCTCCCGTCCTGGCTGCGCGCGCTCGGCGGCGAGGTCCGCGCGGTACGGCGGCTCGGGGACGAGAAGGAGAGCCTGCTCAAGGCCGTCGCGGGCAGCGAGGCCGACCTCATCCTCACGACGGGCGGCACGGCCGGGGGGCCCGTGGACCACGTTCACCCGGTGCTCGACCGGATCGGCGCCCGGCTTCTGGTCGACGGGGTCTCGGTCCGGCCCGGTCACCCCATGCTCCTGGCCGCGACCGCGTCCGGACAGCACCTCGTGGGCCTCCCTGGGAACCCGCTGGCCGCCGTGTCCGGGCTCCTGACCCTGGCCGCTCCCCTGCTGCGGGTCCTCGCGGGCCGTGCCGGAACACAGCCGTACGCCGTTCCCGTCGCCGAGGAGGTCCAGGGACATCCGCAGGACACCCGGCTGCTGCCGGTGCGGCTGCGCTCCGGGAGGGCCGAGGTAGTGCGCTTCAACGGGCCCGCGATGCTCCGGGGCATGGCGAGGGCCGAGGCCCTGGCGGTCGTACCGCCGGGCGGAGCCCGCCAGGGACAGCAGCTGGAACTTCTCGAACTGCCATGGGGCACGGGATGTTTCACGTGAAACGATGCCCCATGTTTCACGTGAAACATGGACAGGCCGCCGGTGGACACGCGGTCGGCAGTGAGGGGAAGGCCCGCCGTGCCGCGGTGGGTCACGGACGAGCAGGGTGCGTGGGGCCGTCGGCCCGCGCGGGAGGTTTCACGTGAAACTGCCCGGACAGGACGCCATCGCGCGTCAGGCCGGCGAGAAGCTTGTGGCCACGCGGGTCAAACTGCCGCGACGGATGGTCGAGCGGCCCTTCCGGCAGGTCGCCAAGCGCATCACCATGGCGCTCGCCGTCCTCGTGGGGACCGCGCTGCTCGTGTACCTGGGGCGCGACGGCTACGGCGACAACTCGGACCACCAGGTCGATCTGCTCGACGCCTTCTACTACGCGACCGTGACCCTCTCCACCACGGGTTACGGCGATATCGTGCCGGTCAGCGACACGGCCCGGCTCATCAATATCCTCGTCGTCACGCCACTGCGCGTGCTGTTCCTGATCATTCTGGTCGGCACCACCCTGGAGGTCCTCACCGAGAGGACCCGCGAGGAGTGGCGCCTGCACCGCTGGAGGAGTGCGTTGAGAGACCACACCGTCGTCGTCGGCTTCGGTACGAAGGGCCGTTCGGCGATCAAGACCGTGCTGGCCACGGGCTCGGTGACCCCGCAACAGGTGGTGGTCGTCGACCCCAACGAGAAGGTGATCGAACTCGCCACCTCGGAGGGCTTCGCGGGGGTGGTCGGTGACGCGACGCGCAGCGACGTACTGGCCCGTGCGGAGGTGGCCAAGTCCCGGCAGATCATCATCGCGACGCAGCGCGACGACACGGCGGTGCTCGTGGCGCTCACCGCCCGCCAGCTCAACCGGACCGCTCACATCGTGGCGGCGGTCCGCGAGGAGGAGAACGCGCCGTTGTTGCGCCAGTCCGGCGCGGACGCCGTGATCACGAGTGCGAGCGCGGCCGGACGGCTGCTCGGCCTCTCGGTGCTCAGCCCCAGCGCGGGCATGGTCCTGGAGGACCTCATCCAGCAGGGCACCGGTCTCGACCTGGTCGAGCGTCCGGTCATAAAGTCCGAGGTGGGGCGCGGACCGCGGGACACCGACGACCTGGTCATCAGCGTGGTCCGCGGGCACCGGGTACTCGGCTACGACGATCCGGCCGTCGGTACCCTCCAGTTGACCGACCGCCTCATCACCATCGTGCGCGCCGGTCCCGACCCCCATATGGCGCCGGACACGCGACCGCTGCCCAGTGCCTGAACCGTCCGCGCACCGGCCCCCGGGTCCGCGCCTTCTGCTCGCACCGGGGCCCGCGCGAGTAGCCTCGCGAGCATGTATGCGATCACGATTCCCGAACCCGGTGGCCCTGAGGCTCTCGTAGGGGCCGAGGTGCCCGATCCGGTCGCGGCGGCGGGTGAAGCGCTGGTCCAGGTCGTGGCGGCCGGGGTCAACCGCGCCGACGTCATGCAGCGCCAGGGCTTCTACCCCCCGCCGCCCGGCGCGCCCGTGTACCCCGGCCTGGAGGTGTCCGGCCGGATCCTCGCGCTCGGCGAGGGGGTGTCCGGATGGGCCGTCGGCGACGAGGTGTGCGGCCTGCTCGCGGGCGGCGGCTACGCCGAGAAGGTGGCCGTGCCGGTGGGGCAGTTGCTGCCCGTGCCGAAGGGGATCGACCTCGTGGACGCGGCCTCGCTGCCGGAGGTCACGGCGACGGTGTGGTCGAACGTCTTCATGGTCGCGGGGCTGCGCCCCGGGGAGACCCTGCTGGTGCACGGCGGTTCGAGTGGGATCGGCACCATGGCGATCCAGCTCGGCAAGGCGGTGGGCGCGCGCGTCGCGGTGACCGCGGGCACCCCGGAGAAGCTGGAGAGCTGCCGCGAACTGGGCGCCGACATCCTCATCAACTACCGCGAACAGGATTTCGTGGAGGAGCTGCGCGAGGCCACCGGCGGCCACGGCGCCGACGTCATCCTCGACAACATGGGCGCCAAGTACCTGGAACGCAATATCGACGCGCTCGCGGTCAACGGACGGCTCGTCATCATCGGGCTTCAGGGCGGCGTCAAGGCGGAGATCAACCTCAACACGCTGCTCCAGAAGCGGCTCGCGGTCGCCGCGACCTCCCTGCGCTCGCGGCCGGTGGAGGAGAAGGCGGCCATCGTGGCCGGCGTCAGGGAGCACGTGTGGCCGCTCCTTGAGTCGGGCACCGTGCGCACGGTCGTGCACCGTCGCCTGCCGCTGAGCGAGGTGTCCGCCGCGCACACGATCCTGGACGAGAGCAGCCACATCGGGAAGCTGATCCTGGTCACGCCCTGAGCGGAGTCCTCCTTCGCACCCGGCGCGGCCCGCACGCGCGCATCGCGCACACCCGCCGAAGGGCCAGTGCTGGCGCGCGGCCCGTACGCGCGCATCGCGCACACGGAAGCACGGGGAACAGGCCTCCGCGCGCGAGCGGCGCGTCTCCGGCACTTCCGGCGGGCGCGTCGTGGCTGAGGTGCCGTGCGTCCCGGCATGTGTGACGCTGGTCGCACTGTTCTGGCCGGGCGCAAGGGGCCGGGTACGAAGGGGGCGCCGGGATGACGTCAGTTTTTCGGCTACCGGTGTTCGCCGGCGCGGCGGTGTTCGCGGTGCTGGTGGTTCTGCTCCTGACCTGGCTGCCGACGGGATACGCCCGGGCCGGCGAGCCCGCGCTCGCCGCGACCACCGCGCCGACGACTCCTCGCGTACCGGAGACGGCGCCGCCCACGCGTTCCGGCGGGGGCGGGCCGGCCCCGGCCTCCGGCGCCACCAGCCCGGATCCCCCGGTCCGGGACGGCCACGGCGGGGCCCCGGACGAGGACGAGCAGCACGGGGGCCTGTTCCCGTGGTTTCCCGTGCGCATCCCCGGTGTGATCGGCTCCCGGCCAGGCGACGAGGCCCTACCGGGTGACGACGCCCAGTCCGGGAACGAGGCGCACACCGGACGGCCGGCGCGCCCGTCGGCCGTGTCCCCGACCCCGTCGACGCCCGCCTCGGCGGCGCCTTCGCCACGCACCTCGCGCACCGCTCCCCCGGGCACCCCCGCCGCCGAGGAGCGGCACAGCCGTACCGGCGGTGGGAACCCGTCGGCCGTGTCCTCCTCCGGGGCGGCGCTCTCCGTACCGCTCCCGCCGCCCGCTCCCCCTCCCGCGTCCGCCGAGGAGCGCACCCCCGACACCGCGACGAGTGACCCGGGCACTCCGGTTCCCGGGGCGCGCGACGCGCACCGCGCGGTCGCCTCGCGCGGTGGGGCGGCGTCCGGGCAGATGGCTCTGGGCGGCGGCCTGATCTGTGTCGGTCTGGGACTGGCCACGGCTTTTCTCGGGCTGCGTCTGCGCCGGGCCTGAGCCGTGCGGCCCCCTCATGGGGGCGCCATCCGGGTGGGAGCACGAGGTGCGAGACAATGAGCGCATGGAGATCCCGAGGAACGAACGGTCGCAGGAGCACCCGCAGGTCCTGGTCGTCGGACAGGACGGAATGGCGCTCGGCGGCGGTGGAGCGGACGACTCCACCGAGATCCCGGTGACCGAGATGGTCGCGCAGCCCGCGAAGGTCATGCGCATCGGCAGCATGATCAAGCAGCTGCTGGAGGAGGTCCGGGCGGCTCCTCTCGACGAGGCGAGCCGGGCCCGGCTGCGCGAGATCCACGCCAGCTCCGTGAAGGAGCTGGAGGACGGGCTGGCGCCGGAACTGGTGGAGGAGCTGGAACGGATCTCGCTGCCGTTCACCGATGACGTCACGCCGAGCGACGCCGAGCTGCGTATCGCGCAGGCCCAGCTGGTGGGCTGGCTGGAGGGGCTGTTCCACGGCATCCAGACCACGCTGTTCGCCCAGCAGATGGCGGCCCGCGCCCAGCTGGAGCAGATGCGCCGCGCGCTGCCGCCCGGGGCGGGCGGCGGGGAAGAGGGCGGTGACGCGTCCGGCGGCCGCACGGGCGGCCCCTACCTGTAGAGACCCCGTAGAGACCGATCCGTACCGCATACGGCTGGGGCCCGCCTCCCCACGGGGGGAGGCGGGCCCCAGCCGTTCGTCGGTTGCGTCACCGCACCCCGCGAGTCACCGGGCGCCGCTCACTCGGGGTTCCCGGTCGAGACGCTGAGCGTCATCGTCCCGCGCTCCTTCTCGTCCACGTTCGTGCGCGCCGCCGGCCACTGGTCGATGACGGAGCCCTCGCCGAAGGTGTTGTCGGGCACGAACTTCACCTTGAACTCCCAGCCGGCGGCCCGCAGACAGTCCTTGACCGAGTTCACGTACTTGTACTGGAAGTTGGGGACCTGGATCTTGTCCGGGTCGTTGTACGCCTCGTCGGGGTCCGTGCACTTCTTCGGGTCGATCGTCTTCGTCGTGTCCGGCCCCCGGTAGCCCGCCTGGTGCGAGGCCGACTCCTTGGCCTGCGGCTTGTCGTCGCCGGTGTCCTTCTCGCGCTGCGTCAGGACCGCGATCACGGCCACCACGGCCAGCACCGCCACCACGGCCGAGGCGACGAGCAGGCCGCGCCCCCGCCTGCCGCCGCCCGTCCGCCCGCTCGGCTGCGGACTCCCGTACGGAGTGGTCGGCGGCTGCTGGTACGGCGAGGGCGGCGGCGTCGCGTACCCCTGCTGCGGATAGCCGTAACCGGCCTGGACCGGGGGCTGGCCGGTCTGCGGCGTGCCGTACGCGGAGTGCGGCGCCGGGTGGGGGAGCTGGTACGGGCTCTGCGCCGCGTACGGCCCCTGTGGCGGCTGCGCGGTCTGGTCGACGGGCGGGAAGACGGCGGCGCCCACCCCTGTGCCGCTCTGCGAGGGGGCGGTGCGCACGACGCTCGGGGCGGCCCCGGACAGCGAGCGCGCCACCCGGTCGCACTCCTCGCGCATCGATTCCGCGGTGGGGAAGCGGTCGTTGGGGTTCTTGCGCAGGGCCCGGGCCACGAGCGCGTCGACGGCCGGCGGCAGCGACTGGTTGAGCGAGGAGGGCGGGACGGGCTCCTCCTGGACGTGCGCGTACGCGATGGCCAGCGGCGAGTCCGCGTCGAAGGGCAGCCGGCCGGTCAGCAGCTGGAAGAGCATGATGCCGACGGAGTAGATGTCGCTGCGCGCGTCGACGCCCCGGCCCAGTGCCTGTTCCGGGGAGAGGTACTGCGGGGTGCCCACGACCATGCCGGTCTGGGTCATCGAGGTGACCCCGGACTGGATGGCGCGGGCGATGCCGAAGTCCATGACCTTGACCACGCCGCGCTTGGTCAGCATGACGTTGCCCGGCTTGATGTCCCGGTGCACGAGGCCCATCTCGTGGCTGATCTCCAGCGCCGCGAGCACGTCCCCGGTGATCTTGAGGGCCTTGTCGGTGGGCATCGCCCCGAACCGCGCCACGTCCTGCTCGAAGACCGAGCCCAGGGGGAGGCCCTCGACGAACTCCATGACGATGTACGGGGTGGCGGTCCCGCCGAGATCGTCCTCGCCGGTGTCGAAGACCGAGACGATGTTGGTGTGCGTGAGCTTCGCCACGGCCTGCGCCTCGCGCCGGAAACGTTCCCGGAAGGCGGGCTCGCGGCCCAGCTCGGTGTGCAGGGTCTTGATCGCGACCTGCCGGTCGAGCACCGAATCGTAGGCGAGATGCACCGAGGCCATCCCGCCCTCACCGAGCAGTTCACGCAACTGGTACCGGCCTCCGGCCACGGAATCTCCCGCGTACCGGCCGTGCGCGCCGCCGTCCTGGCTCATGGTCCCCCGCCGTTCCGCCCGCACTCCGTACGGTGTGCGCCCTCGTGTCGCCGCCTGCCGTTCTGCCGGAACGCCGTGCCGTCGTTCGCCGGAATCCCGTTCCGCCGCAGCGCCCGGGCGACGAACTCACCGCGTCCGTGCCCGTGTTCCCGGTGCACTGGTCAGGGTGATCGCATGCGATGATCCGTGACCGGTCCCCGCCAAGTCTGCCGCAGGGCACCGACACGTCAAGCCAGGTGCCCGAGTCGTGACCGTACGCGCAAGAAGCTTCTCGAAAGCGTGACAGTGGGAACAGGGGTCCGCGGCGGGGATTTGCGTGCGGATGTCCCTGGCGGGTTTGATGGCCGGTCCTTCTCGGACCGTCGTGTCGTGCAAAGGCTGTAGCGTGGCGACGGAGGACCGTGAAAAGCACCGCGCGGACCGCGGACAGAAACGACGGCGAGGACCGATGGCACAGACGCAGCGCGCTCAGGGCCCGTCCGACCCCGAGGCGACTGGCGGCGGCATGTCAGACGCGCCGGAGTTGTGGGGCGACGGCGGACTGGTCGGTGACGGCCGTTACCGGCTCACGCACCGCCTGGGACGCGGTGGTATGGCGGAGGTCTTCGCGGCCGAGGACGTTCGGCTCGGCCGTACCGTCGCCGTCAAGCTGTTGCGCTCCGACCTCGCCGAGGACCCGACCTCCAAGGCCCGCTTCACCCGCGAGGCCCAGTCCGTCGCGGGCCTCAACCACCATGCCGTCGTGGCGGTCTACGACTCCGGCGAGGACGTCGTCGGGCGCAACGTCGTCCCCTACATGGTCATGGAGCTGGTCGAGGGCCGCACCATCCGTGAGCTGCTGCTGAGCGCCGAAGCCCCAGGCCCCGACCAGGCGTTGATCATCGTCTCCGGGGTGCTGGAGGCGCTGGCCTACTCGCACCAGCACGGGATCGTGCACCGCGACATCAAGCCCGCCAACGTGATCATCACCAACTCGGGCGCGGTCAAGGTCATGGACTTCGGCATCGCCCGCGCGCTGCACGGCGCGCAGTCCACGATGACCCAGACCGGCATGGTCATGGGCACCCCTCAGTACCTCTCCCCCGAGCAGGCCCTCGGCAAGGCCGTCGACCACCGCAGCGACCTCTACGCGACCGGTTGCCTGCTCTACGAACTTCTCGCCCTGCGGCCCCCGTTCACCGGGGAGACCCCGCTCTCCGTCGTCTACCAGCACGTCCAGGACCCGCCGGTGCCGCCCTCCCGGATGGCCGACGTCTGCCCGCCGGAGCTGGACGGGCTCGTGCTGCGGGCGCTGGCGAAGGACCCGGACGACCGTTTCCAGAGCGCCGAGGAGATGCGCGGCCTCGTCCAGTACGGCCTCCAGATGCTGCACGAGCAGGGCGGCTTCACGGGCGGTATGTGGAACACCGGGCAGATCGACGTCGCCTCCGCCGGGGCCCAGCCGATGAACGGCTCCGCGACGATGGCCTTCGGCAGCGGTACCGCGCAGATCCCGCAGCAGACGATGCTGCGCCCGCCGGGAGACGACGGCGGCTTCGAGGGGGGCGGTCCGGGGCCGCGCGGTCAGGGCCGAGGGCGTGGCCGGATGTGGCTCGTCGCGGCTCTCGCCGTCGTCGCTGTCGTCGTCGGTGTGGCCTTCGCCCTGAACTATGGCGGGGACGACAGCAAGGGCAAAACCCCCAAGGAGAGCCCGACGCCCTCGGTCACCCACTCGGAGACGCACAAGAAGGAGAAGCAGTCCAAGGAGCCCTCCGAGGAGACCGAGGACACAGGTACCGGCGTGGCCCCGGGCGACGGCTCCGACGGGACCGGCAGCGGCGACTCCGGCTGGCAGTCCAACCAGCCCCCGGGCACCGGTCAGCGGTCGAATCCGACGCCGAGCACGAGCGACGAGGCCCCCGAGGACCCGAACCCGACGCAGTCGCAGGGCGGCACCGGCGACAACGGGGGCAACGGTGGCGAGCAGCAGTCTCCGCCGCCCAGCCAGCCCACGGAGCCGACCACACCGACCGACCCGGGCGATGACACCGGCGGCGCGGGAGAAGACCCCGGCGGCGCTGACACCAACGGCGGAGTGCAGGGCCAGGGCGAAGGCCAGCAGTGAGGTGATGTTTCACGTGAAACATCACCCGAGGGGCCTATCGAGGGCCTGAGGAATGTTTCACGTGAAACACCGCGGGCGGCGTGTTTCACGTGAAACACGCCGGGCGGCGCGGAGGCGCGTGATCGTCGATGCGCGTGATCCGTGTGTTCCGCGTCGCTGAGGTGCGCGTTCCACGCTGGACCTCGTGGGAGCGGCTCAGCCGGGTACTGGCCGGGCGGGCAGTGGCGTGGCCGGTACGGCTGCCGGAAAGTGGTTTCTGACCCGGCCGTCTCCGTACGGTCGGCGGGCCACCCCCGACTCAGGAGGAAGCGCCGTGCGGGAGAGCGGAACGGGCGACGGGTGCGGGGCCGAGGGGACGCCGGCCGTCCGGCCCTCGCGAGGCCGGACGCTGTACTCGGCCTCGATGTCGCTGGACGGCTTCATCACCGGCCCCGGCGGCGACATGTCCTGGCTTGCCGACCACCTCGCGCCCAACCCCTGGCTGGACGCCTTCGTGCCCCGTATCGGGGCTCTACTCGTCGGGAGCCGGACCTTCGGGGGCGACGATCCCTACCGGGGCACGGAGGCCGAGGGGGAAGCCTTCGGCGGCGCGTGGAGCGGGCCGCAGTTCGTGCTCACTCATCGCGCCCCCGCCCGGCCGGTGCCGGGCGTGACCTTCGTCGGGGATCTCCGTGACGGGCTGGCGCAGGCCAAGGAGGCGGCCGGGGAGGGCTATGTGAACGTCCTCGGCGCCGCGACCGCCCGCCAGTGCCTGGAGGCGGGTCTGCTTGACGAGATCCTGGTGTGCGTCGTTCCCGTGCTGCTGGGGGACGGGGTACGGCTCTTCGAGCGGCCGGACGGCGAGCGGGTTCGCCTGGAGCGCCTGGCCCTCTCGGGAACGCCGGAGGCCACGAACCTCTGGCTGCGTGTGGTGCGCTGAACCCGGCGGCCGGGCTGACGTGGGCCGGGCCGACGCGGGCCGGGCGGCCCGGCCGTCCACTGGCCTGCCGGTCGTCCACCGGCTTGTCGGCCGTCCAGCCTCGCCCGGCGGCGCGGCCCGCGTCGACCCGACCGGCCCGACCGGCCCGACTGACCGGACCAGATGGCCAGCCCGCCCGGGCAGTCGGCCACCCGCCGGGCCAGGCCTTCGGTCGGTCGGCACCCCTGCCCGACCGCTCGACCGCTCGCCCGCGTCGCCCGCCCGCCCGCCCGGCCAGTCGCCACCGGCCGCCCGGATCGTCCCCATTCTGGCGATCCGTGTGCGCGCGCGGAGTCTCGGTCACGGACTCTTCCCGTGCCCGGGGTGGGCGGGATAACGTGCCGGTGTTCCGGCCCCCTGCGAGGCTGTGACCTGTAGGTGTTCCCGAATCTGCGTCCGCTCTCCCTCGGTTTACTTGGAAATCCAAGCAAAATTGCAGGTCAGAGGGGTTATGCGGATCTGTGGACCACTGGGTAACGTGCATCGTGCAGGGGCTCACCGGGGCACTTGTCACGCCTGTTCCCGGCCGAGCCGCACCCACCCCGTGCGCGGGAGGGAGCAGGCGAGCCTTCTCTTCCTGTCTCTCAGGGGCAGAGGGATGACCAGCTTCCGGAAGATCCCGGAGGCCGGACCGACGGAGGAACACACGTGACTGCCAAGAAGGCGCCGGTGAAAGCCGCCGCCCCGGCGCCGGCGAAGACCGACGCGAAGGCCCCCGCCCGCCGTACCACCGGCGCGAGGACGGCGGCCGCCCAGAACGCGAAGGCGAGCACCTCCCGCACCCGCAAGAGCGTGTCGGCGAAGAGCGGCCGGGCGAAGAGCGGATCGGCCCTGACGCCGGAGCCCGCCGTGGACCCGGACCAGCCGATCCAGCTGCTCACCCCCGAGGGCGAGCGGATCGCGAACCCCGAGTACGACCGGTTCGTCGAGGGCATCACGTCCGAGGAGCTGCGCGGGCTCTACCGCGACATGGTCCTGACCCGCCGTTTCGACTCGGAGGCGACCTCGTTGCAGCGCCAGGGCGAGCTGGGCCTGTGGCCCTCGCTGCTGGGCCAGGAGGCCGCGCAGATCGGCTCCGGGCGCGCGCTGCGCGAGGACGACTACGTCTTCCCGACCTACCGCGAGCACGGTGTCGCCTGGTGCCGCGGGGTCGACCCCACCCTGCTCCTGGGCATGTTCCGCGGCGTGAACAACGGCGGCTGGGACCCCAACAGCAACAACTTCCACCTCTACACGATCGTGATCGGCTCGCAGGCGCTGCACGCGACCGGGTACGCGATGGGGGTCGGCCTGGACGGCGCCGACTCGGCGGTCGTGGCCTACTTCGGGGACGGCGCCTCCAGCCAGGGCGACGTGGCGGAGGCGTTCACCTTCTCGGCGGTCTACAACGCGCCGACTCTCTTCTTCTGCCAGAACAACCAGTGGGCGATCTCGGAACCCACCGAGCGCCAGACCCGGGTGCCGCTGTACCAGCGCGCCCGCGGCTACGGCTTCCCCGGCGTCCGGGTGGACGGCAACGACGTCCTCGCGGTCCTCGCGGTCACCCGCGCCGCCCTGGAGCACATCCGCTCGGGCCAGGGCCCGATGCTGGTCGAGGCGTTCACGTACCGCATGGGCGCCCACACCACGTCCGACGACCCGACCAGGTACCGCGCCGACGACGAGCGGGCCTCCTGGGAGGCGAAGGACCCGATCGAGCGGCTGCGCACCCACCTGCTCGCCGGGGGCCACGCGGACGAGGGCTTCTTCTCCGACCTGGAGGAGGAGAGCGAGGCGATGGGGCGCCGGGTACGCGAGGCGATCCGCGCGATGCCGGACCCGGACCGGCTGGCGATCTTCGAGAACGCCTATGCGGACGGGCACGCCCTCGTGGACGAGGAGCGGGCGCAGTTCCAGGCGTATCAGGCGTCGTTCGCGGATGTTCCCGCCGGTGGAGAGGGCAAGTGACCATGGCAGTCGAGAAGCTGGCGCTGGCCAAGGCGATCAACGAGTCGCTGCGCACGGCGATGGAGGCGGACCCCAAGGTCCTCGTCATGGGCGAGGACGTGGGCAAGCTCGGCGGTGTCTTCCGGGTCACCGACGGGCTCCAGAAGGACTTCGGGGAGCGGCGGGTCATCGACACCCCGCTCGCCGAGTCGGGCATCGTCGGCACCGCGATCGGTCTGGCGCTGCGCGGCTACCGGCCGGTCGTGGAGATCCAGTTCGACGGGTTCGTCTTCCCGGCGTACGACCAGATCGTGACGCAGCTCGCGAAGATGCACGCGCGTGCCCTGGGCAAGATCAAGCTGCCCGTCGTCATCCGTATCCCCTACGGCGGCGGCATCGGCGCGGTCGAGCACCACAGTGAGTCCCCGGAGACGCTGTTCGCGCATGTCGCGGGCCTGAAGGTGGTCTCGCCCTCGAACGCCTCGGACGCGTACTGGATGATGCAGCAGGCCATCCAGAGCGACGACCCGGTGATCTTCTTCGAGCCGAAGCGGCGCTACTGGGACCGCTCCGAGGTCGACCGGGAGGCCATCCCGGCGCCGCTGCACAAGGCGCGGGTCGTACGCGAGGGCCGGGACGTGTCGCTCGTCGCGTACGGGCCGATGGTCAAGGTGTGCCTGGAGGCGGCGAAGGCGGCCGAGGAGGAGGGCACCTCGATCGAGGTCGTGGACCTGCGTTCGATGTCGCCCGTCGACTTCGACACCGTGCAGGTCTCGGCGGAGAAGACGGGCCGGCTGATCGTCGTGCACGAGGCGCCGGTGTTCCTCGGTACGGGTGCGGAGATCGCCGCGCGGATCACCGAGCGGTCCTTCTACCACCTGGAGGCGCCGGTTCTGCGGGTCGGCGGCTACCACGTGCCGTATCCGCCGGCGCGGCTGGAGGACGAGTACCTGCCGGGCCTGGACCGGGTGCTCGACGCCGTCGACCGCTCGCTGGCGTACTGAGAGACGGGAGAGGGGTCGTGACGACGATGACGCAGCAGTCGACTCGCTTCCGCGAGTTCAAGATGCCCGATGTGGGCGAGGGCCTGACCGAGGCCGAGATCCTCAAGTGGTACGTCCAGCCGGGCGACACGGTCGAGGACGGACAGGTCGTGTGCGAGGTGGAGACGGCGAAGGCGGCCGTCGAGCTGCCGATCCCCTTCGACGGGGTGGTGCGCGAGCTGCGCTTCCCGGAGAGCACGACGGTGGACGTCGGCCAGGTGATCATCACGGTCGACACCGGGGGCGGGGACGCCGGTGAGGAGCCGGAGCCGGTGGCCGCCGCCGAACCGGTGGCCGACGCCGTTCCTCTTCCGGGCAACGAGGACGGGGACGACGCGCCGAAGGTCCGGACGCCGGTCCTCGTGGGCTACGGGGTCGCCGAGTCCTCGACGAAGCGCAGGCCGCGCAAGGGTGCCGCACCGGCCGGGGCGGTGAACGGTACGCAGGCCGTCGCCGTCACCCTCACGCCGACGGAGCCGCAGGCCGTAACCGATCCGCAAGCCGTAACCGATCCGCAAGCCGTACCGGGGCCGCAGGACGAACCGGAGCCGCAGGCAGGGGCGGTGGCGGACGCCGGGCGTCCGCTGGCGAAGCCGCCGGTGCGCAAGCTCGCGAAGGACCTCGGCGTGGATCTCGCGCGGGTCGTGGCGAGCGGCGCGGACGGGATCATCACGCGTGCGGACGTGCACGCGGCGGCGGCCCCGGCCCCGTCCGTACCGGACTCCGCGCCGCCGGCGCAGCCCGCGCCCGAGGCCCCCGAGCCGTACGAGACGCCGCGGGCCGAGGCGTCCGCCCCGGCTGCGGGCGCGCGGGAGACCCGGATCCCGGTCAAGGGGGTGCGCAAGGCGACCGCGCAGGCCATGGTCGGTTCGGCGTTCACCGCCCCGCACGTCACCGAGTTCGTGACGGTGGACGTGACGCGCACGCTGAAGCTCGTCGAGGAGCTGAAGTCCGACAAGGACATGGCCGGTCTGCGGGTCAATCCGCTGCTGCTGATCGCGAAGGCGCTGCTGGTCGCGATCCGGCGGAACCCGGAGGTCAACGCGGCCTGGGACGAGGCGAACCAGGAGATCGTGCGCAAGCACTACGTGAACCTGGGCATCGCGGCGGCCACTCCGCGCGGTCTGCTGGTGCCGAACATCAAGGACGCCGACGCGATGACGCTGCCGCAGCTGTCGGCGGCGCTCGGCGAGCTGGTGTCCACGGCGCGGGAGGGGCGTACGTCTCCGGCGGCGATGCAGGGCGGCACGGTGACGATCACCAACGTCGGTGTCTTCGGCATCGACACGGGCACGCCGATCCTCAACCCGGGGGAGTCCGCGATCCTCGCGGTCGGCGCGATCAAGCCGCAGCCGTGGGTGCACAAGGGCAAGGTGAAACCGCGTCAGGTGACGACGCTCGCCCTGTCCTTCGATCACCGGCTGGTCGACGGTGAGCTGGGTTCGAAGGTGCTCGCGGACGTCGCCGCGATCCTGGAGCGGCCGAAGCGGCTGATCACCTGGGGCTGAGGCCGCCGGTCACCGAACGGGACGACGCAGGAGGCCGGTCACCGCGTGCGGCGGTGACCGGCCCCCTGTGCCCCTCCCCGGGGTGCGGGGTCGACTGACTGCTCCCTCCGACGTGACTGCTCCCTCCGGCGTGACTGCTCCTTCCGGCCTGACAGGTCAGCCGGTCAGCCGCTCAGCCCGTCCGGTCAGCCGGTCAGTGGTGCCGTGCGGGCTCAGTCGCGCTGCGCGGTCTTCGGGAGCGTCCGCAGCTGCATGCTCTTCGCGCTGGTCGACTTGAACGCGTAGTCCATGATCTTCGCGGCGTCCGCGTACCGGTTGGTGTCGTTGAGGATCACGCCGGCGACGGTCTTGCCGTCACGGGTCGCGGCGAACACGAGGCAGGGCCCGGCGGCGGTGCCCGTACCGGTCTTGATGCCGATGGCGCCCTTGTAGGAGCCGAGCAGCTTGTTCGTGTTGTACCAGGTGTACGTACGCGCCTTGCCGTTCGAGGCGGTGGCCTTCTGCTTGCTCGTCGTCGTCTTCACGACCGTCTTGAAGGTGCTGCTCTTCAGCGCGTGCTGAGCGAGCACCGAGGCGTCGCGCGGCGTCGTGTAGTTGTTGCCCTTCGAGGAGATCCCGTCGAAGGAGTCGTACTTGCTGTTCTTCATGCCGAGCGACACGGCCTTCGCGTTCATCTTCGAGATGAACGACTTGGTCCGGGCCGAGACGGTCGAGCCGGTGCCGAAGGTGTCGGCGAGCGCGTAGGCCGCGTCGCAGCCGGAGGGCAGCATCGTCGCGTACAGCAGCTGGCGCACGGTGAGTTTGTCGCCGGTGCGCAGATCGGCGGTGCTCGCGCCCTCCTTGGCGACGTAGTCGCGGTACGTCTGTTTGACGGTGACCTTCTTGTCGAGGTTCAGCCCCTTCGTGTCCAGGACGACGGCCACCGTCATCATCTTCGTCGTGCTGGCCATCTGGCGCTTCGTGTCGGCCGCCTTGCTGTACAGCGACTTGCCGGACTTGGTGTCCAGCAGGTACGCGCCCTTCGCGCTGACCGAGGGCGCGGTCGCCGCCTGCGCGGAACCGGCGAGCGGCGAGGCCACGAGGACGGCGCCGGTGGTGAGGGCGAGGGCCGCGGTACGGCGGGATCTGATACCGAGATTCACAGAACGCTCCGAAATGGGCGGAAAGATGCGGAAGGGCCGCCGGTTACCGGAACGGTACGGCTGCCCCTGACTGAGACTCATGAGCCGTTTGCGGAGTTGCACGGTAGACGCGGTGAGTTGTCGCCGGTGTCCCTGACGCGTCACGCCCACCGCGTGCCCGCCGAACGGGATTCCACGTCTCCCCGGTGTGAGGGCGTGGTGGGGATTCGAAGAGGGCGGCCGAACCGCGCTGTACCCGATGCGGGTTGGGCGCGGGCACGCCGAGACGGGCCGGTGCGAGGCGCGTTGAGTGAGGCACCGCACCGGTAGCGCACCGGGAGGAGTGTCCGCATGTCCGCTGTTCCGTACGAGAGGGCCGCCGTTTCATCCGAGCCGAAGCCGGGTCGTGAGCGGGCACCCAAGCCGGGTCCTGAGCGGGCACCCAAGCCGGGTCTTGAGCGGGCACCCAAGCCGGGTCCTGAGCCGGCGCCGAACCTCGGCCCCGAGCCGAAGCCACCGCGTCTCTCCGTCGAGGACCCGACCGGGTCGTCGTCAACGACCCGCCGCCCCTGCCCCGGCCCGGGCCGACCGCCGCCCCCACCCCGGCATCGACGGGTCGCGCACGGCCTTCACCGGGCGGGCCCCCGTTCCGCACAGTGCTTTGGCAGACTCCTGATCATGGTCATACGCCCGTTCACGCGCCGGTGGACCGCTGCGGCGGGGGCCGCCGTCCTGCTCTGGGGCGCCGGCCCCCTGCCCGCCCACGCCGCTGCTTCGCAGGACTCCGAGGTGCGGCTCGTACTAGAGGCGCCCCGGGAGTACGCCCTGTACAACGCGGAGGAGGGCGACAAGGCGGTGGACGACGCGCTGCTCGTCCGGGTCTCCCGCAAGGGAACCGCCCCCGCGCGGAACGTGCGGCTCACCGTCGACGCCCGTGCGCTGACCGGACTGGTCGGCCGGCTCGGCGACCACCACTGCCACAGCGGCGACACCCCCGGTGTCTTCACCTGCGTCTACGGCTCCGAGCTGAAGTGGACCACGAAGAAGGAACCGTTCTCCGTGCGCGGCAAGGACGGTGTGCGGCCCGGGGAGTCCGGCACCGTCCGCTACACGCTCACCGCCGACAACGCCCCGACCGTGCACGGCAGTACCCGGGTCAGGATCGCCGGTCCGGGCGTCGTGCAGAGCGAACGGCTCGACGTGCGCGACGTACGGCCGGGCGGGGACTTCCGGTTCACCCCCGCCTTCGCCAACCCCACCGGGCTCCGCTCCGACAAGGGGTTCGCGCTCGTTCTGCGCGGGGACGGCGACGCGCCCGCGCTGGCCCGCGAGCACAGCAACTGCTTCTACTCGAAGAGGGACCCGGCCGCCGCCTGGTGCGAGTTCCCCGGGCGGATCGCCCCGCACAGCGCGTACCGCACCTCCGTACCGTTCACCGCGAAGGCGGCCCGGGGCGCCGCCGCCCAGACGCTCTCGTACGCGATCAGCTACCAGGACCGCACCAGCCGGACCGTCTTCGAGGAGATGGGCGTCGAGTTCACCGAACGCGGGCACGGGGCGCCGCTGACCTTGGAGCACACGGGCGCCGACACGCTCCCCGCACCGCACGGCGCCCGCACCGAGATCCGCGTGCGCACCACCGCGCAGGTCGACTACGCCGCCGTCGGCGGGACCGTGCGCGGCAGGGTCGGGGACACCGTCGAGGTACCGCTCGGGGTGCTGGACAAGGGGCCCGGGCAGATTCCGGGGGACGGCAGGGAGGGCCGCTACGAGGTCACGGCGCCCGAGGGGACGACCGTCACCTCCGTCCCGTACGAGATCGACGGCGACCGCGCCGACTGGGGCTGCGACCGGGCCGGGAAGTCCGGCGACGCCCCACGAACGTACGTCTGCCGCCTGAACCGCGCCCAGTTCGGGCCCCTCGCCCCCGGCGAACGCGCCCTCAACACCTTCCGGTTCCGCATCGACCGGGCCGTGCCGGGTGCGCGTGGATCGGTGCGGGCCTTCGGGGCGTACGACCGCACCCCCGGCAACGACAAGGCCCCCGTCGCCGTGGAGGTGACGGGGGAGCACGGGGGCGGAGACGGCGGTACGCCCTGGGCGCCACTCACGGGGGCGGCGGCGCTCGTGGTGCTCGCCGGGCTCGCGGGCTACGTCCTGGTGCGCCGCCGCCGGGCCCGCCGCACCTGAGCGGCGGCGCGGACGCGGGACGGCCGACGGGCCGCGCTCAGGGCGCAGGCCGTCGGCCGTCGTGAGCGGATGCGCGCCGGGACCCGAGGGGGGCGAGGTCCCGGCGGCACCCCGTATGAGGGGGAGGGCGCTGCGGTCACTACCGGTGCCGTCCGGTGATCAGCTGACCCGCTGATCCATGGACCCGCTGATCCACGAGGTGGAGGCGTCAACGACGCCATCCGCGGTCAGCGTGTGACGGCCGGCGTTCGAAGGTCAGCGTGCGAAGGCCAGCCTGCGACGGTCAGCGTTTGAAGGCGTCCTTCGCCTTCTCCTTCGACTGCTTCATGTCGCCCTTGGCGCGCTCGGCGCTGCCCTCGGCCTCCATGCGCTCGTTGCCGACCGCACGGCCGACCGTCTCCTTGGCCGCACCCTTGATCTGGTCGCCCTTGGCCGACGTCTTCTTCTCGGCGCCGTGCGTGTGCTTCGCGGTCATGGTCGCGCTCCTTCGCTTCTCGCTCGGTACCCCGGAGACCGTTGCCTCTGGGCTCCCGGAGGCGGTGCTTCCGGGGTCTCGCTGTGAGCCGTTTCCTTGACGACGATCGAGTGCCCGGGCCCGTCGGCCTCACACGTCACGTACGCGAGAAATCCGCGGCCCGGTGATTCCGGTCACTCGCGGCGCCCGCTGCCGCCGTAGCGGCCTTCCGGTCGAACTGTTGTATCTATGCTGTACGCATGCCTGCCGCCGCTCTCAAGCAGCCCCCTGCTGCCGACCGTGTCTACAGCCACGTCAAACAACGCGTCCTGGACCGCACCTACGCCGGCGGGACGCTGCTGACCGAGGGTGAACTCGCCGAGGCCACGGGGGTGTCGCGCACCCCGGTGCGCGAGGCGCTGCTGCGGCTGGAGGTCGAGGGGCTGCTGAAGCTGTATCCCAAGAAGGGCGTCATGGTGCTGCCGGTCTCCGCGCAGGAGATCGAGGACGTGGTGGAGACCCGGCTCATCGTCGAACAGCACGCGGCCCGCCGGGCGGTGCCCGCCGCCCCGGCCCTGCTGACCCGGCTGGAGGAGCTGATCGAGCAGCACCGGCGGCAGGCCGACGCGGGCGACTTCGACGCGGCGGCGGCCAGCGACCGGTGTTTCCACGCCGAGATCGTGCGCAGCCTGGGCAACGAGATCCTGTCCCGCATCTACGACCAACTGCGCGACCGGCAACTGCGGATGGGCGTCGCGGTCATGTACTCCCATCCGGACCGCACCGCGAAGAGCATCGCCGAGCACCGCGAGATCCTCGCCGCCCTGCGCGAGGGCGACGCGGAGAGCGCCGTCGCCGCCGTCGACCGGCACGTCGGCTGGTTCCACACGCTGGCCCGCGGGGAGGTGCGATGAGCTCCGCCTCCTCCTCGTCCGTCGCCCCTCCCTCGCTGCCGGGGGACCCGCCGGGCGGCCGGCGCGCCATGTTCGTGTGGGGCGTCGGCGTCTCCGTCTACTTCGTGGCGATCATCTTCCGCACCTCGCTCGGGGTGGCCGGACTCGACGCCGCCGACCGTTTCCACGTCAACGCGTCCGCGCTGTCCACCTTCTCCATCCTCCAGCTGCTCGTGTACGCGGGGATGCAGATACCCGTCGGCCTCATGGTCGACCGCCTCGGCACCAAGAAGGTGCTGACGATGGGCGCCGTGCTGTTCACCCTCGGCCAGCTCGGTTTCGCCTTCTCCCCCTCGTACGGCACGGCACTGCTCTCGCGCGCCCTGCTCGGCTGCGGGGACGCGATGACCTTCATCAGCGTGCTGCGGCTGGGCGGCCGCTGGTTCCCGGCGCGGCGCGGCCCCTTCGTCGGTCAGATGGCCGGGCTCGTGGGCATGGCGGGCAACCTCGTCTCGACGCTCGTCATCGCCCGGCTGCTGCACGGGGTCGGCTGGACCTGGGCCTTCGCGGGCAGCTCGATGGCCGGGGTGCTCGTGCTCGTCGTCATGCTCGTCTTCCTGAAGGACCACCCCCAGGGCCACGAGCCGCCGCCGCTGCCCGCCTCGCACCGGGGCGCCGCCTTCGTGCGCCGGCAGATCGCCGAGACCTGGCGGGAACCGGGCAGCCGGCTCGGGATGTGGGTGCACTTCACGACGCAGTTCCCGGCGCAGGTCTTCCTGCTGCTGTGGGGCATGCCGTTCCTCGTCGAGGCGCAGGGGCTGTCCCGTGGCACCGCCGGGGAGATCCTGACGCTCGTCGTGCTCTCCAACATGGCGGTCGGCCTCGTCTACGGGCAGATCATCGCCCGCCACCACGCGGCCCGCATCCCGCTCGTGCTGGGTACCGTCCTGGCCGCCGCGCTGCTGTGGGGCCTGACGCTGTCCTGGCCGGCGGAGCACACGCCGATGGCGGTGCTGTGCGCCCTCGCCGTCGTCCTCGGCGCCTGCGGGCCCGCCTCCATGGTCGGCTTCGACTTCGCGCGGCCCGCCAACCCGCCCGCGCGCCAGGGCACCGCCTCCGGCATCGTCAACATGGGCGGCTTCACCGCCTCCATGACGGCGCTGTTCGCGGTCGGCGTCCTCCTCGACGCGACCGGTGACAACTACCGCGTCGCCTTCTGCGTGATCTTCGCGCTCCAGGCGCTCGGCGTCTCCCAGATCCTGCGGCTGCGTGCCCGCACCGCCCGCCGCGAACGCGAACGGCACGTCGCCAGCCCGGTGAAGACGGTGCACGTACCGGTGTGAGCCGGCAGGAGGTGGCCTCCGGGGGCCACGGGCCACTCGTCGCACCATCAGTACGAGTACGAGTACGAGTACGAGTACGAGTACGAGTACGAGTACGAGTACGAGTGCGGGTGCGGGTCGGGCCGTGCGGGGCCGTACCGCCCCAGCTCAGGGGGTGATCGCGAAGTTGGCCACGATGGCCTCGGCGAGTTCCAGGTCGCCCTCGGTCTTGACCCGGTCCGCCGCCTGGGCGGCGCTGATCCGCCCGCAGGCCAGCCGGAAGTAGGTGTCCCAGTCGGTGCTGATCGTGGCGACCGGGCCGAGCGAGGGCGAACCGTCCACCGTGCCCCGCCCCTCCGCGTCGGTGCGCACGGTGCGCAGGAACTCCACCGGCCCGCTCACGTCGAAGACGACCGCCGAACCGGCGGGCGCCGAGGCCCGCTTGGCGACGACCTTCGGCAGCCCCTCCAGGAGCATGTCCCGCGTCACGTAGGCGCCGGGCGAGTCGAGGTTGCCGGGCGCGCGCAGCGCCGTCCGCAGGTCCTGCTCGTGCACCCACACGTCGAAGGCCCGCATGCGCATGGCCTCTTCGAGGGTCCACTCCGTGCCGAGCGGCCCGCGCAGCTTCGCCGAGGGCTCCCGGTTCTCGTTCCGCAGCTGCCGGTTGCGCCGGATGACCGTGTACTCCAGCTCCGAGGTCATCTCCGGACCCGTGTGGTGCCTGCGGACGTCGACCTGCATCTCCATGTACCGCTGGTGCTCGGTCTGTACGTGGTAGAGGTCGCGCGGCAGCGTGTGGATGGGGCGCGGGTCGCCGAGCAGTTCGCAGTCCAGCCCGATCACATGGGAGACGACGTCCCGCACCGACCAGCTCGGGCAGGGCGTCACCCGGTTCCACTCCCCCTCGACGAGTGGCTGCACCAGCTCTGATATCGCTTCCACGGAGTCAGTCCAGGCATCGGCATAGGTCTGAAGGCTGGGATGGAGGCTCACGGGACCCCTCGTGCGGTCGGTACGTCGCGGCGGGCTGCCACGCTCGGACATCAGGACGGCTGGAACGGTCAGGGCGGCCGGTCGCACGGCGTCGGTCGGTGCGAGACGTGCTCCGGGGGCCGGGGAATCCCCGGAAGAGCACAGTACGCCGCCCGGTGTCGCCCTGGCAGTGCTTTCGAATGACGATGGTAGGCCCGAGTTGACGTCCCGAAAGCCAGGACGGTGGTACTGTGCGCGCCCACCGGCCGCCCCGCCCCACCGTACTGCCGTGAAGTGCGGTCGCGGCTGGGCCACTTCCCGGCCCACTGCCTCTACTCTCGGTTGGCATGGTGCAGGTACTGAGCAGCAGGATTCTGCTGCGACCCACGGACCCGGAACGTTCACGAGCCTTCTACGGCGAGACGCTGGGCCTCGCGGTCTACCGGGAGTTCGGCACCGGGCCCGAGCGCGGCACGGTGTACTTCCTCGGCGGCGGCTTCCTCGAACTCTCCGGCCGCTCCGACGAGGCCCCGTCCCCCGCGCTCGGCCTGTGGCTCCAGGTTCCCGACGCGGCGGCCGCCCACGAGGAGCTGCGCCGGGCCGGGGCCGAGATCCTCCGGGAGCCGAAGAAGGAGCCCTGGGGCCTCGTCGAGATGTGGGTCGCCGACCCGGACGGCGTGCGGATCGGGGTGATCGAGGTTCCTCAGGACCATCCGCTGCGGTACCGCCCTTGAGGCCGTGAGCCGTACGGCGTCCGGCCTCAGGCGTCGACACCCGTGACCGTGGCCGTAGCCGTAGCCCCTCAGCCCCCGTCCCGCTCCTTCTCCGCGAGGGTGATCACGCAGACGGCCACCGCGATGACGAGCGAGGGGTCCATGTCCTCACGGACGACGTCCACGCCGTAGGTGTCGCGGACGGTGAGCCAGCGGCGGGAGATCTGCGCCAGCAACTCCCCGTCGTAGTCGATCGCGAACTCGCGGTCGAGGATCTTGCCGCTCACGTCCAGCTCGGTCCCGTCCACGAGGCTGACCCGGTAGTGGTTGCGCAGCAGGGAGAGGCGTTTGCGCTTGACCCGGGCCAGTGGCTCGCCGTTCCGCTCGATGAGCATGGTGTCCCGCAGACTCAGCATCTTCTCGCGGATGTCGACGAGGACATGGCCCTGCGGGTCCTTCAACTCGAAGGTCTGGCGCAGGCGCATCGCCTTCCCGTCCACGAGGAAGACCTTGCGGCCCGTCTCGTCCTCGATCCAGTAGTCGTCACCGATGGCGAACATCCGCTCACGCACGAGGAATCTCATGGAAGGACTCGTACCCGGTTTCACGTGAAACGTCCGGCCGGCGCTGCCTTTGTTTCACGTGAAACAACGCTCCGTGGTCGTGATGTTTCACGTGAAACAACGGGGGCGGCTCGGTCGAGGTCGGCCCCCGCCGAAGTGGCACCCTTGATCCCATGAACGACGCAGCTCCCGTGAACGCCGACGCAGCTCCCGCGCCCCGCAGCCGTGCCCGTGTCCGCGCCCCCGAACTGGTCGGCAAGGGCGGCTGGCTCAACACCGGCGACACCTCGTACACCCTGGCCGATCTGCGGGGACGCATCGTGGTCCTCGACTTCTGGACCTTCTGCTGCATCAACTGCCTGCACGTCCTCGACGAGCTGCGGGAGCTGGAGGAGCGGCACCGGGACACCGTCGTCATCATCGGTGTGCACTCGCCGAAGTTCGTCCACGAGGCGGAGCACGGGGCGGTCGTCGACGCCGTCGAGCGGTACGGCGTCGAGCACCCGGTGCTGGACGATCCCGAGCTGGCCACGTGGAAGCAGTACGCGGTCCGCGCCTGGCCGACGCTCGTCGTGATCGACCCCGAGGGCTATGTCGTCGCCCAGCACGCGGGCGAGGGCCACGCGCACGCCATCGAGGCGCTGGTCGAGGAGCTGGAGGCGGAGCACGAGGCCAAGGGGACGCTGCGGCGCGGGGACGGGCCTTATGTCGCCCCCGAGCCCGTCGCGACGGATCTGCGCTTCCCCGGAAAGGCGCTCAGGCTGCCCTCCGGTTCCTTCCTCGTCAGCGACACGACCCGGCACGCCCTGGTCGAGCTGGCGGCGGACGGCGAGACCGTCCTGCGCCGCATCGGCAGCGGTGAGCGGGGTTTCGTGGACGGGGCCGGGGCGGACGGCGGGCAGGCCCGCGCGCGCTTCAACGAGCCGCAGGGGCTCGCGCTGCTGCCGGACGGTTCCGTGGTGGTCGCCGACACCGTGAACCACGCGCTGCGCCGTTTCGATCCGCGGAGCGGGGAGGTCACGACGCTCGCCGGGACCGGTGCGCAGTGGTGGCAGGGGTCGCCGACCTCGGGGCCCGCCCGTGAGGTGGCGCTGTCCTCCCCGTGGGACGTGGCCGTGTTCGGGGACCGGGTGTGGATCGCCATGGCCGGCGTCCACCAGCTGTGGACGTACGACCCGGCGACGGAGACCGTGGCGGTCGCGGCGGGGACGACGAACGAGGGACTGGTCGACGGGCCCGCCGCCGAGGCGTGGTTCGCGCAGCCCTCGGGGCTCGCCGTGAGCGCGGACGGGGAACGGCTGTGGATCGCGGACGCGGAGTCGAGCGCGGTGCGCTGGATCGACCGTGAGGGGATCGTGCGCACGGCGGTCGGCACCGGGCTGTTCGACTTCGGGCACCGGGACGGGGACGCCGGGCAGGCGCTGTTCCAGCATCCGCTGGGCGTCACGGCGCTGCCGGACGGTTCGGTCGCGGTCTCGGACACGTACAACCACGCGCTGCGCCGCTTCGACCCGGCGAGCGGTCAGGTGACGACGCTCGCGACGGATCTGCGGGAGCCCAGCGCCGCCGTCCTGGACGGGGACGAGGTCGTGGTCGTCGAATCGGCGCGGCACCGGCTGACGCGGCTGCGGCTGCCGGAGGAGGCGGTACGCGTGGAGGCGGTCGCGCACCGCACGCGTCGCGAGGCGACCGAGGTCGCTCCCGGGAAGCTCCAGCTCGACGTGGTCTTCGAGGCGCCCGCCGGGCAGAAGCTCGACACGCGGTACGGGCCCTCGACCCGGCTGCTGGTGTCGGCGACGCCGCCGGAGCTGCTGGTGGCGGGAGAGGGCGCGGGCACGGATCTGGCGCGGGTCGTGGAGCTGAACCCCGCCGTGACCGAGGGCGTGCTCCACGTGTCGGCCATGGCGGCGTCCTGCGACGACGACCCGGCCAATGATTACCCGGCCTGCCATGTGCATCAGCAGGACTGGGGGGTGCCGGTGGTTGTCTCCGGCGGCGGGGCGGAGCGCTTGGCGCTGGTGCTGGCCGGGCTGGACGCCTGAGCCGACAGGGCCGAGGCCCCCGCGGTCGGCTCACCGGTGTTCTCGAACGCCGGACGGACGGGCTGTGGGGCCCGGTCCTTGGCGGCGTGTGCGCGACCCCCGTTGTCCGGCCCGCCGTGCGGGGCCGGCTGTCGCGGGTTCGCGGGTCGCGGGCCGGCTGTCGCGGGTCGCGGGGGTGGGACAGCCGTGTCGGTCCGACTGTCCCACCGTCAGTAGCCGCCGTGTTCGCGACGGATGCGCTGTTCCTCCGTCTCGTACGTCGGCTGGGTGACCACGGGCTGGGCCGTGGCCACCATGCGCCGCTTGCGGGCGATGCTCGTGAAGGTCGCCACGCCGATGATGCCGACGACCATGAGGATCACCCCGACGACGTCGAGGTTCACCCCCTGCATGTCCCAGTCCGTCGCGAAGGTGAGAATCGCTCCCGCCGCGATGAGGATGATGCATCCGCCCAGACCCATGATGTCGCGCCTCCTGGTAGCCGTCCGTGGCGCTCGGGTACCCGGCGGACGCCCCGTCACACAGGGGGTGGAGGTGCTCATCCCTCCAGGAAGGCGACCAGCGTGTTGGCCAGCAGGTGCGGGTCGTCCGCTCCGCACAGTTCGCGGGCGCTGTGCATCGAGAGGATCGCCACGCCGATGTCGACGGTGCGGATTCCGTGCCGGGCGGCGGTGATCGGGCCGATCGTCGTGCCGCAGGGCATCGAGTTGTTCGACACGAAGGACTGGAAGGGCACCCCGGCCCGCTCGGCCGCCGCCGCGAACTCCGCGCGGCCCGCGCCGTCGGTCGCGTACCGGTTGTTGACGTTGACCTTGAGGATGGGGCCGCCGTTGACGCGCGGGTGGTGGGTCGGGTCGTGCCGTTCCGCGTAGTTGGGGTGCACGGCGTGGCCGGTGTCGGAGGACAGGCACACGGAGCCGGCCAGCGCGCGGGCCCGGTCCTCGAAGGAGCCGCCCCGGGCGAACACCGAGCGCTCCAGCACGGTGCCGAGCAGCGGCCCGTCGGCGCCGGTGTCGGACTGCGAGCCGGTCTCCTCGTGGTCGAAGGCGGCCAGGACGGGGATGTACGACAGGTGCTCGCCCCGCGCGGCGGCGATCAGCGCGGCCGTCCCGGAGTGCACCGACAGCAGGTTGTCCATGCGGGGACCGGCCAGCAGCTCGCGGTCCGCGCCGAGGTAGGCCGGGGGCTCGACGGGGTGGGCCATCAGGTCCCAGCCGGTGACCGAGCCCTCGTCGAGGCCGGCCTCCCGCTCGGCGAAGCGGATCAGGTCCCCGTCGTGCGCCTCGCCCAGGCCCCACACGGGCTGGAGGTGGCGCTGCTTGTCGAGCTTGAGGGCGTCGTTCACGGAGCGGTCGAGGTGGATCGCGAGCTGCGGTACGCGCAGCAGCGGCCGGTCCACGCTCAGCAGCCGGGTGGAGCCGTCGCGCAGGCTCAGCCGGCCCGAGAGCCCGAGGTCGCGGTCGAGCCACGAGTTCAGCAGCGGACCGCCGTAGATCTCGACGGCGACCTGACGCCAGCCCTGCGCGGAGAAGTCCGGCTGCGGCTTGACCCGCAGGCTCGGCGAGTCGGTGTGCGCGCCGACGATGCGGAAGGGGGTGTGCGCCTCGGCGCCCTCCGGCACGAACCAGGCGATGACGGCGCCCCCGCGCAGCACGTACTTGCCGCCGCTGGTCGCGTCCCAGGCGTCCGCCTCGGCGACCTGCTGGAAGCCCGCCTCCCGGAGGCGGCGGGCGGCCTGGTCCACGGCGTGGTACGGCGTGGGGGAGGCCGCGAGGAAGGACATCAGGTCGTCGGTGTGGCCGCGATCGAAGCGGGCTGCGGTGCTGGTGGTCATGGCGGCCAGCCTAGCGAGGGCCCTTTCCGGGTGCTTCGGCCGCGTGCGGTGGCCTGCCGGTCCGGGTGGCGTGGCGTCTACCCCGGGCCGGGGGGCCTCGGCGGAGGGTGCGGGTGTGGCGGAGGGCGGCGCCGCCGCGATCGCGGCGGCGCC